>NZ_OY775937.1:0-352500 GCF_963675255.1 uncultured Desulfobacter sp.
CCACGGCAATCCGAGCACCAGCCTGCATATCATCAGGGTTGCGGTGGGACAGTTTTCCATATTCACTAAAAGATGAAATGGAAAAATATACATCCCCGCCCGGTACATGGTAGGCCTTTTCCTGGTCGATCAGACGCTGGACAAAACGGATAATATGATCAATGTGCTCGGTGGCCTTGGGCGCGATGGTAGGCCGAAGGACATTGAGCGCGTCCATTTCATTATGAAATTCGTCAATATATTTTGTGGTTATGGCAGTGCAGGACTGGCCGGTCTCATTGGATTTTTTGATAATCTTATCATCCACATCCGTAAAGTTGCGCACATAGGTCACCTCGTACCCGAGCTGCATCAACCACCGGTACACCATGTCAAACACCACCACGGACCTGGCATGTCCGATATGGCTGGTATCATATACGGTGGGACCGCACACGTACATACCAACTTTATTGGCTGTAACCGGAACAAATTCTTCTTTTTTCCCGCTCAGGGTATTATAAATCCGTAAACTCATTGTTTTTTTATCCTTTATTTTGATACAGCAACACCGTGGCCTGGGCTGCAATGCCCTGTTTTCTGCCGATAAATCCCAGATGTTCGGTGGTGGTGGCCTTAATATTCACACAGTCAGGGGACAATTCCAGGACATTGGCAATACAGGCGGCCATGGCCTTTTTATGGGGACTCATCTTCGGGGCCTGGGCAAAAATGGTGCAGTCCAGATTGACGACCATAAATCCTTTCTCTTGAATTTTCCCTTTGCATATGTGCAGGAACCGGGTGGAGTCCATGCCTTTATATGTCGGATCCGTATCCGGAAAGTGTTCCCCGATATCACCCAAACCCGCAGCCCCTAAAAGGGCGTCACAAACGGCATGAAGCAATACATCTGCGTCTGAATGTCCTTTCAAACCCATGGAATGGTCGATCTCGACCCCCCCAATGACCAACCTGGGTCCGGCCACCAGTTCATGGACATCAGTTCCTGTGCCTACCCTTATCTGCATCTGCAATTAAATCTCCTTTGCACCAAATTAGCCCAATAATATATTCACCCTGAATCCAAAAGTCCAATTTAAAAACTAAGCGCCTGTTTAAAAATTAGGGAATTAGGGCCATTCTCATGTGACTGCAGTCGATTCATCTATTTTCAAACAAGCTATAGACTATCTTCATGTGCAGATCTATTTTTTTGAAAAAGTACCGGCAGATACACCCTGCATACCCACCAGCCGGGCAATGAGAACAGCCAGATAAATCTGGCCGAATATGGCCTCCATGCCTGCCAGGGTCTGGGACTTATCGTTAACAGGGGATAAATCCCCATATCCCAATGTGGACAAGGTTACCATGGAAAAGTAACTTAAAAGCCCTGGATTATCACAGATGGTTTCATGGGAAAGGGAAAACGACCCAGGGTATACCAATTCCAACATCAGATACAATTTGGCAAAAAACATGGATAAAAACAGATAGACGACCAGGGCTGCCGACACCACGTCCCGGGTCACGACGGGGGCCCGGAAAATAAACAAGAGAATAAGCAAAGATATATAGGCCAAAAACAAGGCCTGAACCACGCTAGAGGCCATTAGCATATGTTCTTCAAGGATATAAAAATATGCATACCAGACAAAAAACAAACAAGGCAGCATCAACGCAATGGAAGTGACCTGTGGCAGTTTTTTGTCGCCTACCACGGAAAGCACAGCCGTGAGTATAATCAATGAAAAAGTAGTGTTAAAAAAAAGCACGCGGTGCACAGACTCTAAAAAAAACGGGGCAGAAATGACATTGAAAAGCACAAGGCATAAAAGAATAGTGTATTTATTTTGCATGAAAACGCGCAGCATTTTTATCAATCAACTCCTTTTCATTTTAGGGCCCTGGAAGGAATTAATGCCACAAACTTTACGTCAAATTTTTGTTTACAAATTAGAATAATAGTATAGCAGATATCAACTATGAAAAAAAGTACACAGGACTCAATCATCACGTTTTTAACGTGAAACTAAGACATTTTATCAAAAATCTTGACACTTAATATAAACAATGGTCTTCAAAAATAAATTTAATATACGCTTCGAAATATAATAAAAATGTCCGGAACTAACGTTCCGGACATTCGTAATGTAGTGTTCCTTTTTTTACTCAAAGGTGACCGGGGTATAATCCCTGGGCAGGTGGGCTGTTCCCAGGGTGCAGGGAAGGCCCGAGGCCTGGGAGATATTGGCCGCGATCTTTTCAATGTCTGGACAGAATCCGCCTTTGGTCTTATCCCAGCCATCCTGGGTTTTAGACGCAAATGTACAGGTGCACAGATGGATAGCCTGTGCTCCTTTTGATTTAAGGATTTTTGCCAAGTCCGCCACATTGTCTCCGGGGCACCGACAGGTAAAGACACCTGCCGGCATGCAGGCATCATAACCGGCAAACCCCTGAGTGGTTTCGATCATTGTTTTAAAACAATTGGTCATAGGGCATCTATTTTCATTTTTTTCGCACCGGATAATCCCTACTTTTGTCATACACACCTCCTGTTAACCATTAAAGAATTAACTGGTGCCCGTCCAGAAATAACCTTTTTGCCCATTTGCTTCGTTGGATAAATATTGTAATCATCGGAATCTATTGTATATGCCTGTGATTAAAATTCTCATTTCCCTTAAACTTGAACAAAAATTCTTATTTCTGGACGGACACTAATGGATCTGAGATCCTAACGTCGTCCGCCCATGCCTTGGCCGCCACCGCCACCCATGCCTCGGCCGCCACCGCCGCCCATACCTCGGCCGCCACCGCCTCTGCCGCCCATACCTTGGCCTCCGCCGCCGCCCATACCTCTACCTCCGCCGCCCATGCCTCGGCCTGCACCCATGCCTGGGGTCCGGGAATTTGGGTCTGCCATGGGTCTTTGGGGGGCAGTTCCAGAATTCATGCCTGACTTTTCTTCAGCTGTAGCCTGGGTCACATTTGTCAATTCATTGTTTTTCAGCCGGTTCACGGCCTGGGCCACGGTACCTGCCTGTCCTGGATACACAGCCACTCCGGCGGAATTAAAAACCTCCATGGCATTGGGACCGCAACTGCCCGTTAAAACGGCCTGAATACCTTTGGAAATCACAAAGGAGGCGGTTTGGATACCGGCACCTCCACCCAAGTTCATGCTTTCATTGGCAAAGCTTTCATATGCCATGGTATCTGTATCAACGATCAAAAGGAAATCACACCTGCCAAACCTGGGATTGATCTCAGCATCCAGGTCCTGGCCGTATGCACTGATTGCTACTTTCATAAATGCTCCTTAAACTTAAAGGGTTGAAAGATTGCTACACCAAGAAATATTAGCATAATTCGTACCATTATTTATATCATATATTTTCAGTGGGTTATATTTTATCTATCCTCCCAGCAGCAGTAAAATAAAAACCATGAGTCGCACAATTGCGACTGATCATCATTATAATGGAAAGTGGATAGATCAAACTGCCTGGCTGGTGTATACCAAAATCTGCCAAATAAATTTTTCCTTAACTTTCGTTTTTTATAATCCTGGCCTATAAGCCGTAAAACCCACGCCTTATAGGCGTGGAATATAAGTCTTTGCTTTAATATTTTTTCCTAGACAAAACGGCTAAAATGTACTATTAATAAACTTATATCAAAAACAGGACCCCAAAACGCAAAATGAGCCATGATTGAAATGCCAAATAGCAACAAAACACTTGTGTTTACAGATCTTGACGGCACACTTCTGGATCATGACACCTATGGTTTTGAACCGGCACTATCGGCTATAGCCATGCTTGCCCAAAAAAATATCCCCCTCATCCTTAATTCCAGCAAAACCCTGGTTGAAATACTTAAAATTCGCAGCGCTCTTGGCAATTGCCACCCTTTTATTGCGGAAAACGGCTCTGTGGTGGCGGTGCCTGAACAGATATTTCCCGACCTTGCCCGCAAAGATCCTTTATTTCAGCCCCAATCCGGACTTCTGGTCAGACGGCTTGGGGGTGACAGGAAAGCGGTTTTAGACATATTAAACCGTCTGCGGCAGACACATGGTTTTTCCTTTGAAGGCTTTGCAGACATGAACCCTGCCCGGCTTTCCCAGGTAACAGGGCTTACGGAAAATCAGGCCATGCAGGCGGGGCAGCGCCTGAGTACAGAGCCCGTTCTCTGGCAGGATACCCCTGAACAGTGGGAGGCGTTTGCCGGACTTCTTGCAGACGCCGGCCTTGGCTGGGTCCAGGGAGGACGGTTTATTTCCATATCCCGGCCCTTTGATAAAAAGGACGGGGTGGCCTGTCTGCTGGATCTTTATACCGAAGGCATGGGCAATGTTCCCTTCACCATTGGTCTTGGGGACAGCCCCAATGACCAGGCCATGCTGGATATGATGGACATTGCGGTTGTGATCCGTTCAGCCCGCTGTGATCAGATTAAACTGAACCGGCCCCAAACCATTATTCGCACCACGGCCAGGGGGCCTGAAGGGTGGCAGGAAGCCATGAACACTATTTTCAAAACATAAAGGAGGCATTAATACATGGGCGATTTTCATCAAAACGGTATTATCACCATATTACACAACCTCTCCCGGCAGCCGGTAGAAGTGCTGGAATCCCAGCTCAATAAATTTTCAAAAAAACGGCCTCTGGGTCTGGTGCTGCCCTCTCTTTTTTCCGAACTTGAGGGACCGGCCCTGGCCCATATTGTGGAAGAACTTGCCAAGGTCACCTATCTGGATCAAATTGTTATCGGTCTGGACCGGGCCACCGAAGACCAGTACCGGCATGCATTAAAATTTTTTTCCCGACTGCCCCAGCACCACCGCATCCTTTGGAACGACGGGCCGAGATTAAAGGCCATTGACAAAAAACTGGCACAGATGGAACTGGCACCCACAGAACCGGGCAAGGGCAGAAACGTCTGGTATTGTTTTGGATATGTGCTGGCTTCCGGGCTGGTAGATGCCGTAGCGTTGCATGACTGCGACATTTTAACCTATGAACGCTCCCTTCTGGCCCGGCTGATCTATCCTGTGGCCCATCCCGACTTTACCTATAAATTCTGCAAGGGCTATTATGCGCGGTTCACCGAATCCAAAGTCAATGGCCGGGTGAGCCGGCTTCTGGTATCACCCTTGTTATCCACTTTGAAAAAAATATGTTCATCATCCGAATCCCTGGATTATCTGGAGAGCTTCAGGTATCCTTTGGCCGGTGAATTTTCCATGGACACCGATGTACTTGAAGACTTACGGATGCCCACGGACTGGGGGCTTGAGGTGGGTATCTTGTACGAAATGAAACGCAATTACAGTCTTAACCGAATCTGCCAGGTTGACATTGCCGACACCTATGATCATAAGCACCAGCCATTAAGTCTTGAAAATGTGGATGCAGGGCTCTCCAAAATGAGCATTGACATTGCCAAAGCCATCTTTAAAAAACTGGCCACAGAAGGTGAGGTTTTTACCGCTGAAACCTTCCGGACCATTAAGGCCACCTATTACCGCCAGGCCCTTGATTTTGTAGAAATCTACCACAATGATGCATTAATGAACGGACTGAACCTGGACCGCCACAAGGAAGAAAAGGCCGTGGAACTGTTTGCTGAAAATATCCTGGCCGCCGGGAATAATTTCCTTGAAGAACCCAATATAACGCCGTTTATCCCGGCCTGGAACCGGATTAAATCTGCGTTTACCGACATTATGGATGAATTAAAAGACGCGGTTGAAAAAGACTATGAACAATATCACCCTTAAGACTCCAGCCTGCCTGCTTGACAAAGCCAAGGCTCATCTTAGAATCATTTACCCCGGGTTGGATACAGACACCCTGGCCCGGAAGGCCATTACCGTTTTCGAACCTATTCATGATTCCCTGGATGACAGCTGTGTTTCAGCCCCCCCCCTGTGGTCTGAAAAGGACATTGCCCTGATCACTTACGGCAATTCTCTTGTGGAAGAAGAGCACCGGCCCTTAAAAACCCTTGACCGGTTTCTGGAAGAATTTACCCATGACCGGTTCTCCATTGTCCATATCCTGCCCTTTTTTCCCTATTCCTCGGATGACGGGTTTGCGGTCATGGATTATTACACGGTGAACCCGAGCCTGGGGGACTGGGCGGATATCCGGAAAATTGCCGGGCGCTGTCGGCTTATGGCCGATCTTGTGGTCAATCATACCTCATCCCGGAGCTGGTGGTTTGAAAATTTCAAAAAAGGTGTCCATCCGGGAAAGGATTATTATGTGACCGTGGACCCGAAAAGTGATCTGTCCCAGGTGATCCGGCCCCGGACAACGCCCTTGCTGCGGGAGGTGGCCACACCGGACGGACCCCGGTACGTCTGGTGCACCTTCAGCCATGACCAGGTGGACCTGGATTTTAAAAACCCGGACGTCCTCATGGAATTTTTATCCATTATCCGCCATTACCTGGATAACGGGGTACAAGTATTCCGGCTGGATGCCGTAGCCTTTCTGTGGAAAGATGCCTGCACCACCTGTCTGCACCTGGGTCAGACCCATAAAATTATCAAACTCATGCGCACCCTGATTCAGGCCCACGACCCCAGGGCCATCATTATCACGGAAACCAATGTGCCGGCCCGGGAAAATCTGTCCTATTTCGGCATAGGCGACGAAGCCCAGGTGATTTACAATTTTCCGTTGCCCCCGTTTTTGCTCAACACCATGGTCACAGGCAACAGCAAAGGAATTACAGACTGGCTGAAAACCATGCCCGACAACATGGAAAGCACCACCTACCTCAACTTTATCGCTTCCCACGACGGCATTGGATTACGGCCGGTGGAAGACTATTTTTCCCGCCAGGAGATGACACAACTCATCGATCTGATGAAGGCATTTGGCGGCAGGATCTCCACCCGGGCGCTCAATGACTACAAGGACAACCCCTACGAGATTAATATCAGCCTCTGGGATGCCATGAAAGGAACAATTCACTGCAGGGAAGATAATTTCCAGGCCGAACGATTTCTCTGTGCCCACACCATTATGTTGGGTCTCAAGGGCATCCCGGCCATTTATATCCACAGTCTGCTGGGCACGGAAAATGATTATGACCGCAGGGAAAATTTGCAGTCCAACCGGGCCGTCAACCGCCATATCTGGAACTATCCAGATCTGCGTAAAAAACTGACCAACCCCGACAACCGCCATCATCAGGTATTCTTTACCCTTTGCGCCCTCATGGACAAAAGAAAACAGCAACCGGCCTTTCACCCGGATGCCGGGCAGATCACCTTTAACATAAACCGAAAGATTGTGGCATTCCAGCGCAGGCCGAACGAAGAAAGCAACGCCCCTGCCCTGTTATGCATTCACAACATCACAGACCAAGCCGTCACCATTCCCCAAAAAGATCTGCCCGAACAGTGGCAACAGGCAGGTGTGGATCTGATCCAGGAAAAGACCGTACAGCTTGACACGGGATTGAATCTTGCCCCTTACCAGTCCATGTGGATCACAATGACAAAAAAACCAAAACTTTGACAGGATAATTGAATGACGCCCAGCGACATCTCCGGCTTTTCAAGACTGGATCTCAACCTATGGAAAGAATACCTGGACATTGCCCAGGAATTCTGGCTTCCCCAAAGCCTTAAAAGCAGAACACGTTTTATTGCCTTGCTGTGTCTTTTAATGGCTTTTGTGGCGTCTCTGCTTTTTTTGTTCGTTACCGTCACCACAACGGCCACCCACAGTTTTGCCCCTGATTTTGTTACCCAAACCGCGCCGGGCTTGATGGATTGGATCCAGGGCATTATCCACTCCCGGCTGATCTGGATTCTGGTTGCCGGGTTTCTTATTCCGGCCCTGGTCTTTTCCCTGTACTCAAAAAAACTGAAAGGGTTCTTTTTGCCCTGGGGCATACTTGGAATTCTTCTTTTGCTCTCATTTACGGTTTCCGGGCTTAATGTGGTGATCAGCTATGTGGGCCGGTTTTTCCAGACCGCACTTGCCCAGAAGGACCAGCCCACATTCTGGCGGTTTCTTTATGTGTATGCCTCGGTGTTTGTAATCGGAACCCCCATTGTGGTTGTTTACTCATACATCAGGAAAAAACTGGGGCTGTTCTGGCGGGAATGGATCACCACCGGCTTCATTGACAATTATCTTAAGAACCGTGCTTACTATGCCCTGACCACCAGCAAGGAAATCGACAACCCGGACCAACGACTGGCAGAGGATTTAAAAGAGTTCACGGTGACCAGTTTAAGTTTTCTTCTTATCATTCTCGGTGCCGTTATCGACCTTGTGGCCTTTACTGGCATTCTGTGGTCCATTTCCAAGCTTTTGTCCGGTATCCTTTTCGTGTATGCATTCTGCGGCACTCTGATCACCATATTCATCGGCAAGCGTCTGGTGGGACTCAATTACAATCAGCTGCGCAAAGAAGCCGATTTCAGGTATGGCCTGATCCACATCCGGGACAATGCCGAATCCATTGCATTCTACCAGGGCGAGCAAGGGGAAAAGGAACAGATATTCAAGCGGTTCAAGGCCGCGCTGAAAAATTTTAATTTTCTAATCGGCTGGCAGCGAAACCTGGACTTTTTCACCACCGGCTACAATTACCTGGTCATTATCCTGCCGGCCATGATTGTGGCCCCCATGTATTTTGCAGGCAAAGTGGAATTCGGCGAAATCTCCCAGGCCTCATTTGCCTTTGGCCAGGTGTTGGGTGCCTTTTCCATTATTGTCCAGTATTTTGACAGCATAAGTGCCTTTGCCGCCGGTATTAACCGTGTATCCACATTCAAGGAGCGACTCTTCACGGCATCCGGATCAAAAACGTTAGAAAACGGCTTGGAACGGACCCGGATTCAACGTGTTGCCAAAGAGACCATCCGGATGCAAGACCTTACCCTGCAAACCCCTGATTATAAACGCACCCTGATCCAGGACCTGAGCCTTGACCTTGACAGGGGCGGAAGTATCCTGATCATGGGTCATTCAGGCGCAGGTAAAAGTTCCCTGCTCCGGGGCATCGCAGGACTCTGGGCCTCGGGCTCCGGCACCATTGAACACCCGCCGGCGGACAAAATCATGTTCCTGCCCCAAAAACCGTATATGGTGCTGGGCAGCCTGCGAGAACAGCTCCAGTATCCCAGCGGGACCCACTTGGACGACGACCAAATCAAAGAAATCATGGAGGCGGTCAATCTTACAGACCTGTACCAAAAAATGCAGCGGGCAACCGGGGACAACTCTTTTATAGATGCGGAAAATAACTGGGAAGAAATGCTTTCCCAGGGAGAACAGCAGCGACTGGCCTTTGCAAGACTTTTGACCACAAAACCTGAGTTTGCCATCCTGGATGAAGCCACCTCCGCCTTGGACGTGGACAATGAGAAGGCCCTGTACAAAACCTTGTCACGACTTGATATCACTTACATCAGCGTGGGCCACCGCCCGACCTTGAAGGCCTATCACGATAAAATTCTGTTCATACAAGGGGACGGCGGATGGGAGATCCAGGAGACGTTAGATAACCGAAATTTCGAGTAAAATTATGGAGCATTGCACACCTTTTCCAATCCGATCTTTTGTTTCCAGACCCTGGCCCGTATTGATCATTTCAGGCCTACTCCGATATGGCCATGAAATGATCCCCACGGGCCTCCTCGCCAAACCTGCCTACTTGTGACCTGAAAGGACGAGCCGGAACCAGAAAAAGTCATCCGCGAGAGACGGGTCGAAGCTGCTGCAGTAGGCACAACGCACGATCATAGATTCGTTGTTCCAGGAACCGCCGCGCAACACCCGGCCTGACCTATTGGTAATCAAAGGATTATTTCGTCCATGCTTTAAATAGGCATCCTTATCATACCCATCCTCGCACCATTCCCACACATTGCCCAGCATATCGTACAAACCGAAATTGTTGGATTTAAACCGCCCGACAGGTGATGTTGCGGAATAACCGTCATCGCAATTAAAATACCCCCATGAAAACCTTTCATTAACCCGTTTTGACGTCAAGTCATACACATTGGCATAAGTACAGACCGCGTTTTCACCATCCCCCCCCCCCCAATACCTGATCGTACCGGTTCCTGCCCGGCACGCATACTCCCACTGAGCTTCTGTAGGCAAGGAAAAGGCCTTGCCTGTTTTTACGTTCAGCCATAAGATAAAGGCTTTTGCATCATTCCATGATACATACACTACCGGCTGGTCATCCCCATTTAAACTGACACTTTTATAATATTTGCTGCTGTGTGACGGCTTAAACTTCCGGTACTGCCGGTTGGTTACTTCATACATGCCCATCCAAAATCCGTCCACACAAACCTCATGCCGGTAACAGGATCTGTAAAGGTTGAGCCCGGACCAAGCGTGTCGTAAAAAGGCTTCGGGGCTTCAACAACAGGTGATTTACCATAGTCGGAATGATGGGACGGGCCGTGGTCTATATCAGTCCCCATTACCCCCCTGCTAGAATAAAAACAAAATCCCCCCGTGAAAGCTCATAATCCCTTATTTTTCCATATTGGGGGGGGGGACCTGGCAGGAATGCTTCGGCACTTTCCCCAACCCCAGGCACTGACACTCAATGATCGAGTGAAACAAGAGGTTCCCATGATTCCAGGAGAAGTGATCACAAAACAGGGAGACATTACCATCAATGAGGAACGGCAGACCCTAAGTCTTACGGTAATCAACAGCGGTGACAGGCCGATTCAGGTGGGGTCCCATTATCATTTTTATGAAACAAACAAGGCCCTGTCCTTTGACCGGGAAAACACAAAGGGCTTTCACCTCAACATCCCCTCCGGCACCGCGATCCGGTTTGAGCCGGGCCTTGAGCGGACAGTCGAATTGGTGGTCTATGTGGGAAACCGCAGGGTGTTCGGATTCAACCAAGCCGTTATGTGCAGCCTTGATCGGTCAAAATAAGGAGGGCAGATGACTAACGTTAGCAGAAAAGCCTATGCAGAGATGTTCGGCCCCACCAAGGAAGACCGGGTGAGACTGGCCGATACCGAACTGTTTATCGAAGTGGAGGAAGATAAAACCATTTATGGTGAGGAAATCAAATTCGGCGGTGGGAAAACCATCCGGGACGGTATGGAACAAAGCCAGGCCTCTTGCAAGGATGCCGTTGATATGGTGATTACCAATGCCTTGATTATCGACCACTGGGGTATCGTAAAAGCTGATGTCGGCATTAAAGACGGCCAAATTCATGGTATCGGAAAGGCCGGAAGCGGGTGGTACTGGACAACAAGACTGAAGCCGGCCTGTTTCTTGAGCGGGGACAAATTTTAAGAAACGGGGATATGGTGAGCAGTGACGACGGGGTTCATGTAAAAATTATTGCCGCCCGGGAACAAGTCTCCACGGCCCGGCCCCCCCCCCCCCCCCCCCCCGGCAACTCAACCTTGCCTGTTACCATTTGGGTAACCGCCATGTTGATCTTGAAATACGGGAGGAGTATGTCCGTTATCCCCATGACCACTTTTTGGACAATATGGTCAGAGGACTTGGCCTGTCCATCACCGTGGAGCAGGCCCCTTTTGAACCTGAAACAGGGGCATACGGTAATGGGCACCACCACCATTACCACTAATGGGTCAAAATCATCGGAGGATCCCATGAAATCACCATGGTTGATCCGGCTCATGCACCTGGTAAGCCCGTCGCTTCCCACCGGGGGGGGGTGCCTATTCCCAAGGCTTGGAATGGGCGGTTGAAAAGGGCTGGATCAATGATGAAAAGACCCTTGAAAAATGGCTTTTAAATGTTTTGGAAACCGGCATGGCCCATGTGGATATTCCGCTTCTTCAACGCCTTTACCAGGCGGTTGAGCATCAGGATCTTGCCGCCTTTACCGAGGCGGCCCAATGGGTAAGGGCTTGCCGGGAGACAAAAAAACTTCGCAACGAAGAAGCCCATAGGGGCCGGGCTATGGCAGCCATCATCAAAGAGTTGGGCCTTAACCCTAACAGCACGGCGCAACCGTTTGAAAAATCAGACCATGAGAAATGGCAAAAGGTCATTGCCTCATCCCAGCTGGCCGGGTTTACCTTTGCCGCAGCGCTATGGGATATTCCCGTCAAAGCCGCAGCCAAAGGGTATCTGCGGTCCTGGCTTGAAAACCAGGTGCTTGCCGCCGTGAAAATTATCCCCTTGTGCCAGAGTTCAGGCCAGAGGTTACTTGCACTGCTTTGCCCTGACATCGACATTGCGGTTGCCACGGGATTGCAAATTAAAGACTTTAAACAGATGGGAAGTTCTTTGCCGGCCCTGAGTATGGCCAACAGCTGCCACGAAACACAATACACCAGACTTTTCAGATCATAAGGAGAACAAATGAACAAAACAGCCCTTCGTGAAGCCCTCTGCCTGAACATGAGGGACCGGTACGAACTTGCCGTGGTCACCAATGATATTTATACCCGGGAAGATCAGGAATTTCTAATCCGCGGACAGGATCACGGGGGTTGAAACCGGGGGCGGCTCCCACACGGCCATACGTGAAGATGCCTCCATGAACCTGGCAACGGTAGAAGCTCTTTGCCAAAAGTTTCCGGATCTTGACCTATTGCTGGTGGAAAGCGGGGGAGACAACTTAAGCGCCACCTTCAGCCCGGAGCTTGCAGATATTGCCATCTATGTCATTGATGCCTCGGCAGGGGACAAGATTCCCCGGAAGGGAAGCCCCGGCATTACCCGGTCCGATCTTCTGGTGATCAACAAGGTGGATTTAGCCCCCCCCCCTGGTCGGTGCATCCCTTGATATCATGGAACAAGACACCCGCCGAATGAGAGGGGATAAGCCTTTTGTCTTTGCCAATATAAAAACCGGCAAAGGCGTTGATGACATCATTGAATTTCTGATTCACCAGGGTATGCTTGAACCATGAGCCGTTTTAGGGATGCAAAGTTAGAGGAATCATGCATGCCACCTTTAAGCGGCAATCAAGGGAAGAGGGGGTCGGATTGCTGAATATGCCATAACACGTTTGATCATATCAGCCCCATAATATCTCTTAGTTCCCTTTTTTTCATCTTCCAACGACAGGTCAATGGAGGTTGATCCTGCCTCAAAAAAAAAGTGGTAAAGATTTTTTTCTGTTGGCTTTTTGTCATAAATTTTTTTCAGTCTCTCGGGAAAGGTTTTTAAATTTTGCCGAAGGGCCACGGCGGGATTATTGTTCACATAGGAAAAGGACGAAATCTCTCCGATCTTCTCAAACAAAAGAATATCTTCGTAGATTTTTAAATACTTTGGGTGAGTCGTAATTAATAAATCATCCGCACGCATGGTATTAATCGCATATGATAAGAGCATACGATTACCCAGCATGGGGATATTTTTGTTTCCTTTTCGATATAACGGGTGTGATGCTAGGCACCCGACTTCAACAACACGGCGCCCCTCGTTTCTTAACTCGTCCACTTGCCGTTTAAATCCAATATCCATGGGAAGGCCTTGTTCATTATCAGGAAACAGGCTGGCTGTATAGATGGGCCTCTTTTCAGCCTGATCATCCATCAAGCACCCCATAAAAATCCTGGCTTCAGAATCGAAATGTTGCGGGATAATTCTCAATGGAGGAGAGCAAGGCTGAATAAACCCAGCGTCTACATAAACATCATGTAGCAACCTAAAACAGGACACATAATCTTCGACACTGGATGCCTCACAAAAAGTGACATCGTCCAGGTTGGTTTGAAACTCAGGAAGGGCAGCACGAATGATTCTTTTTCTAAAGTCCGCCGGCAGATAAGGCAAAAACGAATTTAATAGTATATTTGATATATTCATAAAGTTTTTTCTGTTTTAATAAATAATGGATTTAATATGCTCGTAACCTCATGATCTTAACTTCAAAGTAGCAGAAGCAATTTTAATGCCAGATTCTAAAAAAATCTAACCCCTTGATATATAACCAGTTATCGGATTTAGACATAAACATCTTTAAAATAAAAAAAGCAAAGTTACAAAAAGTACAACAGCTGTTACAAAAATTGCACCACCTAAAACCAAAACAGTTGCCGAAAAAAAAGTGGGGGGCTTGGGGTGAATGAATATTAGATGTTAACGACGTCACTATGGAGTAATAGTTTAAGGAGCGAACCCTGATATGATTATCTGGATATTTGCTATAAGGAAGACAGTTTTTCTCAAAATCAAGGCCGGAGTTGCCATTACCAATCGGTCTGATCTATCCATAATCCACGCATTTTAGAAACGGGTCTTAAATAGCTTGCCCACTTTGCTATATCCTATCGCGCGGGCGTCCCGCCCGCAGGTCTGCAAGTATTGTAAAGATGCGGGCGAGATGCCCGCGCTCATAGGTTTATTTCGGACTCATTCCTTCGATTAATGAAACGATAGCTGATCACGCTAGCGGTTGCTTTATTTTTTTTTAAAAAAAGTGATTTTTTTCAAGGAAACAAAAAATTGGCGGGGCCGACCGCTTTTTTGAGAACCCTTCAAAATCCCCTGCAAGAAGCCTTCACTGGCCATTTAAACGACATTCAAAAGGTGGTGTATACCCCCTCTCACGCCCAATGTTAAAAATGGACCAAAATCACGATGTAGAGACAAGTATTTATTGTTATTTCAAATATTTATAATCTTATCGTATTTGCCTTCCCTGCGTTTTTCTGCTAACCCATAACCCTATGAGTTTAGCCCAAAATGCATCAAAAAATATAGTAGACCGCTTGACCTGGCATACAGCAAACAGGGACCAAACAGGCATCGCCAAAGATCTTGCCGAAGGTAAAGATATCCCTGAAGTATATGGCCTTGGGGAAGCTGGATTATTCGATGAGTTTTTTTACTTTCTTGATCATTTCGAATTTACCAACCTGCTCATGGAACTTGAACCAAAATCAAAACAAAGAAACAGTCCGGTCCCATTCATGCGTATCATTTTTATTTATATGATGCGTATTGTGGCTGGCCTTCATTTTTTTTGGCACACAGACTCTGTTATTCTTCGAAGTCAGGCCTTAATGCGTCTTGTCGGCTTTAACGGCAGGGAGATAAAAGAAGGGACTTGCAATAGGGGTAAAAAAAAATCCTCTTGCGATGAAAAAGCGCCCATTCCAATCCGAGGACCGGTATCTTGTGATTTCATAAAAAATACAATGGCATAAATTGTTGCACCAACCCTGGAAAAAATGTTTAACAGGGGAATATCGATTTTAGCGGCACATAAGTTTTTTCCAAAAAAAATTCATGCTCTGCTTGATGCTTCCGAGATTGAATCAACAGAAAAATGTAACGGCTGTGGCAAAGTAACCAAAGAAAAACCGCCCGAACTCAAACTTCGTAAAAAGCGCATTCGAAAAGTTCTGGAAACTGTTTTTGGATTTAAAATATGGGTGGTTTGGGATCCAAACAGCCGCCTTCCTTTAGCCATGCGTTTTGCTACAATTGAGGTTCATGACATAACTTTTGCTCAGGAAGTGGTTCAGCAGGCAATTGACAATCTGGGGGAACATGCCAAAATCACTTCCCTTGCCATTGACCGTGGGTTCACGGACGGCATTTTTTTATGGTGGCTCAACAGTAAAACCATCACCTTTTTTATTCCTGCTAAATCCAGTTTGAATGTTTATGACGATGCCCTGTCTTTAATTGGTACAGGCCATTCGGAAATTAAAGACGAAATACGCACTGTGGGTGCCGGTAAAAACAAGACAACGGTTACAGATCATTGGGATGTTGAAGGTCTGGAAGGGTTAACGTCAGCAGAATTCTACGGACCACAGGGCAGCGGCAGCCATCAAAACTCCAAAGGCTTTGTCGCCAATCCCATCAATGCTGTTGTGGTTAAGGATGATCCTTTTAAGGCTAATAATCCCGGTTCCAAAACCCTGATTATTCTTACAAATGGACCTGTTGACAAGCCCTTGGTGGTTTATGACGCATACGACGCCCGCAGTGAAATTGAAAACGCCTTATTTAGAGAGGCCAAGCAGGCCTGGTTCATAGAAAGGCCACCTATAAATACGAAATCCGGTTTTATCGTTCATGTGTATCTCACCATTTTTGTCATGGCACTGACAACGGCTTTCAGGGATTGGATAGACCAACAGGATAAATTGGAGAAAAAAGGTCAAGACACCGGAATCAGGAAGTTCAGACAAAAAGTTAAAGAAGAAAATGGAAACAAGCTGATTATATTTGATAAGGATCGGTATGCAATATTTGATGCGTATGAAGTTTTCATTCTATGTGGCAGGAATGTACTCCGGCCAACCGGCACACCAGAAACGATCACCCCTCAAGACATATTAACAAAATATGGTGTACAACTGGAATAAACTTGAAAGACTCCCTCTTCTTCTATCAAAATTTACTGTCCGCCAAACTCCATTCCCCGTATATCAACAAATCATGACCGCAATAAAGACGGCACTACTGAGCTGTCATCTTATGTTCGCTAAATCTCAGATCTTATTCCCCTTAGGTGCTCACTTCTCAGTTTCTGTCACAAAAAAATGATGTCGAACACATGAGTTGTGGTTTGCCCGTGTTAGACTTATGGTTCCGGTATTGCGCCTTGAATGGCCACCTACTTCTCACTTGTGGCCACTGATTTTTCACCGATCACGAGTGAGGGACAGTAGGTGGCCGTCCGGATTCCCTTATTTGAGCGTTCCTTATAGCAAATATCCAGTGATTATTATGGCGCATTGCCAAAAGTTATTGTATATAATAGCCATGGGCTGACCTGGTCTATGGGCACCCAGACCCAACCCACAACAAAACATGAAAGTAATTTAAAAACGTATTGGAACTTTCATATTAAAATCTGTGATGAATAATATTAAACGTTGCAATTGGATGACCAATGACCCTCTATATATCCATTATCATGATACGGAATGGGGGGTGCCGGTACACGATGACCAAAAAATTTTTGAATTTCTCATTCTGGAAGGGGCCCAGGCAGGGTTATCCTGGCTGACGATTCTCAAACGCCGCCAGGGATATTGCAATGCATTCTGCGAATTTGACCCTGAAAAGGTAGCCCGATTCAGCGAGGCTGATATTCAAAAGCGGCTACAAGACCCCGGCATCATCAGAAACAAGCTTAAGGTCAGGTCTGCGGTTACCAATGCCCAGGCGTTCTTAAAGATCCAGGAAGAATTCGGCACCTTTGACGCCTATGCATGGGGGTTTGTGGATGGGGCTCCCATCATCAACCACTATACCAGTCAGGACCAGGTTCCGGCTACGAGCCGTCAGTCCGACGCATTTTCCAAGGACTTATGTAAACGCGGGTTTAAATTTACCGGGCCCACCATCATCTATGCCCACATGCAGGCCACGGGCATGGTGAACGATCACCTGGTATCCTGCTTTAGATATAAAGAGGTAATGGCCTGAAAAAGGAACTCAATCATGATCATTGTCACCACCAGACAGATGCAGCAAATGGATAAAAATACTATTGAGACCTTTGGCATTCCAGGCCGGGTGCTCATGGAAAATGCCGGCCGGGGTGCCTTAGAGATGCTTTCCGACCACTTTGACCTTGAAGGGGCCAGGGTGGCTGTGGTGGCGGGCCGGGGCAACAACGGCGGAGACGGGTTTGTGATCGGACGTTACCTCATGGAGATGGGGGTAAGCGTCAGCTTCTTTCTTTTGTCCACCCGGGACCGGGTCCAAGGCGATGCCGGGGCCAATCTGGATCTGGTAGTGAAACTTCTGGCCGACCATCCTCTGTCACAGTTTATTGAAATCCCAGACAAAGAGTCCCTGGAAGCGGTAGCCGAAATCCTGCCTGACCATGATCTGTTTGTGGACGCTATTTTCGGCACGGGCCTTAATTCTGATGTCCGGGGCATTTACCGTGATGTGATTGAACTGATCAACGGTTCGGGGAAAGCGGTTTTCAGCGTGGACATCCCTTCGGGAATCAATGCAGATACAGGTGCCGTATGCGGGGTGGCCATCCAAGCCGATGCCACAGCTACCTTTGCCTTTGCCAAGGTTGGGCACATTCTGTACCCGGGCAATTTTCATACGGGTGACCTGGAGGTGATTGACATCGGCATCCCCGGTCACATTGCAAAAGCAGAATCTCCCGATATTTTCCTGCCTGAATCCCATGACATTGCAGAACTGATACCGGCCAGGGATTTCAATGCCCACAAGGGTAATTTCGGCCACCTGCTGGTACTCGCCGGCTCACCGGGTAAAACCGGGGCTGGGGCATTGTGCGCCAACGCGGCCATGCGGACCGGTGCAGGTCTTGTGACCTTAGGCGTTCCTGAAAAGCTTATGCCCGTCATTGAACCCATGGTCATTGAACCCATGACAACCTCGCTTGCCCAGACACCATCCGGCGGCCTGGATGCCGCAGCCTTGGATGACATTATTGCACTTTTGGCAGACAAAGCCGCTTTGGCCATAGGACCCGGTATGGGCACGGATCACGGCACCCGGGAACTGATAAAAGGCATTATTTCTATTGCATCCGTACCCATGGTCATTGATGCCGACGGCCTGAACTGCATTGCAAAGAATCCTGACATTCTGAACACGGTCAAAGCTCCGGTGATCCTTACCCCCCACCCAGGTGAAATGGCCCGTCTTACCGGGAAAACCACTGCGGATATTCAGCAGAACCGAATGGAAACCGCCCGAAACTTTGCAGAAAAATACAAAGTTATCCTGGTACTCAAGGGAGCCCAGACCCTTGTGGCCTGCCCGGACGGGACTGTATTCATCTGTCCCACGGGCAACCCCGGCATGGCCTGCGGCGGCATGGGTGATGTACTCACCGGCATGATTGCAGCATTCCTGGCCCAGAACCTGCCCCCAGAATCCGCTGCCCTTGCAGGCGTTTATGTTCACGGGCTATGCGGAGATCTTCTGGCCCAAGACCACACCTTTGGTTTTTTGGCATCAGATATGGTGACGAACATTCCCCAGGCTTTAAAAACTCTTTTGACATGAAAGAGATTATATCCCAAAGCCCGGAACAGACCCAGGAACTGGCCAGACGCCTGGGCCTGTATATCCGGGAACAGCACTTAAGTTGCGCCATGGCCCTGACTGGGGATCTTGGCTGCGGCAAGACCTGTTTTGTCCAGGGCCTTGCCAGAGGGCTGGGCGTTGAGGACGGTTACTATATCACCAGCCCCACCTTTAACATCATGAATGAGTATCCAGCCGGAAAAATGCGCCTGTGTCACCTGGACTTGTACCGGCTTTCAGACCCAGACGAGCTGGATTATATTGGAATTGAGGACCAGATGGGACAAGACAGCGTCACCGTGGTGGAATGGCCTGGTCTTCTCATTGAAACCGGAGTTATATTTGATCTTCATATCCATTTTGAATTTGATGCCGACTTTAATAGAAAAATAACCTTTTCCCCATCTGGACAAGCCGGAACAAATCTGCTAAGCAATCTATCCTTAATGAATAATGTCTGAACGGAAGCTCGTGTTTGGGTACAACTTTGCCCAGATGCAAGGCGCAGAAAAATTTGTAATCGGAGCAACCTCATGGTTGTGAAAATTGCAAATTTTTCGGCAACGCTGCAGGTGGGTGACTTTGTACCCAAACACTAAATATATTAATAAAAGCTAAGATTTTGGGAGACACAATGGCGTTACGGGTGCAAAAATTTGGCGGCACATCTGTGGCAGATATCGAAAGAATCTCCAAAGTGGCCGACCGGGTACAAAAGGCCCATGCAAACAAAGACCAGATGGTTGTGGTGCTTTCGGCTATGGCAGGCGTGACAAATAATCTGATCAGCCTTGCCGGACAGGCATCCGAAAACCCGGATAAACGGGAACTGGACGTGCTTTTGGCAACCGGAGAACAGACCACGGCGGCCTTAATGGCCATGATGCTTAAATCAAGGGGACTTAAAGCCAAATCTTTCTTAGGTTTCCAGGCCGGCATCCATACCGACCATATGTCAGGCAAGGCCAGAATCCGGGATATCGACAGCCACAAGCTGCGTGAGGCTCTGGATGAGGGAAATATTGTCGTGGTAGCAGGCTTCCAGGGTGCAGACGACCACGGAGACATCACCACCCTGGGCCGGGGCGGGTCCGACACCTCGGCCGTTGCCATTGCCGCATCACTCAAAGCCGATGTCTGTGAAATATTCACAGATGTGGACGGGGTGTACACAACCGATCCAAGGATCTGCCCCAAAGCCAGAAAAATCAATAAAATTTCTTATGATGAAATGCTTGAAATGGCCATTCTGGGAGCAAAGGTCCTCCAGATTAGGTCTGTGGAATTTGCAAAAAAATACAATGTGCCTGTGCATGTCCGGTCATCATTCAATGAGGAGGAAGGAACCATGGTTGTCAACGAAAATAAAAATATGGAAAGCCCTGTGGTGTCAGGCGTCACATGTGACATGAATGAAGCAAGAATTACGTTCAAGCGCGTTCCTGACCAGCCCGGCATCTCAGCCAAGGTTTTTGGTGCCCTTGCCGAGGCCGGTATCTCCGTAGACATGATCATCCAGAACTCCCGCACCGGCGGTGAAACAGACTTGACCTTTACCGTGACCATGGACGATTTCAACCGGGCAATGGAAATTTCCGAAAAGGTGGCGGATCAAATCCACGCCGGCGAAATAAGAACCGCCACAGAGATTGCTAAAATATCAGTAATCGGCCTGGGGATGAAAAGCCATTCAGGCGTGGCTGCAGTAATGTTCAAGGCTTTGGCTGAAGAAAACATTAACATCCGCATGATTTCAACCTCTGAGATTCGTATTTCATGCGTGATTCTGGCCAAATATGCGGAATTGGCCGTCAGGACCCTGCATGCGGCCTTTGGCCTGGACAAAGAACAATGATTAAAAACGAATCTTTTTCGCCTTTTTAAAAGCCGATCTGTCAGGCGGCCTACCCGGCCGGATCGGACAGACCGGCTTCAATTTCCCGGGCCACCTTTTCAGCGGCCCGGGCCGGGTCGTCAGAATCCCGGATGGGCCGGCCAATGACAATATAATCAGAACCAGCCTGCACAGCCTTCGCCGGAGTGACAACCCGTTTCTGGTCATCTCCGGGTGTCAGGTGCCATTGGGGGCGGATCCCCGGCGTAACAGTCAGACACCCTTTACCGAATTGCGCTTTCAACATGGCCGTTTCCAGCCCTGAGCACACCACACCGGCACATCCGGCGTCCAGAGACATGCGGGCCCGCAGCAGTACCAATTTTTCCGGGGCATTGACATATTCATCCTTAAACCCCTGGGCACGGACCGTATCTGCGTCATTGTCCGTAAGCAGGGTCACGGCAAGTACTTTGGTCTTTCCGGCATTTTCAACGGCTGCCCCAAGCATTTTTTGTGAGGAAGCACCATGAACTGTTACCAGATCCACGCCAAGATCCGCCACCCGGGCCATGGCCCTCCCAACCGTGGCGGAGATATCATGCAGTTTTAAATCCAGAAAAATACCTGCACTGGACATCTTTCTAACCATCTCCACCACAGCCGGACCTTGGCGTATAAATAATTCAAGGCCAATTTTAAACATGCCTACCCTGCCGTCAAGTATACGGATATGGGACCGTGCCGCCTCCATGGAGGGGAAATCCAGAGGAAAAATAATATATTCTTTTGCTGTTTTCTGCATAAGCGCCTTTTGAGATCCTGGGTTGACACAAATGAAAATTTGTGAAGATCTTACCACAAACGGCTTTTTTTTGCCTTGAAAAAATTATGGACAAAAAACTTGTAAATCATAATTTATAAATCATAGTGAATGTCTGTCCGAGAATAAAACTTTTTGTTGATTGTTTAAAATATTTTTATGGTAACAGGACGGTTATACTTGCCTTCCGGTGGCCAAACTTTATAAGATACCGATGTAACGTAATATTAACAGCCATTAGTTCCGGCCCCAATTAAATATAACGGAAGGGAATGCAATGCTTAAAAATTTATACCCTGATTCCCTGGAAGCATCCGGAAGATATCTTCGAATAATTCTCAAAGAGATCTCCGACCTTAAACTTCCTTATACCCCAATCACCTATTCTGTATGGTATGAATATGCCTCGGGCCGGAATCCTGAACTGTACAAAGAGATCCAGGCAGCCCGGAAAAAAAAGGAAATCATAGACAATAAAAAAGTCTTTGAATGGTTCAGAAACTACGTTTCCGACAGGCCCTTGCTTATAACCAAAAAACAAACGATAAAAGCGGAAACCCTTCTTAACGCAATGACCTCCCGCCTCACCGAGGCTGGAAACCGTATGGGACAGCAGGGAGAGCAACTCAAATCCCATATCGAGGATTTGAATAGTGCGTCAAGCGAACCGGACATCAAAAATATTTGCCGGGATATTCTTTTGGGAACCCAACGGATCATTGACGGCAACACAGACCTTAAAAACAATATTCACAAGACCATCAACGAACTTGGTGCGCTAACACTGGAACTTAAAAACCTGAGAGAAGCCGCAAAAACGGATATGCTCACTGGGCTTCTTAACCGCCGCGGTTTTGAGGATGCCATTGCCAAACCCATAAAAGATGCGCATAAGGGGACAGAACCCTTCACTCTAATTATCGCAGATCTTGACCGGTTTAAAAGAATAAATGATAACTATGGGCACCTTACCGGGGATAATGTACTCAAACTGCTGTCCAAACTTTTACGGAAACACATCAAAGGGAAGGATATTGCCGGCAGGTTCGGCGGCGAAGAGTTTATCATGGCATTGCCCGAAACCAAAATAAACGGCGGCTTTGCCCTGGCCGAACAAATCCGCACCAGCCTTGAAAAAATGAGATGGCAGTCAAAAAGCTCAGGCAAGGATATCGGCACCATCACCATCTCTTTAGGCGTGGCCCAGTTCATTCCCGGTGAAGACTTAAACAGCCTGATTGCACGTGCGGACAAGGCCCTTTATACAGCCAAAAAAAACGGCCGGAACCGTACCGCCACCCATAATGGCAAAGAAGTGATTTTTCCTTAATTTAATGAGATTTCGCTTCGACGCCCTAATTTTTAAAAAGGCTCTCAGATGAGATTAAGGTTGAATACTCTAATCAATTAATGATATTAAAATTAATTTAACAAAAATCAGCATTTGTATCTTTAATTTAATGAATCATATAAGAAACGAGTACATTCCCACAAGCCGCTTCAGGGTGGGGAAAAAATCACCTCAGAAATTCAAGGCTATTCTTGGGACCTGTTTAGGCCTCGCACTGTATGACAAAAAGCGGAAAGCCGGGGGACTGATCCATATCCTTTTGCCCTCCCCGGTAGGAAATACAGATTTCCAACCGGACTCCCCGGGGAAATATGCATCTACGGGCATTCCGATGCTGATCAACGAACTTACACGCATGGGATGCAGCACACAAAACCTAAAAGCCACCATTGCAGGCGGGGCTCTGGTCGGGCCTGTTTCCAGCATGGACCTGGGCCTGGACATTGGGGGCCGATCTGCAGATATTGCCCGCCGTATACTAAAAGAACAGGGCATTGAAATCCTCAAATCTGAGACCGGCGGTTTTTTCGCCTGCACCCTTGAACTGGACATGATGACCGGTAAAACAAAAATTGCGCCGGTCTGGGAAACAGCCATTGCACCGGATGCCATTGCACCGATTTCGGGTCCAGAAGCCATCATGGCCACTATTAACGATCTCCAACCTATCCCCCAGACCGCACTAAAAATTTTTAGGATGTTCAACCAGGATAGCTACAGTATTGATGATATAACCCAGGAGCTGTCCCAGGACCAAGTATTATCTGCCCGGACATTACAAATGTGCAATTCCGTCCTTTTTTCGGGCACCATAAAAATTGACACACTCAAGGATGCGGTGATGATGCTTGGCAAGGAGAGGCTGGCCAAAAGTGTAATAACGACGGCCATTGAAAGCTATTTCAAACAGACCGGCCCGTCAGGCTATTCCCTATGCAAGGGAGGACTTTTTTTCCATGCCGTGGGCGCGGCTTGCCTTGCAGAAAGGCTGGCAAAGGAGGCCGGTTTCACTCATACCTTGCGGGCATATACGGCAGGTCTGCTGCACGATATCGGCAAGGTAGTTCTGGACCAACATATATCAGACCGTTTACCATTTTTTTTTCGTACCTTGGGGGATGAAAAGCAAAGTATCATCCAAGCCGAAGAAAAAGTGCTGGGCTTCAACCACTGCCGGGCAGGCGTGATCCTGGCGAAAAAATGGGACTTTTCAGATGCCCTGACCGAAGTCATCCGCTGCCACCATACTCCTAAAGACGCCAAAGCCCATTCACCGCTGGTGGAGATTGTCTACCTGGCGGACCGGGTCATGGAAAATTTTTTCACAGGTTTTGATATTGACAACATAGATGCCCTGCACCTGGAAGCCATCATGAAAAAAATGGATCTGGATGGTGCATCCCTGGCCCGGTGCATCGACGATTTACCCTTGGATATACTGATACAGGAACCGCCTCATGGAACAGCCAGTACCTGATAAGCATTTACAATTAAAATCCCTGCCCGGTGTAGATCATATTCTGACCCTTGCCGAAACAGATGATCGATTTACACGGATGCCGCGCAGCCTCATACTCGAATCTGTACGAAGTGCCATTAATAATACCCGCAAACAAATACTTGAAGACAGACCTGTAATAATCAGTGATGAAGCTATACTCAAGCAAGCGGCCCTGCTTGCCGGCCAAAAAATTAAAAACCGGCTGAACCCCTTGATCAACGCTACCGGCGTGGTCCTGCACACCAATCTTGGCAGGGCCTTGCTCTGCCAGGATGCCTTAGATAATATCATGGCGGTCTCGTCCTCGTATTCCAACCTTGAGCTTAATCTTGCAACGGGCAAACGTGGCATCCGCTACGCGGCAATTGAAGCGCTGATCTGCGAATTGACCGGGGCCCAAGCTGCCATGGCCGTAAACAACAATGCCGGCGCCGTTCTGCTGGCCTTAAACACCCTTGCCCAGGGACGCCAGGTCATTGTTTCCAGAGGAGAGCTTGTGGAGATCGGCGGCTCTTTCAGGGTACCAGACGTAATGATAAAAAGCGGGTGTATTTTAAAGGAAGTGGGAACCACCAACCGTACCCACCCCCATGATTACACCACGGCCATTACCGAAGAGACAGGGCTTTTACTCAAGGTACATACCTCCAATTATAAAATTGAGGGATTCACCGCATCGGTTTCGCTCAAGGAATTGGTGGGCATTGGAAAATCCCATAGCATTCCTGTGATGGAGGACTTGGGTTCGGGCACGCTGATTGATTTCAGCGCATTCGGATTGCCTTCCGAACCCCCGGTTTTTGAACGGGTGGCCTCGGGTGCCGACGTGGTCACCTTTAGCGGAGACAAGCTCTTAGGCGGTCCCCAGGCCGGTATTATTGTCGGCACAAAACATTGCCTGGACCAAATCAAGGCCAACCCGCTGACCCGAGCCCTGCGCATTGACAAAATGACCCTGGCCGGTTTGGAAGCAACACTCAAACTTTACCGGGACTCTTTGGTGGCTGTTAAAAAGATCCCCACACTAAGAATGCTGACGTTGCCCTATGAACAGATCAGCCGGGATGCAGACGTTCTGTTCTCACTGGTCACAGAAGCTGTGGGGAACAAGGCGGAACTTGCCTTGGCAGATATGACATCCAGGCCGGGCGGCGGTTCCTATCCCGGACTAACCCTGCCTACCCGGTGCTTGACCATCCGGCCCAAAACCATGTCCGTAACAGCCCTGGACAAAAAGCTACGGGCCTTTGATCCCGCGGTAATGGGACGCATTGAGGACGATTGGTTTATCATTGACCCCAGAACACTTCAACCTGGACAGGACAAGGTCCTTGCCAACATTTTAAAAAAACTGATAAATTAATTATGATGCTAAAATTTATTGCAAAAGAGATCCAGTTTTTAAAAACAACCGGGGACGCCCCTGATCTCAGCCCCCCGGAAGTTTACTATTCGGACCTGCTCACACAGCCGTCAAAGGAGTTCGAAATTTTTGTCCGGCGTATGGCCGATACCTGTGCATCCAAAAAAACATTTACTACGGCGACCATACAGATTGATCCGGCAGCGCCGGAAGAATCCATTGATAAAGCAAATAAAATTTTTGATGCCTGCTTTCATTCAGTGCTGGATGAAGACAGGGGGATCTGGGAATGCCTGGACCCGTTCACTGCCATCTTTGTGTTCTGGGACTATAAAACAGCGGACCAGGGTAAAAAACTTCTTGACCTGCTCAATGAAAAAATCTCCCAGGCCCTGAATGCCAAACTGCTCATGGGTACAATTGCATTCCCCTTTCATGATTTCCCGGTTGAAGAGATGGCGGGATGCGCGCTCAAGGCCCTGGACCATGCCGCATTTTTCGGTCCCGGCCATATTGTTGAATTTGACGGTCTGTCCCTGAATATCAGTGGAGACAGGCTGTTCCAACTCAACAATATTGACGCAGCCATCGCTGAATACGAAAAAGGACTTTCCATTGCACCGGCCGATATCAATCTGCTCAACAGCCTGGGCGTGGCCTTTGGGGTGGACGCCTGCCTGGACAAGGCCATGGAATTCTTTGAAAAAGCCCGAAAAATAAATCCCGAAGAGGTGATGGTTGTCCACAACATCGGCCTGATCCACCGGATCAACGATACAAATGATTCCGCTCTGGCCTACCTTAAAAAAGCCCATGGAATCAATCCTAATGTCTTTGAAATTGAATTGCTCTTGGGCCATCTTTTGTTCAAAGAAAAAAAATTTGACCTGGCCATGCCCCACCTGGATGCCGCCATCCAGCTAAAACCCAAATCAGGGACAGCGTTTAGAATTAAAGGTCAAATTTTTCTGGAAAAAGAAGATGCGGCAAATGCCGCAACCCAGTTCAACCAGGCCGTAAAACGCAATCCCAATGATCCCCAGGCGTTGTCCGGCTATGCCCGGGCCATGGCATTACAGAAAAAGAACCTGTCCATTGCGTTAAGCTTTGCCAAAAAAAGCCTGGACCTGGACCCTAAAAATGAACAGTACAGACAGGATCTTAAAAAAATTCAAAATATCCAGGACCGAATTGAAGAAACAAATCAGGACCGTTCCATCAAGTCCGCCTGATACCGTTCAATACCTGTACTCATTATTTAAAGGCAAACGGCGTTTAAACCAAAGGGAAAAAATGAAAAAGCTGATTCGGCAGACTGTTCAGGATGCCATTGACACCAAACAAAAATTTTTTGCAACCCATGAGGCTCTCATTGAAACTTGTGCCCGGCAAATGGCAGACACCTTTGATGCAGGCCGCAAACTGCTGCTTTTCGGCAATGGTGGATCTGCGGCAGACTGCCAGCATATTGCTGCAGAATTTGTCAACCGATTTCAGATGGAACGCAAACCATTACCCGCCATTGCACTGACCTGCGACACCTCAATTATCACCAGTATCGGCAACGACTATTCCTTTGACGAAATTTTTTCCAAACAGGTCCAGGCCTTAGGACAAAAAAAGGATATGGCCATTGGTATCTCAACTTCAGGCAACTCCGCCAATGTGATCCGGGCTGCAACCGTGGCAAAGGATCAGGGGCTGACCCTGGTGGGATTTTCCGGGGCCGGGGGAACGCTAAAAGAAATAAGTGATATGGCCTTTTGTGTGGACAGTCCCGTAACAGCCCGTATCCAGGAAGTTCATATCACTCTGGGGCATATTCTTTGTGATCTTACCGAAAGGATGTTGTTCCATGATTAATAAGAAAGGGACTGGGCAACCCCTCCCATATGACTCAAAGCCGAATCACTCAAAACTGGACTACTCAAAACTTTCCACCTACTCCATCAAGGACAGAAAAAGCCTGGTATCCCGGAATGATTTTGCCGAACCCTGGACAAAGGGTGCAGGAATAGGGACTTTTTTTGACCGGTTGCCCGTCATTCTTGCAGGCAAAGATATCCGGAAGGTGGTTGACGCCATTGCAGGCGCCGCCCAGAAAAAACGCCACGTTTGCTTTGGCATGGGTGGGCATGTGGTTAAAACCGGCATGGCACCCATCCTGATTGATCTCATGAAAAAAGGCGTGATCACCCATCTGGCCATGAACGGATCCTGCATCATCCATGATTTTGAAGTGGCATTCACCGGGCGCACCAGTGAGGATGTGGCCGAAAGTCTGACATCAGGCAGTTTCGGTATGGCCCAGGAGACCTCAGAAATGCTCAACCAAGCCATTTCCAGGGCCCATGAACAAAAAATAGGGCTGGGACGCGCCGTGGGGCAGCTTATCGAAGATATGGACCTGCCCTTTAAGGATTCAAGCCTGACCGCAGCCGGAGCACGCCTGAATTTGCCCGTCACCGTCCATGTGGCCATTGGTACGGACATCATCCATATGCACCCAAGCTTTGACGGTGCTGCCTGCGGTGCGGCAACCCTTCATGATTTCAAGACCCTGGCATCAACCCTGGCAGACCTTGAACACGGTGTATTCATCAATGCCGGATCAGCCGTCATTCTTCCAGAAGTATTCTTAAAAGCCCTGACTCTGGTCAGAAACCTGGGCCATAAGGTGGATGATTTCACCACGGTAAATCTGGATTTTATCCGGCATTACCGCCCCATGACCAATGTGGTCAACCGCCCCACCCAGGGCCGAGGCCAAGGGTATGCCATTGTCGGACATCACGAAATACTGATTCCCTTGATTGCTGCAGGTGTGATTGAGGCTCTATAGGGCTCATCACAAATAAATTGATACACCATCATGCTCTTGCTCTAAAATAATAAAAATTCGAGCACGAGCAAGAAAAGCGATATCAATTGCGACAGGCCTTAATAATTAGAACCACCGTATTAACATGGTCCCCCCAACAATCAATACAATGCCGGTAAGACGGAGCCAGTTAACCGGTTGAACCGGCATGCCAAACAGACCAAAATGGTCCATGATTAAAGCCATGACCAGTTGACCCGCCACCACCAGACCAAAGGTCAGGGCAGTCCCCAGCCGTGGTGCAAGCACAATGGTCGCGGTCACATAAAAGGCACCTAACAGCCCGGCCAGCCATAGACTCCAGTGTATACCGGAAACAGTGCGGATCGCGGAAAGATCCACCTTGCCTGTCAGAGCATAAACGAAAAGACCTGCCGTCCCCACGGCAAATGAAATAAGGGCCGCATAAAAGGGATCATTCAATGCTTTTCCGATCTTTGCATTCATCCCGGCCTGCACTGGTGCCAGCATACCGGCGGCAAAGGCAAGAACCAACAAAAATATGAATTTCATTAAAATAAATCCCTTATCAGTAAAAACGCAGTATAGCGTTTTGTTTTCCGGGATACCACAGTATTTTAAAAACCGATACGTTTCCTGCTTGACATTTAAAACAAATCCTGAAAGATTCTATTCATTAAAATTAAAAATGAAAATTTTGTTATTTTTTATTACTGACAAAATTGTACTCTAAAGATGAATCACAACCCCATCAGAAGCACCGCCAGATGACCACCCCGGAAGAACTGAACCTATCCATACTCAAAGCTCACGAACAGAATTTGCTGTCCGTGGTGCGAAAAATTCATGAAACACCGGAACTTTCCGGAGAAGAGACCCGGGCATGTGCCTGGCAGGCAGATCTTCTGAACGCCTGGGGATTTTCTGTGGAAACAGGCTATAAGGGCCTTTCCACAGCATTTAATGCGACAGCAGGCCAAAAAGGCCCCCATATCTGCTTTATGTCTGAATACGATGCCCTGCCCGGCATAGGTCACGGCTGCGGTCATAACCTGATTGCCGGCGTGGCACTAGGGGCGGGCGTGGTGCTGAAAAATCTTTTGATCCACCATCATTCACCCGGCAGGGTTACGGTGATGGGCACCCCTGCCGAAGAGCAGCGGGGTGCCAAAATTGATCTGATCAAGGCCGGTGCGCTGAAAGATGTGGACCTGGTGCTCATGGCTCACCCGTCGGACGATGCCACAGCACCTTATACCGGAGAATCCGGAATCAGACAATTCATGGTCTCATATACGGGAAAGACCGCACATGCAGCGGATTGTCCGGAAAAAGGGGCCAACGCCCTGGACGCCCTGCGACTTCTGTTCAATGGTGTGGATGCCTGGCGCCAGCAACTCACTGAGACCAGCCGAGTCCATGGCGTGATCCGGGACGGGGGTCAGGCTCCCAACATTATTCCGGATTTTGCCCGGGCCGAGTTTTATTTACGCGATTTTGATCTTAAATTTCTTGATCAAATGCAAGTCCGGTTTAAAAATATTGCCAAAGGCGCTGCACTTATGACAGATACAACACTGAAGTTTTCAGAGATACCAAACGCTTATAAACCCGGCATCCCAAATGATCCGCTCAACCAGATCTTTTTCTCTCTTGCCCGGAGTTCCGGCATGCAACCCAAATGGCTGAAGCCGTCCAGGGGGTCCTCAGATTTTGGAGATGTAACCTATGAAGTACCTGCCATGCATGCTTATTTTAATATTACCCAAAACAATCCCGGCGCTGTTATTCACTCCAGGGAGTTTGCCCAAGCTGCAGCAACGGACTTTGCATTTTCACAGATGAAAAAAACGGCCCTAATTCTTGCCCAAATTGCCTGGCAGTTCCTGACTGAACAAAATTTCAGACGCAAAGTTCAGGCAGCCTTTCCCTTTGACAAATAAACAACAGTCCAGCGCCCTGACCGTCACAGACCTTCATAAACGGTTTGCAGCAATACAAATTATTGAATCATGGCCTTGAAAAACAAGTCCTATATCCTTATACTAATTTGTTATGTTACTTCTGATTGCAAACTAATAAAAAGGGGCGGAAGAATGCCGATTTATGAATATACCTGCAAAGCCTGTGGTAAAAATTTTGAAACCCTGGTGATGGGCAAAGATATACCTACATGCCCGGCATGCAGCAGCGAAGACCTGGCACGAATGATGTCAAAATGCGGGTTTGTATCCAAATCCACAGGCCCCGGCGGCCAGATTCAAACAACCACATCAGCGGGCAGCTCTGCCTGTACCGGTTGCACCTCAACAAATTGCGGCTCCTGCAGCAGTAACAGCAGCAGCCTAACGATCGGGTAAACATGAAATCAAATATCTGTATTGGCACCCGGGGGAGCGCGTTAGCCCTGTGGCAGGCCAACCATGTAAAAAAGTGCATTGAAACAGCATTCCCGGACATCCGGGTTGATATAAAAACAATCAAAACCACGGGTGACCGCATAACGGACCGTCCCCTTGCCATGGTGGGGGGTAAAGGTCTTTTTGTTAAAGAGATCGAAGCGGCGCTTTTAGACGGCGGTATTGACCTGGCCGTTCACTCCATGAAGGATATGCCGGGTGAACTGCCGGATGGATTGATAATCGGGGCCATACCGAAACGGGCCAATCCCTTTGATGTGCTCATATCTGCCCAGGGAGAGCTTTTCAAAGAGTATCCCCAAGGTGCGGTCATCGGCACGTCCAGCCTTCGCCGGGGCTCCCAGCTCAAACACCTGCGCCCGGATCTTGAAATAAAATCCATCCGAGGAAATCTGGATACCCGGATTAAAAAACTCAAATCCGGTGAATATGCGGCAATTGTTCTGGCGGCTGCCGGACTTGAACGTTTGGGCCAGGGCAGTGAGATCACCGAGTACCTTACCGAAACCGATATGGTGCCGGCTGTTGGCCAGGGCGCGCTTTGTATTGAAACCCGGGAAAATGATCCGGATATGGAAGACATTTTATCCGCCCTTGACCATGACCCCACACGGACCTGCGTTACCGGGGAACGAGCATTTCTCAAAGAGATCGAAGGCAGTTGCCATATTCCTGTGGCCTGTTTCGGCAAAATCCGGGACAGCCGTATAATCTTTACCGCAGTGGTGGCATCGGAAGACGGCGAGTCATTTATTAAAGAAGCTATTGAATCAACCCCTGAACAAGTGACTGAAAAGGGCCGGGAACTGGCAAAACTTGTTCTTGATAAAGGCGGACAACGCATATTGGAGGCACTTAATATCCCATGACACAAACCAGGGGCAAGGTTTATCTGATTGGTGCAGGCCCGGGAGACCCGGGGCTTATCACCGTAAAGGCAAAAGAATGCATTCAAGCTGCGGATGTGGTGGTTTATGATTACCTGGCATCTCCTTTTCTGCTTGATTATGCGGGAAAAGACGCTGAAATTATCTACGTGGGAAAAAAAGGCGGGGACCACACCCTGACCCAGGACAAAATCAACTTGCTGCTGGTAGAAAAGGCCAGGGAAGGCAAAAACGTGGCCCGCCTCAAGGGTGGCGATCCCTTTGTTTTCGGCCGCGGCGGGGAAGAGGCCCAGGAGTTATTGTCCTATGGCATCAGCTATGAGGTGATTCCCGGCGTTACATCTGCCGTGGCAGCCCCGGCATATGCCGGGATCCCGGTGACCCACAGGGACCACACCTCCTTTGTCTCCTTTATTACCGGTCACGAACGGCCCGATAAAAAAGAATCCCGGATGCAGTGGGACATATTTGCCAAGTCCGACGCCACCCTTGTCTTTTTGATGGGGGTCAAAAATCTGTCCAATATCGTAACAAAATTAATGGAACACGGTAAACCGTCGGACACACCTGTAGCCTTGGTCCGTTGGGGCACCACCACCCGCCAGCAGACCGTAACCGGTACCCTTGCCACCATTGTTGATGAGGTTGAAAAAGCAGGGCTGAAATCCCCAGCCATTATTGTGGTGGGACATGTGGTCTCTTTACGGGATGAACTGACATGGTTTGACCAAAAGCCTTTATTCGGGAAAAAAATTGTGATCACCCGGGCCCGGGCCCAGGCATCCGGCCTTGTGGCCGAACTTAACCGCCTTGGTGCCCAGTGCATAGAGATACCCACCATAAAAATCGCACCACCTGAAGATAAAAATCCGCTGGAAGCGGCCATTAATCACCTGGACCAGTATGACTGGCTGGTGCTGACTTCGGTAAACGGTGTAAAATTTTTCTTTGACACCCTTTTTGAAAAGGGAAAGGATTCCCGTGCTCTGGGGCATCTTAAATTTGCCTGCATCGGCCCTGTGACCAAAGAACGCCTGGCAGATTATGGCATTATTTCCGATATTCTACCCGAAACATATCGGGCGGAATCTGTTGTGGATGCGTTTTCAGGCCTTGACATGACCGGTAAAAAGGTATTGCTGCCCCGGGCGAAAAAAGCGCGTACCATCCTGCCCGAACAGCTGACACGCATGGGCGCCCTGGTGGATGAGGTCACCGCATATGAAACCCGGCTTGCAGATGAAGGAAAAGACCTTCTTGTTGATATGCTCAAGGCTGGGGATATCGATGCAGTGACGTTTACTTCATCTTCAACTGTAACCAATTTTTTGACTCTGCTTGACGGACAAAACGCCCCTGCCCTGCTTGAAGGAGTGACCCTTGCCAGCATCGGCCCCATCACCTCGGATACCATCCGGGAAAAAGGACTTTCACCGGATATTGAGGCAGATTCTTTTACCATTGACGGTCTGATTGAAGCACTGCTCAAACATTACGAAAACGCCTTATCCGGTGTTTCAAAGAATCAAAGAATACCATGATTGTCGGAACCAGAAACATCAATTATTTGAGAATCTCCGTTACGGACCGGTGCAATTTCAGGTGCAGATATTGTATACCTGCAGCACCGTTCAAAGTTATTGAGCATAACAGCATTGCCCGGTATGAAGAGATATTAAAAATTGTCCGCATCGGCTGTGACATGGGTATCACCAAAGTCAGGATCACCGGCGGAGAGCCGTTTGTCAGAAAGGGGATATTTTCCTTTCTCCACCGATTATGCCGCATTCCCCAGTTAAAAGATATCTCCATTACCACCAATGGATCCCGCCTGAACCGGGATAAAATAAAAGAGTTAATGGATATGGGCATCAAAAGGCTTAACTTCAGCCTGGATACCCTGGTCCCGGAAAAATTTATCCAGATTACCCAGCGAGACCGGTTCCAAAGGGTATGGGACAGTATCATGGCCGCCCACGATATAGGCATGTCTCCCATAAAAATAAACACCGTGGCTTTGAAAGGCTTCAACGATGATGAAATCCAGGCAATTGCCGGGCTGACCTGGAAATACCCCTTCCATGTCCGGTTCATTGAATACATGCCCATGGGAAACACAGATGTCGGCGAAAACCAGCAAATCCTGACCCAGGACATTAAGAATATTATCGTTGACGCCCATGGGCCTTTGACAGCAGTCCCTAAAGGAGTAAATGACGGTCCCGCAAAAACCTACAGATTAAACGGGGCTCCAGGAATTTTAGGGTTCATCACACCGGTCAGTTCACATTTCTGTAGTGAATGTAACAGGTTGCGCCTAACTTCCCGGGGAACCCTCCGGCCCTGCCTGCTGAGAAACAATGAAACCGATATTCTCACCCCCCTACGAAACGGCGTCGATAACGAGGCGTTGAAACAAATTATGCTAACAGCCTTGAAGGATAAGCCATTAGACCATAACTTAGAAAAAAGAACTGCCCGGGATGCACCTTTGAATCATATGACATCCATTGGTGGGTAATATCCTGGCAATGCGTTAACTTTTTTATTTTCTAATGCTTTTTTTAATTTTCAGTGTCAATACTATCAGACAGGCCGCAATTTTGCGGTCTAAGGAACGGATTTTAAATAACTTGCCCATTTTGATATATCCGGGAGCACAGGCGTCCCGCCTGCAGTAAAAATGCAGGCGGGACGCCCGCGCTCCCAGGTCAAGTTATTTCGGTCTCATTCCTAAGTAAAAAAAATATTTCATCCGAACCAGGGCTATTCATGGAAATACCGCAACATCTGTTAAAACGATTAAAAAAAACGAGGAAATAACCAGAAAGTTCGCCGATATTTAAATCAGCATTCTAAACATTTTGAATTTTAAGGCTTTTTTTGAGCGACTGTTATTCCAGATTGCAAACAAATTCAGTATACCGCATATCTGGCTTTCTATTATTGAAGAAAGCTCTATTTGTGAGCAGCTCAAGGACTGTAGTGGATCCCAAGGTTTGAAGTCAGCGATTGCTTTTGTGGCTCAGGAACGTTTTATTTCCATTATCAAGGACTAAAAACCTGTATTGGCCAATAGGAATTTAAAATTTTTCAAGGATCTAATGCCTGACACCCTGACCGAACCCATAGGCTCCCTTTCCATCGCTCCAATAACCCTGGATGGAAAACTTGTGGGCAATATTAACCAGGCAGATATCGGTGCTTACCGTTTGAGCCCGGCATTGACACCTCTCTATTAGAACAACTGGCACAAAAAGTATCCCTTTGCCTGTCCAATGTCGCCACCCATGAGCAGTTGAAATTTCTGGCCTATCATGACCCTTTGACAGGTCTGTTTAACCGGAAAATTTTTGAACGCATCATTGACCGGGAATTTTCAAGGGTAAAACGTTATAAGGCCCATGATCGGAATAAAACCTTCCAAAATATGGTTTAAATTTTTCATTCGTATTCAAGGTGTTATCATGGGAGCATATTGGAATATGTGCTCATTGTCACAACGAAGAAGACGTGGGCTTAATATCGCACTTTCACTTATTTCCCTTGATTTCGATAATTTTAAAAGGATCAACGATACCAGACACAGTCTCGGCGATAAAGCCCTGTGCTTTCTTGCAGAGGCCCTAAACAGCCTAAAACGGGAACAGGATATCGTTGCTCGGCTTGCCGGGGATGAATTTGTCGTGATGTTAGCTTCCACAGAAAAAAAACTGTGCAGCCCAATTCATCAAACGAATTAATGCATATTTTGACACCAATCCTCTGGTTTTCGGTGAATATACGTTTAACATCCGAATGAGCCATGGCACCTCAAGCCTGTCCGATGCAGACGTATATAGTCCATCTGGACTACTTAAAACAGCAGATTCAAAAATGTACCAGCATAAATCCGTAAAAAAGAAACGCTGATATAGAATTTATTTTCAGGATACCGGCATCTTCGCCACCTTGCACGAAAAATCTTTTCTTTTCCAATTATTATGGCTTTTTCAAGCGGTTTATATTAGACTTTTCTCAATGAAATAATTCAGCTTAAAGGATTCGCCACAGCCATTGATAACAATATCTAAAATCAGGAATCTTAAATTCAGGAACAAACTTCTGCTTTCCTTTGTCATCGTTTTTGTTCCGTTAATTCTCATATCCAAAATACTGATCTTTATTCAAAGTCAGAAACTGGACGAAATTTTCACACAATTAAGCACGTTTTACATATTAATCGCGCTGGATATTTTATTTTTCCTTCCGGCTTTGGTGTGCCTGGCCTATCTGCTGTCACGATCCGTCACCAAACCACTGGAAAATTTTACACATAGTCTGGACAACTGTAAAGACGGTGATTTCAGTATTCGCCTGGACTATAATGCAAAAGATGAGGTTGGGGATCTTGCCCGGCATTTCAATGCGTTCATGACCCGTATGGAAAAACATCATGACCAGAAAAATCACCAAAGTCAGAAAACCATTGATTCCCAAGACGCCCTTAAAGAAGCAGAAAAAGAACGTCGCAAGCTTCTGGTCCAATTACAAAAGGCACAAAAAATGGAAGCAATCGGCACCCTGTCCGGAGGGATTGCCCATGATTTTAATAATATTTTGTCCAGTATTTTCGGTTATGCCCAACTGGCCCAGATGAGCGGGGAGAACCAAGAAAAACTGAGCAATCACATGAACCAGATTCTTAAAGGAGCCCAGCGTGCTGCTGAGCTTGTTGAACAAATTCTAACCTTCAGCCGCCAGACGGAACACGAAAAGAACCCGTTAAAACTGCACCTTGTGGTTAAAGAAGCGCTTAAGCTTCTCAGATCTTCCATACCCTCTACCATTGAAATGGTAACCCGGGTGGAAACAATAGACATGGTTAATGCAGACCCCACCCAGATACATCAGATGATCATGAACCTGTGCACAAACGCCTATCATGCCATGATGACATCCGGTGGGACTTTGACGGTGAGCCTGGCCACAGTTGATCAGATTCAGCCTGAACATCAGAGCAAAGACTATTTTCAGCCCGGCCCATTTCTAAAACTAACAGTTGAAGATACCGGCCACGGCATGAATCAGGAAGCCATTGAAAAGGCATTTGATCCCTTTTTTACAACGAAAAAGGCAGGACAGGGAACTGGGTTAGGACTTGCCATGGTCAGGAGCATTGTTGAAGACCATAAAGGTCTTTCATACATTAAAAGTATTGTAGGACAAGGAACCTCATTTTTCGTTTATCTACCGGTCGTAACGAAAAGCGGTTCATCAGCAGGCAGTCTTACAGGAAATGATGCGTCCCTGAAATCAGGTAAAGAAACCATCATGATAGTGGACGATGAACCTGATATCCTGGCTTTGATTGAAGAACTGCTTAACAAATTCGGTTATTCCCCCCACCCGTTCAATAACGGGGAAAGCGCCCTGAATGCCTACCAGGACGGCAGTACCAACTTTGACATGGTAATTACCGATATGACCATGCCCCGTATGACCGGTATTGCCTTGGCTGAAGCTATATTATCTAAAAATAAAAATATGCCCATAATTTTATGCTCCGGTTATAATGAAACCATCACCCGGTCCGAGGTCAAAGCGATGGGAATTCAGGCCTTTCTTGAAAAGCCTTTGGATACATACCAACTGCTCAGCACCATGAGAACATTGTTTGATAAATAAAAAAACTTTGACAGGAAAGCGGGACTCTCTACTGTCAAAGCTTTTTAAAACCTAACAAAAATCGAAAAGGGCATGGTTTTAAACCAAACCCTTTCTACGATCTAATTAATCGGTGATCAACTCAATCTGAACCATAGGAGCAACGTCCCCTTTTCTTGGTCCTAGCTTGGTAATTCTGGTGTATCCACCCTGCCTTGAGTTAAACTTCTCTGCTACCTCTTCAAAAAGGGTATGCACAACATCTTTTTCACGGATTACCGCCATTGCCTGACGCCTGGCATGAAGATCTCCACGTTTAGCCAGGGTAATCATTTTATCGGCAATTTTACGAAGGCCTTTGGCTTTAGCCTCAGTGGTCTTGATGCTGCTGTGTTTGAACAGAGAAGTTACCATGTTCCTAAACATCGCCTTTCTATGGGCAGAGGTTCTGTTCAGCTTTAATACGGATTTTCTATGCTTCATGGTATTTATTCTCCTTCCTGAGTATTCACATCTTCCGGCGGTTCGATCCCTTCAAGGTCCATCCCCAAAGCCAGCTCCATTGAATTGAGCACTTCTTTGATTTCATTGAGTGATTTTCGGCCGAAATTTTTTGTCTTGAGCATTTCGCTGTCGGTTTTCTGGACCAGCTGATAAATGGTATGGATTCTCGCATTTTTCAGACAGTTTGAACTGCGAACTGAGAGTTCTAGTTCATCCACGGAACGATAAATATTCTCATTGAATCCCTTTTCACCTTCATCGGTTTTATATTCCGATTCATCAGGTTCAAGTTCTTCATCAAAATTGATAAAAGGATTCATCTGTTCTTTAAGTATCTTTGCGCCGTAGGCAACAGCATCATCAGGTGTAACACTACCATCTGTCCAGACTTCGAAAGTCAGTTTGTCATAGTCGGTTTTCTGACCGATACGAGATGTGCCCACCACATACTTTACTCGCTTAATTGGGGAAAACGCGGAATCAATGGGAATAGTACCGATAGGGGCATCGTCGTCCTTATTCGCTGATGACAGTGCATACCCCTTACCTGTTTTCACAACCATGACGATATTGAGTTTTCCATTTTTGTTTACCGTGGCAATATGCTGCTCCGGGTTAAGAATCGTCACCCCACCATCAGGACTGACGATGTCTGCACCTGTAACCTCCGCCTCGCCAGTGACATTAAGGGTCAATATTTTTTCTTCTGGATCGTCCACTTTGAGCTTTAATTCTTTCAGATTGAGAATGATCTCGGAAACATCCTCTCTAATATCTGATATAACGCTGTATTCGTGAAGTGCATCATCGAATTTCACGGAGACTATGGCGGCGCCATAAATGGATGATAAAATAATTCGCCGAAGCGAGTTACCAATGGTGATGCCGTATCCCCTTTCAAGGGGTTCACACACAAACTTGCCATAGGTGGAAGTTGTGGTAACATCAAGCTTTTCCGGCTTGATCATCTCTCGCCAGTTAACATATGCAAGATTTTCAGATGACATTTAAATCTCCTGAATAGATAATTTGGTAGATCATGTATTATGATAAACCTATTTTGAATAAAGCTCGACGATCAACTGTTCCTGGATCGGCAGGGAAATATCTTCTCTACCAGGTAACCCTTTTATTTCACCTTTAAAATTGTCTTTATTAATTTCAAGCCACTGGGGAATACCACGCCTTACAATGGCGTCCAGGGAATCGATAATGGCCTGGATAGTTCTACTTTTTTCACAAAGTTCAATAACATCCCCTTTTTTTACCTGATAGGATGGGATATTAACTTTTTTGCCGTTTACAGTAAAATGATTATGACGAACAAAATGGCGACCCTGATTTCTGGAATTTACGAATCCAAGTCTAAATACGGTATTATCTAACCGGGTCTCAAGTAATGTCAACAAATTAATACCCGTAATGCCTTTTTGACGATCTGCCCTTTTGAATGTATTTCTAAACTGTTTTTCAGATACACCATAAATGCGTTTAACTTTCTGTTTTTCCCGAAGCTGCATGCCGTAATCTGATTGTTTGACTCTTTTCTGACCGTGCTCACCAGGAGGAAACCCTCTTCTGTCAAAACTGCATTTATCAGAAAAACAACGATCACCTTTTAAAAAAAGCTTCATATTTTCACGTCTGCATTGCCTGCAGACAGAACCTCTATATCTTGCCAAGTTTCCTCCTTTATCGATTGTGATAAAGTTTACACGTTTAAAAAAAAATCGGATTATTCACTTTGATCAATCTGGAATGAATTGTATCTTGCCCCTGGTTTAAGCGAAGACCGTCCCACATGGAAGGCGCAAAAAAGTTTATAACCCGTGCAACTTTTCGGTTGTGAGGATTGCAAATTTTAATGCAACGCGGCAAATGGGTTAGCATTCGTTCAAACACTACACACGTCTTCTTTTAGGTGGGCGGCAACCATTATGCGGTACTGGGGTGACATCCTTAATCATGGAAATATTGAACCCAAGTGCATGCAGTGCCCGAAGCGCAGATTCTCTTCCGGGACCGGGACCTTTAACATATACCCCAACGTTTTTCATACCATGTTCCATTGCTTTAGCCCCTGCATCTTCTGCAACCAGTTTAGCTGCAAAGGGTGTTGATTTTCTTGATCCTTTGAACCCCTGCATTCCAGCGGATGACCAGGAAATAGTGTTACCGTTTTCATCTGCAATGGTGACAATGGTATTGTTAAAGGTAGACTGAATATGCACTATGCCGGTTGATATATTTTTTTTAACCCGCTTTTTGGCAACGACCTTTTTAGACTTTTTCGCCATAATTGTTATCCCTTTTAATTAAGTCCTACTTTTTCTTCTTCACGGCCGCGCGTTTGGGACCTTTTCTGGTTCTGGCGTTGGTACTAGTCCGCTGCCCATGACAGGGCAGGCCTTTACGATGACGCAGTCCCCTGTAACATCCTAAATCCATCAATCGTTTAATATTCATGGACACTTCAGAACGCAATTCACCTTCAACCTTAAACTCGGCATCAATGACCTTCCTGATTTCATTTACTTGTTCTTCGGTCAGATCGTTGGCCTTGATTGTGGGCTCAATGCCCGTTTTTTCAAGTATATGCTTAGATCTGCTGCTCCCGATACCATAGATATAGGTTAAAGCGATCCACGCATGCTTATCTCTTGGTAAGTCAACTCCAGCTATACGTGCCAAATTTATCTATCCTCCTATCCCTGACGCTGTTTATGGCGCTTGTTGACACAAATGACTCTGATGACACCGCGCCTTTTAATAACTTTGCAGTCTCTACAGATTTTTTTAACGGATGCTCTGACTTTCATCTAACTGCTCCTCATCTCATTATTCCAATTAATTTCTATTTATACCGGTAGGTAATTCTGCCACGACTTAGGTCATAGGGAGAAATTTCCACAGTAACCCTATCGCCGGGAAGTATTTTTATAAAATGCATTCTCATTTTCCCGGAAATATGTGCCAGCAGAACATGCTTATTTTCCAGTTCAACTTTAAACATAGCATTAGGTAGTGTTTCAAGGACCTTACCGTCTACTTTGATGGGCTCTTCTTTGGCCATAACTAAAATCTTCTCCTTTGTGGTGCCGTATCAGATTAGGACCGGCTTTTGATCCGTTTATTACCAGAACGTCCCAGAAAACCGTCATAATTACTGGTAATCAAATGGGATTCTATTTGAGAAATGGTATCAATAGCAACACCAACAACGATCAACAGCGCTGTCCCGCCGAAATAAAAAGGTACGTTAAACTTATTCATTAATACAGTGGGTAGCACACAAACCACTGAGACATAAGCTGCACCGCCCACAGTAATCCTTGTGAGCACTTTATCAATGTACTCAGCTGTCCGTTTGCCAGGCCGAATGCCCGGGATGTACCCGCCGTTCTTTTTCATATTTTCAGCCACATCTTCAGGGTTGAACTGAACTGCAGTATAAAAAAAGCAGAAGAAGACAATAAAACCAACATATAACAGGTAATACCAAATAGTTCCCGGACTGAACAAGCCGGCCACGGTCTGCATGACAGGCAGATTGATAAACTGGGCCAGCGTGGTGGGAAACATGATGATGGAAGATGCAAAAATAGGCGGAATAACGCCCGCTGTATTTATCTTTAGCGGAAGATGCGAGGTCTGCCCGCCATACATCTTTCTTCCGACCACTCGTTTGGCATAATGAACCGGAATTCTGCGCTGGGCCAATTCCATGAAAATAATGGCAGCAATCACAGCAACCATCAATACAATCAAAATGATTGTTGAAAATAATCCCATCTCACCAGTACTCAGTAACCGCCCCATCTTAATGCCTGCCGACGGCATATTGGCCACAATTCCGGCAAAAATAATCAAAGAAATACCATTGCCTATCCCTCTTTCGGTAATCTGCTCTCCAAGCCACATGATAAATGCAGTTCCCGCTGTCAGGGTGATAATAGTAATCAGTCTAAATCCCCACCCAGGATAGGGTACAATGGGAATACCGGCGGGCGATGTCATGGATTCAAGCCCAACAGCGATCCCAAAACCTTGTACAGCGCTTAAAACAACCGTACCATATCGGGTTAACTGAGTTTTCTTTTTACGACCGGCATCCCCTTCTTTTTTGAGCTGTTCAAGATAGGGAACAACCACGGTCATCAGTTCCAGAATAATGGAAGCACTAATATAAGGCATAATCCCCAGGGCAAAAATGGAAAGCCGCTCCAGCGCTCCACCAGAAAACATATTAAACATGGAAAATAACGTGCCTGAAGCCGATGCAAAAAATGATTCCAGCGCGGCCCCGTCAATACCTGGCGTCGGGACATGCACCCCAACCCTGTAGACAAAAAGCAAAGCAAGCGTTATCAATATCTTACGTTTCAACTCAGGCAGTTTGAGCATATTCTGGTAGCTGTTCTGGATCATTGGAACTTTTCCTTATACCTTTACGCTTATTCTACGCTGCCACCGGCAGTTTCAATTTTTTCTTTAGCACTCTGGGAAACCAAAATATCTTTCAAAACAAACTTCTTGGTTACCTCACCATTTCCTAGCAGCTTAACACCATCCACAGATCCTTTGACAAGGCCGACGTCCCTGAGGAGAGCCTCGGTGATTTGAGTACCATCATCAAACCGATCAAGGTCTTTAACATTGAGAACTGCATTATGGGTTTTAAACATATAATTTTTAAAACCGCGTTTGGGCAACCGCCTGTAGATAGGCATCTGACCACCTTCAAAACCCGGACGGACAGACCCACCGGAACGAGCTTTAAGGCCCTTATGACCTCTGGTAGATGTTTTGCCCATACCGGAACCGGGACCGCGCCCGACTCTTTTTCTATTTTTTCTGCTGCCGGGAGCAGGAGATAGATCATGTAACTGCATCCTAAACCTCCTCTACTTTCACCAGGTGTGAAACTTTTTTCACCTGCCCCATAATTACAGGGGTATTATCGTGCTCCACAGTGTGGTGCATCCGTTTAATGCCCAAGGAGCGTATAATCCGTCCATGCTTTGCAGGACGACCGATGGCGCTTCTTATTTGCGTAATTTTAATTTTATCAGCCATTGTTCGCCTCTTTATATTTCTTCAGGGTTAAGCCCGCGTCTTTTGGCAACGTCCTCCTTGGTACACAAAGACTGGAGGCCTGCCATGGTGGCTCTTACGATGTTCTGGGTGTTGTGAGATCCAATACACTTAGTCAGAATATCGGTTACGCCAGCTGCTTCAAGGACTGCGCGGATACCACCACCGGCAATCAGTCCAGTACCGGGAGAAGCCGGTTTAAGAAGAACCCGGCCTGATCCGGCGTGTCCCAAAACTTCAAAGGGAACCGTGCCGTTCAGGATAGCAACTTTTTTCATGTTTCGCTTGGCTTTTTCCATTCCCTTTCTAATTGCTTCAGGAACTTCTTTGGCCTTTCCCAGTCCATATCCCACGCTGCCTTCACCATCACCGACTACGACCAAGGCAGTAAAGGTAAAATTCCGGCCACCTTTAACGACCTTCGCAACACGGTTAATTCTGACGACCTTATCTATCAGACCTGTATCTTCCATCTGCTGTTGTTGTCTTGCCAAGGGTGTTCCTCCTTAATTAGAATTCAAGACCGGCTTCCCGGGCCCCGTCTGAAAGTGCTTTTACGCGTCCGTGAAAAAGGAACCCATTCCGGTCAAAAACAACCTTTCTAATTCCTTTATCCATTGCCCTTTTACCGATAAGGTTGCCCACTGCCTTTGCAACATCCTGCTTTTTTCCCTCAACAGGTGCATCTTTGTATTCTTTGTCAAGGGTTGATGCTGCAACCAGCGTAGTGCCTTTTGTGTCGTCTATAATCTGGGCGTAAATATGCTTGGCTGTTCTAAAAACGCTAAGTCGGGGACGTTCCTGATTACCAAATATATTTTTTCTAATCCGTTTTTTTCTTTTAAGCCGTGCAACCAGCCTTGGTGATGTATTTGCCATAATCTATATCCCCACCTTTTAATCTTTACCAGCAGTCTTACCTGCTTTTCTGATAATTCTTTCGTCAGCATACATAATGCCTTTGCCTTTATAAGGCTCGGGAGGTCTAATAGCTCTGATGTTTGCTGCAGCCTGCCCCAAAAGCTCTTTATCAATACTGGTAAGGGTAACTTCAACGTTTTTGTCCACCGCAGCAGTTACACCATCAGGAAGGGCAAAATCCACAGGATTTGAATACCCGACAGAAAGCACCAAATTTTTTCCTTTGGTCTCGGCCCGGTAACCAATGCCGGAAAGTACCAGTTTTTTCTCATAACCTTGGGTGACGCCATGTACCATGTTAAATATAAGAGACCTGAAAAGCCCCTGTAGCGCCACTTTCTTTTTATCAGAGGTATCGGTAGATACACTCAACACTTGATTATCAACTTCAATATTGACTGCCGGATGCAGCTTGCGGTCAAGACTGCCTTTAGGCCCTTTGACATTGATGGTATCGCCATCAAGGGTGATCTGAACCTTATCTGGAAGCTGAACCGGCTTTTTTCCTATTCTGGACATCTTATAGCTCCTGTCTTACCAAACGTTACAAAGAATTTCACCGCCGACCTTTGCTTCTTTTGCCTGCCTGTCGGTCATCAACCCCTTAGAAGTGGAAATGATGGAAATACCTAAGCCATTTAATACCGGCTTGATATTTTTTGATTTAGCATACACCCTGCAAGAGGGTTTGCTAACACGCTGTATACCAAAAATAGTTGGTTCGCCTTCTGAAACATATTTCAGGGCCACCCGGATAACACCTTGGGTCTCATTTTCTAGAAATTTGTAATCTTTGATGTACCCTTGTTCCTTCAGCACCCGCACCATTTCAAGTTTAATCTTTGATCCGGGGATATCCACCTTGGACAGACCTGCCTTTCCACCATTTCTGATTATGGTCAGCATGTCTGCAATGGGATCACTAGTTGCCATTTGTAAATCTCCTTAAATAAGCTGATATTTAAATAACCGTTAGAACCTGAATCCGCTACCAAGAAGACTTGGTTACACCTGGCAGTTTACCCTGTGAGGCAAGCGTTCTAAAACAGATTCTGCAAATACCAGCTTTTCTAATAAATGCACGTGGTCTACCGCATAAAGGGCACCTGTTGTAGGCCCGTACACCAAATTTGGGTTTTCTTTGTGCCTTTGCGATTAAAGCTTTTTTAGCCAAACGATCTTCCTCCTTAGGTCCTTAGTTTTTAAAGGGCATTCCCATTAATTTAAGGAATGATTTCCCTTCTTCATCGGTTTGGGCTGTGGTGACAACCGTTACATTGAGGCCCTTAATAGCGTCAGTCTTATCATAATCAATTTCAGGGAAAATGATATGTTCAGTGATGCCTAAGCTGTAATTGCCGCGGCCATCAAATGCTTTTCCTGAAATCCCTCTAAAATCCCTTACACGGGGAAGCGCGATGTTGATCAGTCTATCAAGAAAGTCATACATTTTTTCTCGTCTAAGCGTCACTTTGCAGCCAATGGGAAGATCCGCACGCAATTTAAAATTTGCAATGGGTTTCTTTGCGCGGGTGATTACTGCTTTTTGCCCTGCAATCAATCCAAGTTCCTGGGCTGCTGTTTCAACTATTTTCGGGTTTCTGACCGCCTCGCCAAGCCCCATATTCAGTACAATTTTATCCAACTTTGGTATTTGGCACTGATTGGTGTAGTTAAACTCATCCGTCAATGCGGGAACCACTTCATTGGTATACTTTTCCTTAAGCGTAGTCATTTATTTTCTCCGGCTTTAGGTGTTATGAGTCTATCTGCTGATTGCATTTTTTACAGACTCTTACCCGTTTTCCATCTTCAAGCTGTTTAATTCCGATACGGGTCGGTTTTACACAGGAATTACACATCAGCATAAGATTGGATACGTCCATGGGCATGGGTTTTTCAACAATGCCCCCCTGGGGGTTTTCCTGGGAAGGACGCTGATGAACTTTGACCATGTTGATATTTTCAACAACAATCCGATTCGTCTTTTTGGCAACCTTGAGAACCTTACCGATTTTACCCTTGTCCTTGCCGGTCAACACCTTAACTTTATCGTCTTTTTTTATTCTTATTTTCATGACTTATTTTTGTTCTCCCTGGCCTTGGATCAAAGTACGTCAGGCGCAAGAGAAATAATCTTCATAAAACGCTTTGCGCGAAGCTCTCTTGCCACTGGCCCGAAAATACGGGTTCCTACCGGCTCATTATTCTTGTTAATCACAACAGCGGAATTATCATCAAAACGGATGGATGATCCGTCGGGCCGGGAGATCTCTTTTTTGGTTCTGACAATAACTGCCTGGACTACGTCTCCCTTGCTGACCTTTGAATTGGGAATAGCCTCTTTTACGGAAACAACGATAACATCTCCGATGGTGGCGTATCTTCTTTTAGATCCGCCAAGGACTTTAATGCAGTATAGTTCCTTGGCGCCTGAATTGTCAGCGACTGTCAGTCTGGTTTCACTTTGAATCATTATTCAACTCCTTAGACACTAGACCGCTTTTTTAACAATTTCAGTAACCCGAAACCGTTTTAATTTACTCAGCGGTCTGGTTTCGATAATTTTGACTTCGTCACCAATTCTGCAATCATTTTGCTCATCATGGGCGTGATATTTCTTGTAGCGCTTGATGTATTTTTTATACACCTTATGCTGCACAAATCTTTCAACCCTGACCACCACGGACTTATCCATTTTGTCGGACACGATCAGACCAATCAGCTCTTTTTTATTTTTTTTTGTAGTTTCCATATCAGTACTCGTTAGTTAGCTAATTTTGACATTCATTTCTTTGGAAATCGTGTAAAGTCTGGCGATGTCTTTTCTTACACTGGACAGATTGGCTGTATTCGCGAGCTGACCCACATCATTCTGAAAACGAAGGTTAAACAGTTCCTTTTTAAGCCCAACGATTTTGTCTTTAATCTGGCCTGCATCCATACCCCTGATTTCACTGGCCTTTAACATTACTTTCTCCTTTCCACAAAACGGGTTTTTACGGAAAGTTTTCTGGCGGCCAACTTTAAGGCCTCTTTGGCCAATTCTCTGTCAACGCCTTCCATTTCGTAAAGAATCTTGCCCGGTTTCACCCTTGCCACCCAAGCGTCTGTTGCGCCTTTACCTTTACCCATTCTGACTTCAGCCGGTTTCTTGGTAACAGGGTGATCAGGGAAAAAACGAATCCAGCTTTTACCCAACCTTTTTGCCTTTCTGGTCATCGCGACCCTGGCGGCCTCAATCTGTCTTGCATTTACATACCCGCATTCAACTGCCTGGAGTCCATAATCTCCAAAACTCAATGTGTTACCCCGAGTGGGCGTTCCCTTGGTTCTACCACGGAACTGTTTGCGGTATTTGATATTTCTGGGACTCAGCATTTGCTAATTTCTCCTTATCACCTCTAATTAGTTGCCAGAGTCTGTTCACCGGGGCTTAAAACTTCCCCCTTGAATATGAACACCTTAATACCAATGGTTCCATAGGTAGTCTTGGCTTCAATGAATCCATAATCTACATCGGCTCTAAGCGTATGCAAAGGGATTCTGCCTTCCTTGTACCATTCGGTTCTGGCCATTTCCGCACCACCCAGACGACCGGAGCAAATAATTTTAATACCTTTTGCCCCGAATCTCATGGCAGAAGAAACGCTTCTTTTCATTGCCCTTCTGAAGGCGATGCGTTTTTCAAGCTGGCTTGCAATATTTTCCGCCACCAACTGTGCATCAGTTTCAGGTCTTCTAACCTCTTTAATATCAATCAAAACTTCGGGATTAAGCATTTTTTCCAGCTCATTTTTCAGCAGGGCGATTTCTGCACCCTTTTTGCCGATAATGATGCCTGGCCTGGCCGCAAAAACTCTGAGCCTGATCTGTTTTGAAAACCGCTCAATCTCAATTTTTGAGATACCGGCGTGGTATAGTTTCTTTTTCAAAAATTTTCTTACTTTGAAATCTTCTTCGACAAAGCTCGCATACTCTTTGTCAGCGTACCACCGGGAATCCCAAGTCCTGATGATGCCTAATCTTAATCCGGTAGGATTTACTTTCTGGCCCAAGCCTTTCCCTCCTTGTTTAGACGGTTTCTTCTACAACCACGGTTAAATGACTGGTTCTTTTTAGAATACGGGCAGCTCTTCCCCTTGCCCGCGGCCTGAACCGCTTCATGGATGGTCCATGATCAACAATCACATTTTTCACTACCAGTTTGTCAACATCAATCTCATTATTATGCTCGGCATTGGCAATGGCAGACGCCAAGGTCTTATACATAATGCCTGCCGCTTTTAAAGGCATGAACTTTAACAAGATCAGCGCCTGTTCGGCATTTTTGCCTTTGATCTCGCTGATGGGCAACCGAAGCTTAAACGGTGAAATTCTTGCATATCTTGTAGTCGCTTTAACTTCCATATCTTAAATTTCCTCTAAATCATAGCAGATTACCGTTTGGATTTTTTATCTGCGGCATGACCCCAATAAGTTCTTGTGGGTGAAAATTCACCAAGTTTATGTCCCACCATATTTTCCGATACAAACACGGGAATAAATTTTTTCCCGTTATGAACAGCAAATGTGTTACCGACCATTTCAGGTAAAACAGTGGAACGACGCGACCAGGTTTTGATTACTTTGTTGCTGCTGGACTTCTGGGCTTCAAGAACTTTTTTAAGAAGCTCAGGCGCGATATAAGGTCCTTTTTTTAATGATCTTGGCATAATTTATCACCTATTTCCTTTTAGCCCTTCTTTTAACAATATACTGATCTGTTCTGGCACTCTTACGGGTTTTTTTACCTTTGGCAGGAAATCCCCAGGGAGAACATGGCTGGCGGCCACCTGAAGAACGGCCTTCACCACCACCCATGGGATGATCCACAGGGTTCATTGCCACACCACGAACAGAAGGCCGTTTTCCCATCCATCTGGTACGTCCTGCTTTACCTATGCTGACGTCGCTGTGCTTCTCATTCCCAACACGTCCGACAGTGGCTTTGCATTTCAAATGAATCATACGAACTTCACCGGAAGGAAGCAGAATCTGGGCATAAGCACCTTCTTTGGCCATTAGACGTGCGTATCCGCCAGCACTTCTGACAATCTGCCCACCTTTATTCTGCTTTAACTCAATATTATGAATTCTGGTACCGGTGGGGATATTTTCTAAGGGCAGACAGTTACCTGGTTTAATATCAGCATCAGGACCAGTTTCAAGAATATCACCAACCTTGATATCAAGGGGGGCCAAAATATATCTTTTTTCACCGTCAGCGTAAGTTAGCAGGGCTATTCTGGCTGACCTGTTCGGATCATATTCAATCGCAGAAACCTTGGCTGGAATTCCGTCTTTGTCCCTTTTAAAATCAATAATACGATATTTTTTCTTAGCCCCGCCGCCTCTGTGCTTGGCGGTGATTCTTCCATAGGAATTTCGGCCGGACCGTTTATTAAGATTTTTAGTCAGCCTTCGTTCAGGGTTCTCTTTTGTAATTTCTTCAAAAGAAAGATACTCCTGAGCGCGTCTTCCCGGAGATGTCGGCTTGGTCTTAACTATTGTTGACATATTAATACCTCTTTACACACCTTCAAAAAAATCAATTCGTTGTCCAGGCATCAGAGTAACAACGGCTTTCTTCCAGTCCTTTTTCTTGCCGATAATTCTGCCACGCTGTTTTATTTTACCTTTAACCTGTAGGGTCCTGACCTGCTTGACCTGTGCATTGAACGCTTTCTCAACAGCATTTTTAATTTCAACCCTGTTGGCATCCTTTGCTACTTTTAAAGTCACCTGGTTGAACAACTCTCTTTGAAGGGTGGATTTCTCGGTAACGACAGGTCCATGGAGGATGTCATATTCTATCATCTTAGCTCAGCCTCCCTTTGATGTTCTCAATACTGGATTCAACCAGCAGAAGGTTTTTAAACTTTAAAATGTCGTAAACATTAAGACCTTCAGTTTTAATTACTTTGACATCCGGAATATTCCTGGAGGACAGAGCAAGCTTTATATCATCGGTGTCTGAAACAATAAGAAGATCATCGAGATTCAATGCGGAAAGCACATTAGCCAATGCCTTTGTTTTGATTTCTTCGAGTTCAAGCGCATCAATAACAAAAAGCTGACTATCGGAAACTTTCGCACTTAAAGCCATTCTAAGGGCAAGTTTTCTCACTTTTTTAGGTACTTTTATTTCATAGGATCTAGGGCTGGGGCCAAAGATAACGCCCCCACCTTTACGCAAAGGGGATTTTACGCTACCGGCCCGCGCGTTCCCGGTTCCTTTCTGCCTGAACAATTTCTTAGTAGAACCTGAAATCATACCTCTGGTTTTAGACGCAGCAGTCCCCTCCCGTTTTGAAACGAGCTGAGACCGAACGACTTCGTGAAGAACACTTGTTTTAACCGGTATGCTGAAAATTTCGTCAGGCAGCTCAACTTCAGACACTTTAGCACCTGTACTGTTTAATACCTCTACAGCAGCCATTATTCTTCCTCTTCAATTTTGATCGACTATGCATCACTGCGAAGCAATTGCAATACCCATAGTCGCTATTCGTCCATTTAATCAGACTGATGTTCTACCGCGCTTCCTAATTTATATAATAAAACACGGCGTCAAAAACTGTTTTATTTATTTACATCAATTTTGCGTACTTCGACAACGCCAGTGTTACAACCTGGAACAGCACCTTTTACGAGAATGAGGTTGTCGTCATGCTTAATATCTACAATTGTTAAATTTTTTACCGTAACCTTGTCAACACCTTTGTGGCCGGGCATTTTTTTTCCCTTGATTACCTTTGCAGGCCATGCAGAGTTGCCGATAGATCCCGGCTTTCTGTGATTCCGGTTACCGTGGGTTTCAGGCCCTCTGGAAAAACCATGTCGTTTGATGGTTCCCTGAAAGCCACGACCCTTTGAAATACCGGTAACACTTACTTTATCACCAACTGAAAACATATCAGCACCAATGGTTGTACCAGCTTCTATATCCTCAATTGAACCTTCTCTAAATTCTCTTAAAACGCGAAAGCCTTTATCCGATGCTTTTTTTAAATGTCCTGCAATGGGCTTATTCAAGCGCTCAACCGGCTTTTCATCAAACCCGAGCTGCAAGGCTGCATACCCGTCCGTTTCTTCCGTTTTAATCTGGGTTACAACACAGGGGCCAACCTGCAGCACTGTAACAGGAACGAGCTGCCCATCGGAGGCAAACACATTGGTCATCCCGATTTTTTTTCCAAGCAATCCACTCATCATAACAAATATGTCCCTGTTAATGCACTATAATTTAATTTCAACGTCCACACCGGGGGACAGGTCAAGCTTCATCAACGCATCCACGGTCTGCTGTGTCGGCTCAAGAATATCCATCATTCTTTTGTGCGTTCTAATTTCAAACTGCTCACGGGATTTTTTATTCACATGAGGCGAACGCAACACAGTAAATTTGTTGATCCGGGTGGGTAAGGGAACCGGCCCCACGATTCTGGCACCGGTTTTCCTTGCCGTATCAACAATATCTACTGAAGACTGATCAAGCAGCTTATGATCATAAGCCTTGAGCCTAATTCTAATTTTAGTCTTCAACATTGTTATTGTTCTTTCTTAATCTACTATTCTATGATTTCACCAACAACACCGGCACCAACTGTACGACCACCCTCACGAATAGCGAAACGAAGTTCCTTTTCCATGGCGATGGGGTTGATCAACTCGACGTTAATGGTAGCATTATCACCAGGCATAATCATTTCAACGCCTTCATCCAGAGTCAGAACACCTGTGATATCGGTGGTTCTGAAAAAGAACTGGGGTCTGTAACCGCTAAAGAAAGGTGTATGACGCCCACCCTCCTCTTTACTCAGGGCATACATCTCAGCCTTAAACTTGGTGTGCGGAGTAATGGTGCCGGGCTTACAAACAACCTGACCACGCTCAACCTGATCACGTTTCGTACCACGCAACAACAATCCGACATTATCACCAGCCTGCCCTTCATCCAAAAGCTTTCTGAACATTTCAACACCGGTGCAAACTGTCTTGGCAGTCTCTCTGATACCTACGATTTCAATTTCTTCACCAGTCTTGATTATACCGCGTTCAATACGACCAGTAACAACCGTACCACGCCCGGAAATTGAGAATACGTCCTCGATAGGCATCAGGAAGGGCTTAGCGACATCTCTTTCTGGCTCGGGAACATAGGAGTCAAGCACATCGAGAAGTTCAAAAATAGGCTTGGCTTCTTCTGCGTCCACGTCATCACATTCTAAAGCTTTAAGCGCTGAACCGCGGATGATTGGAGTTTCCTCGCCCGGGAAATCATAGGTATCAAGAAGTTCCTGGAGCTCCATTTCAACCAACTCTATCAGTTCTTCATCATCGACCATGTCGCATTTATTCAGAAAAACAACGATTTTAGGCACACCAACCTGACGGGCAAGCAAGATATGCTCACGGGTCTGGGGCATAGGACCGTCATCGGCGGACACAACAAGAATAGCACCATCCATCTGGGCGGCACCGGTGATCATATTTTTGATATAGTCAGCATGGCCCGGACAATCGACATGCGCGTAATGGCGGTTGTCAGTCTCGTATTCAACATGGGCGGTAGCGATGGTAATACCACGCTCTCTTTCTTCCGGAGCCTTATCAATCTCGTCAAAGGGAACATACTCCCCATGGCCTTTCAGGCCGGCAAGCTTGGTAATCGCCGCAGTCAGAGTGGTTTTCCCGTGATCGATATGCCCGATTGTCCCGATGTTCACGTGCGGTTTGGTCCGCTCAAATTTCTCCTTAGCCATCTTCTGTATTCCTCCTGTGGAATGTTTTCAAAGATATTTTTAATTTTCTACCACCTAAAATGCGCGAATGCCTTGTTGGCTTCAGCCATTCTATGTGTATCTTCTCTTTTCTTGATTGCCCCGCCACGCTCGTTATAAGCGTCCATCAACTCAGCAGCAAGCTTATTCGCAAAACCTTTCTCAGAACGGCTTCTGCTAAAATTGATAAGCCACCTGAAGGCCAGAGCCGTCTGGCGACCGGGTTTTATATCAGTGGGTACCTGATAAGTAGACCCGCCGATCCTTCTTGATTTCACTTCAACAGAAGGCCTGATATTATCAATCGCTTTTTTAAACACTGCCAAAGCAGGTTCGCCAATCTTATCTTCAGCAATCATCAACGCATTAGCCACAACTCTTCGGGCAGCATTCTTTTTGCCGTCTTTCATAACACAATTGACAAACTTGGCTGCAAGCTTTTCCTCATGCGTGGCATCCTGCATGAAACCTTCTTTAAACACTAGTTTTTCCGCCATCTTAAAAAGTCCACCAAATTTATATTTTATTAATATGAATGCTTAAGCCCATCATGATTATTTGGGCCATCATGATTACTTAGGACGCTTGGCACCATACTTTGAACGTCCCTGGCGACGGTCATCCACACCCAGCGTATCAAGGGCACCCCTGACAATATGATAGCGCACGCCTGGAAGATCTTTCACCCTCCCGCCCCTGACCAGAACAACAGAGTGCTCCTGGAGATTATGCCCCATACCCGGGATATAAGCCGCAACTTCCATACCGGTTGTCAAACGAACTCTCGCAACTTTCCTTAGAGCTGAGTTCGGCTTTTTAGGAGTAGAAGTATACACCCTGGTGCAAACCCCACGTTTTTGAGGCCCGCCCTTCAACGCCGGCGTACTAACCTTTTTCTCAGCTTTCTTTCTACCTTTTCTCACCAATTGATTTATGGTCGGCATAACTCCACACGCTCCTTCATCAAACTTAATAAGTCGCCATACACGACAAAATATTTAATTCTACTTACACTTTTCTAAAATGTCAACAATATTTATTTTTTTTTATACTTCAGCAAATTCACCATATCCCACTTCCAGATTACGATAGCCGGGAAAACCCGTACCAGCTGGGATAAGCCGGCCCATAACAACGTTTTCTTTTAATCCCTTGAGGCTATCATATTTACCTTCAATGGCAGCAAGGGTCAGCACCTTAGTTGTTTCCTGAAACGATGCCGCAGACAGAAAACTATCTGTGGACAAAGAGGCCTTGGTAATACCAAGAATCAAGGGTTCCCCCTTGGCAGGCTCACCGCCCTCCATGGCCACTTTGCGATTGGTTTCCTCAAAAAGAATACGGTCGACCTGTTCATCGGGTATAAAATTGGTATCTCCGGTGGAGATCACTTTAACCCGGCGCATCATCTGACGGATGACAACTTCGATGTGCTTGTCGTTGATTCGTACACCCTGAAGCCTGTAAACTTCCTGAACCTCGTCGACCAAATATTTGGCCAATGCCACTTCGCCCTTGATATTCATTATATCCTGGGGATTGGCAGATCCTGCGATCAGGGGGTCTCCTGATTTCACATAATCACCGTCGTACACAGACACATGCTGCCCCTTGGGAATGGCGTATTCTTTGGCCTCTCCAACATCACCGGGTTTAACCGTAACCTTCTGACGGCCTTTGGTTCCCTTTGAAACAGTGACATAGCCATCAATTTCAGTCAATACTGCCGGATCCTTTGGCTTTCTAACCTCAAAAAGCTCGGCAACCCTAGGCAAACCACCAGTAATGTCTTTGGTCTTTGTGGTGGCACGCGGCAGCTTGGCAATCACATCGCCCGCCATGATGTTGTCGTCCTCTTCAACAGTGAGAATGGCGTTTACCGGCAGGTAATATCTGGCAGGGGTTTTAGAGTTGAGCAACTTGACCGCTTTACCCTCTTTATCTTTGACCGTTATCCTGGGCCGAACCTCAACATCCTTGCTTTCAATTATCGTTCTTGACACCTTGCCGGTAACCGGGTCAATCTGTTCCTGGACCGTATTTCCCACAATAATATCAGCAAATCTTATCCGACCGGATACTTCAGTGATAATCGGTGTGGTAAAGGGATCCCAGGAGGCGATAATATCGCCCGGTTCGATCTGCTGACCATCCTTGGCATGGAGGGTGGCTCCATAAATGACGTTTTCCTTGGCACGCTCACGTCCCTCCTCGCCGACAATGGTCACACCACCACCTTTACGATTCATGACAATGACATCACCCTGGGCCGAAGTTACGGTCTGAATATCATCATTGAACTTTAAAATGCCACCCACACGGGCTTTAATTTCTGCAACCTCTACCTTTCTGGACGCTGTACCACCGATGTGAAAGGTACGCATGGTTAACTGAGTACCGGGTTCACCAATGGACTGGGCTGCCACAATACCAATAGCCTGACCAATTTCTACGGTAACACCATGAGCAAGATCCCGGCCGTAGCACCTTGAACAGACACCATGTTTTGAGTTGCATGTCAATACGGATCTGATTTTTACCCGTTGGACACCTGCAGCTTCAATTTTAGCCACATGGGCCTCATTGAGTTCCGTATCAGTGGCCACAATGAATTCATTGGAATAGGGATCGCGGATATCCTCCTGGGTAACACGCCCAAGAATTCTTTCCCCAAGGGTCTGGATAATCTCCCCGCCCTCATACAACGCTTCAACTTCAATGCCGTTGATGGTACCGCAATCAGGCTCCACGATGGTGCAGTCCTGGCCGACATCAGCCAGACGACGGGTAAGGTAACCGGAGTTGGCTGTTTTCAGTGCCGTATCAGCCAGGCCCTTACGGGCACCATGGGTGGAGATAAAATACTGGAGTACGGACAGGCCTTCACGGAAACATGCGGTGATGGGATTTTCAATAATTTCACCGGAAGGTTTGGCCATCAAACCGCGCATACCAGCCAACTGACGCATCTGATCCTTGGAACCACGGGCGCCGGAATCCGCCATGACATAGACGGCATTGAGTTCCTCTGAACTGTCCGCCCCCTCTTTTTTGGGCGGGTTTTTCATAACCTCCATCATGGCGTTGGCAATATCATCTGTGGCCTGGGCCCAGATATCAACCACCTTGTTATACTTTTCACCCTGGGTAATCAGACCTTCGGAATACTGATTTTTGATATCTTCAATATTTTTTTCGGCCTTACCAATCAACTCCCATTTATTCGCCGGGATAATCATGTCATCAATACAGATGGACAGACCGCCAAGCGTTGAATTCTTGTATCCAATGTCCTTTAAGCGGTCGGAAAGGATAACGGTTTCCTTTAAGCCGATATTTCGGTAGGCATAATCAATAAGCTTTACAATGGCTTTTTTATCCATCAATTTGTTCACCAGACTAAACGGCAACGTAGAAGTTCGTTCATCCACTTTAAAAATGGTGTATTTATCGCCCACAATCCGGACATCAGTGAACTGCCCTTTTTTCAGTCCATAAAGCTGCTCCACCACCACGTCGGAAACCTGGAAAATATTTTTAAATTCCTTACGTGTCAAAACGCCTGTTGTTCCCCGGGTCTTTTTAATTTCCTCATCCCCGTATTTATTAAGGACAACATCAAAATCGTCACCGGCCTTTAGTTCAGCAAGAGCAGCCTCGGCATCTTCAAGGTTTTCGGTCCGTATACGGCTCATATTCAACAGGACGTCACCTGGGATGGTCTCCCACAAAAGAATCCGGCCGGTAGTGGTCTCGTAAATCACATCGTCAATGCGAACCTTGATTTTGGCGTGAATATTCAGCTCTCCCGCATCAAAGGCAAAACGAACCTCGTCTATACTTGAAAAGGTAGCCCCTTCCCCTTGCTGACCAGACATTGCCCGGGTCATATAATAAATGCCCAATACAATATCCTGGGTGGGAACAATAATGGGCTGACCGTTTGCCGGAGACAAAATATTGTTGGTGGACAGCATCATGATCCTGGCTTCAAGCTGGGATTCCAGGGACAACGGCACATGGACGGCCATCTGGTCACCGTCAAAGTCGGCGTTGAATGCCGGGCACACCAAGGGATGAAGCTGAATAGCCTTGCCTTCGATTAATACCGGCTCAAACGCCTGGAACCCAAGACGATGCAGGGTGGGCGCACGGTTAAGCATAACCGGGTATTCCTTTACCACAGCTTCAAGGGCATCCCATACTTCAGTCTCCTCGCGCTCAACCATCTTTTTTGCACTTTTGACCGTGGAAACCAGGCTCTTCTGCTCAAGGTAATTATAAATAAACGGCTTGAACAGCTCCAAAGCCATTTTCTTGGGAATGCCGCACTGGTGGAGGCGAAGCTCAGACCCCACGGTAATTACGGTACGGCCGGAATAATCCACACGTTTACCTAAAAGATTCTGGCGGAAACGCCCCTGTTTACCTTTAAGAGTATCAGACAGAGATTTCAACGGACGTTTGTTGGTACCTGTGACCACCCGGCCATGACGCCCATTGTCAAAAAGCACATCCACAGCTTCCTGAAGCATCCGCTTCTCGTTTCGGACAATAATATCCGGTGCATTGAGATCAACCAGCCTTTTAAGACGGTTATTGCGGTTGAGCACCCGGCGATACAAATCATTAAGATCCGAGGTGGCAAACCGGCCGCCTTCAAGGGGAACAAGGGGACGCAAATCTGGAGGCAGAATGGGACAGGCCGTCAGAATCATCCGGGAAGGTTCTATACCTGATGTTAAAAAGGCATCGATTACCTTCATACGCTTGGCCATTTTTTGCTGCTTGGCCATAGATTTGGTCATGCCGATCTCTTCGGTAAGTTCATCATGAACCGCCTGGAGATCAATCTCATCGAGCAGGGTTAAAATCGCCTCCGCGCCGATCCCGGCAACAAAGCCCTCCTCACCAAATTCTTCAATGGCCTCATAATACTGGTCATCGGAAAGCAGTTGTAATTTTTTTAGCCCGGTATCCTTGGGATCAATAACAAGATATGAGTCAAAATAGAGAACCTTTTCCAGATTCTTCAACGTTATATCCAGGACATTACCAATCTTGGAAGGCAGACTTTTCAAAAACCAGATATGGGATACAGGCGCGGCAAGCTCAATATGTGCCATACGCTCTCGTCTGACCTTGGACTGAATAACTTCAACCCCGCATTTTTCACAAACCACCCCCCGGTGCTTCATGCGCTTGTATTTGCCACAATTACACTCGTAATCCTTGGTAGGTCCAAAAACCTTGGCACAAAAAAGACCGTCACGTTCGGGCTTAAACGTTCTGTAGTTGATGGTCTCGGGTTTTTTTATTTCACCATAGGACCATTCCCGAATCTGATCTGATGATGCAAGGCTGATCTGAACCCCCTTGTAACTTTGGGGATCTTTGGGTTTTGCGAAGAAATCATATATATTATCCAATGTCTTCTCCTTATTTGCTGCCTTCTATAAGATTCATATCCAGCCCCAGAGCATTGAGCTCTTTTATTAGAACCCTGAAGGATTCAGGCATTCCAGGTTCCAGGACATTCTGGCCTTTAACAATTTTTTCATACATACGGGTCCGGCCGGTCATATCATCGGATTTCACCGTAAGAAATTCCTGAAGCGCATGGGCAGCACCGTAAGCTTCCATGGCCCAGACCTCCATTTCCCCAAGACGCTGGCCGCCGAACTGGGCCTTACCACCAAGGGGCTGCTGGGTGACAAGGGAGTACGGCCCAATGGACCGCGCATGCAGCTTGTCATCAACCAGATGGTGAAGCTTGAGCATATACATTGTTCCTACAGTAACCGGTTTATCAAAAGGTCTTCCGGTACGCCCGTCGTAGAGGATGGACTGACCCGAAGGGTCACTGCCGGACATGCTGATTAATTCCTTGATTTCTTCCTCTGTGGCACCGTCAAATACCGGCGTGGCGGTATGGACCCCATTTTTATAAAGGGAAATGAATTCCAAAAATTTTTCATCATCCATGGCATCAATGTCCTGGACAATGACATCATCCACCTGCCCTTCCCTTTGTTTTCGGGTCAAAGAAAATATTTGTTTGGCTTTGTCCCGCAACGCGTCCAGCCGCTTTTCCTCAAGCATTTCGTCAATTTGCTGCCCCAGAGCATAAGCTGCCCGACCCAGATGAATCTCAAGGATCTGACCCACATTCATACGGGAAGGCACACCCAAGGGGTTAAGCACCATATCAACAGGTCGACCGTCTTCAAAATAAGGCAAATCCTCGACTCGAAGGATTCTTGAAACAACACCCTTGTTCCCGTGGCGGCCGGCCATTTTATCCCCTACGGAAAGCACCCGCAACATGGCAACAGAAATTTTAATGAGCTTAAGAACTCCAGGCGGAAGATCGTCACCCTTTTCAAATCTTGAGACCTGACGGTTGAAATGCTCCCGGGCCTTCTTTATCTGCTCCTGGGCCTGTTCAAGGATGACCTGAACCTTTTCGGTCAATACGGCATCCTCAACCGTAACATTTACCAGTACGGACACAGGTACTTTTTCAAAAATACCAGGCACAACTTTTGTTCCGGCCTTAACCAGAACCTTGCCGTTTCGTTCCAGATCGTTAAACAGCGCGTGACCGTTAAGTACGGATTCAACTTTCTCCCGGCCGACATCAGAAATAATTTTTATCTCATCATCACGGTCTTTTTCAAAACGCTCAATCTCTGCATCTTCGATCTGGCGAGTTCGATCATCTTTTGGCAGACCGCGGCGTGAAAAGACCTTGGCATCAATCACTTTTCCATGAACACCCGGAGGCACACAAAGTGACGTATCTTTTACATCACCGGCTTTTTCACCAAAAATGGCGCGCAACAGCTTTTCTTCTGGAGATAGTTGGGTTTCGCCCTTTGGCGTAATTTTCCCCACCAAGATATCACCGGGCTTGACCTCGGCCCCCAGACGGATAATTCCGCTGTCATCCAAATTCTTCAAGGCATCTTCACCCACATTAGGAATATCCCTGGTGATTTCTTCCTTGCCAAGCTTGGTATCCCTGGCCAGGACCTCAAACTCCTCGACATGAACTGAGGTGTAAACACCATCTTTGACCAGGCGCTCGGATACCAGTATGGAATCCTCATAATTATACCCATCCCAGGGCATGAAAGCCACGGTCACATTTTTGCCAAGCGCCAGTTCCCCCAGTTCCGTGGACGGTCCATCAGCAATGACCTGCCCTTTTTTAACCCGCTCATTTTTCTTCATAATGGGCCTGTGATTAAAGCAGGTATTCTGGTTAGATCGGACAAACTTGGTACAGTTATAAATGGAAACAGCCTTATTAAATTTGGGATCATCATTGTCGTCATTTTTAACAACAATGCGCTTTGAATCCACATCAACCACCACACCGTCGCACTCAGCAACAATGGTAACCCCAGAATCCCTGGCAACAACCGCTTCCATGCCGGTACCCACTAAAGGGGATTCACTGCGAATCAACGGCACGGCCTGGCGCTGCATGTTAGAACCCATAAGCGCCCTGTTGGCATCATCATTTTCAAGGAAAGGGATCAAAGATGCGGATACGGATACCAACTGGTTTGGAGACACGTCCATAAACTTGACTTCTTCAGGTGCCACCATCTCAAATTCCCCGCCCACCCGTGCAGACACCGTAGAATTGATAAAATTCCCGTCAGCATCCAACGTCGCATTGGCTTGGGCAATGGGAAGTTCCTTTTCTTCAAATGCGCTTAAATGCTGAATTTTTTTGCTGGCATTTCCCTCATTTACTATCCTAAAAGGGGTTTCAATAAATCCAAAATCATTTACCCGGGCATAGGTACAGAGGGAAACAATCAAACCGATGTTGGGGCCCTCTGGGGTCTCGATGGGGCAGATACGGCCATAATGGGACGGATGGACGTCACGCACCTCAAAACCTGCTCGTTCACGGGTCAACCCACCAGGGCCCAACGCTGAAAGGCGCCGCTTATGGGTGGTTTCAGACAAAGGATTGGTCTGGTCCATAAACTGGGATAACTGTGACGTGCCGAAAAATTCACGAACAACGGCAGACACGGGCTTGGGGTTGATAAGGTCGTGGGGCATCATGGCGTCCACTTCCTGCATGCTCATCTTTTCCTTGATGGCCCGTTCCATGCGGACAAGACCGATGCGGTAATGGTTTTCCAGAAGTTCGCCCACAGCCCTGACCCGCCGGTTTCCTAAATGATCGATATCATCCACTTGGCCCTGGGTATCTTTGAGTTCAATCAGCGTGGCCGCGGTAAGCAGGACATCTTCTTTTCTCAGGGTTTTTACGTCGATTTTCGTATTCACCCCGAGGCGATGATTCATTTTAAGGCGCCCCACTTTGGACAAATCATAATATGCCTGGCGGAAAAACAGATGATCAATAAAATCCTGAGCCACCTCAATGGTGGCAGGATTACCGGGACGAAGCCTACGATAAATATCCATTAGGGCCTCTTCCTTGGATTCAATCTTGTCTGAAACCAGGGTTTTACGCATGCAATCTGAACTGCGGGGATTTACATAAAGAATTTCAAAACTATCAATATCCTTTTCCTCAAGCAGTTCAAAAGTATCCTCTGCAATGGTATCACCGGCTCTAAACAAGGGAGCTGGATCACTGCTTTCCAAAAAAAAGTTAATAGCAAACGCTTTGCCTATGAGTTCATCTTCGGAAATAGGGATAAAATCCAAATTTTCATCGGCAAGCTGTTTTAAGGCACGCTTGGTAAAAATTCGACCAGCTTTAACTACGACATCACCGGTTTCAGGAGATTTTATATCATAGCCCGCCCGTTGCCGAACCAAATTCTCAGGAATGAATTCTCTAAAATAAGAGCCATTCTTACGTAAAATTTTTTCCTTGGTATAGAAAAAATCAAGAATATCTTCCCCAGTATATCCAAATGCTTTAAAAAGAATAGAAACAGGAAATTTACGCCGGCGGTCAATACGAATATAAACAATATCCTTGGCATCAATCTCCATGTCAATCCAAGAGCCACGCACTGGAATAATACGGGCATTATAAATAATCTTACCCGAAGAATAATTTTTCCCTTTGTCATGATCAAAAAACACACCTGACGACCGGTGAAGCTGGGAAACAACCGCACGTTCAGTACCATTGATGATGAAGGTTCCCCTGGGTGTCATCAAAGGAATAGTACCAAAATATATTTCCTGTTCCTTTATATCACGGATGGTTGACACACCTGTGTCTTTGTCATGGTCATAGACGACAAGCCGAACCCTTATATTTACCGGAATGTCATAGGTCATCCCGCGACTGATACACTCCTGCATGGAGTGCTTGGTCTCCCCAAAGGAATAAGAGACATATTCAAGGGAAGATGTATCGGTAAAATCCTTGATAGGAAATACAGATTTAAAAACTGAATGCAGTCCCTTTTCTTCTCTGTCCTGGGGTGAAACATCCCTTTGAAGAAAACCTTCAAAGGATTCTCTTTGCATCCCGATGAGATCAGGGATGTCTATAATTTTACGTTTACCGCCAAACTCTTTTCTAACTCGCTTGTTCGTCAAAAGACTTCCGGCCATGATATCTCCCGATGTGAGTTTTTCCAACCGTAAAAGCGGAGACAAGACCCACTGGCCTTGCCCCCGCGTATAGTTTATGCACAAACTACTTGTGCTTATCAGCTATGCTAAACTACTTTACAGACACTTGGGCACCGGCACCCTCAAGCTGTTCTTTAACTTTGTCTGCCTCTTCTTTGGCAATACCTTCTTTTACAGCTTTGGGCGCTTCTTCAACAAGTGCCTTGGCTTCTTTCAGCCCGAGCCCGGTGAGAGCACGAACTTCCTTAATTACATTAATCTTTTTGTCACCGGCAGCTTCAAGAATGACGTCAAATTCGGTTTTCTCTTCTTCTGCAGCACCACCGGCATCCGCGCCAGCAGGCATAGCACCTGCAGCAAAAGCAACAGGGGCAGCTGCAGATACACCGAATTTGTCTTCAAGTTCCTTAATCAGTTCGGAAAGCTCCAGAACGCTCATATTTGAAATAAATTCAATTACATCATCTTTTGTAATATCAGCCATTTTAATCTCCTGAAAATATACGATTATATGAATCGTACTTATAAATCTATAGTTTTGGTTTATTCTAAATTACGCTGCATCTTTTTGATCTTTAACAGCATTAAGCACATTGAGAAAAGATCTGGGAACCCCGGCTAACACGTTGACAAGGTTCGTGGGCACAGCATTGAGAGTGCATACCAATTTTGCCAGCAACTCTTCTTTGGAGGGCATCTTCGCAAGCTGATTGACATCTTCTTCGCTTAAAAATTTTCCATCAAGGGACGCGCCCTTGAGCTGTATTTTTTCATTGGTTTTCAGAAATTCTGAGATAACCTTGGCGGGAGCCACAGGATCATCCTTGGAAATGATGATCGCATTCGGACCCTTAAAAAGGTCAATTAATACCTCCGAGCCAGTCCCTTTCGCAGCCAGCCTCATCAAGGTGTTTTTTACAACCGCCATTTGAGCCCCGGCTTCCCGAAGTTTTGCGCGAAGCTCGGTCACTTGGGAAACAGTCAGCCCCTTGTAGTCGACCAAGAAAGATATCTCAGCATCGCCGAGATCCTTTGCAAGCGTTTCGACCAGTTCTTTTTTCTGGGAAATATTCAGCATTTTTTACACCTCCTTCCATAAATAAATTAGTGTCGAAGGTGCCAACGAAACCAAAACAAAATTTATTTTCTGTCTCGGCAGGCCGGCAAATCCGATTATGCATGTAATATGCACCTACTGTCTAGGACAGGTTTAGAACGTGTTTCGCTTAATAAAGACAAGACGAAACACGCTTATTCTTCTTTATATTTATTTAATCAACAACAAAGGATCCACTTTGATACCAGGACCCATTGTTGAAGATACGCTGATGGATCTTAGATAGGTTCCTTTGCTCGCAGCAGGCTTGAGAGAGATAATCTTATCAAGAAAAACGGTTACATTTTCCAATAGCTTTTCAACACCAAAGGATATTTTCCCAACAGGAACATGCACAATACCAGCCTTTTCAACTCTGAAATCGATTTTACCGGCTTTTACTTCGTTGATAGCTTTGGCAAGCTCAAATGTTACGGTACCTGTTTTTGCGTTGGGCATAAGCCCCCTTGGACCAAGAACACGCCCAAGTTTACCAACGGTACCCATCATATCTGGTGTAGCAATGGCTTTATCAAACCCAAACCAGCCATCCTTGATCTTCTCAACGATCTCGTCGGTGGCAATGAAGTCTGCACCTGCATCAAGGGCTTCTTGTTCTTTTTCACCTTTGGCAAATACCAGGACCTTCACCTCTTTACCCAGCCCATTGGGCAGAACAACGGTTCCGCGAACCATCTGATCTGCATGCCGCGGGTCAACCCCCAGCCTTACGGCGACATCAACCGTTTCGTCAAATTTTGCATAACTGGAAGATACAGCAATTTCCAGGGCATCTTTGGGTCCATATTGAACCATTCTGTCCACTTTGCTCAGTGCTTCGTTATGTTTTTTACTCCGCTTAGGCATTTTAATCACTCTTATACTTGAAAGTTAAACGACTTCTATTCCCATACTCCTGGCTGTGCCTTCAATAATTCTCACGGCAGCATCAATATCCGAGGCGTTCAAATCCGGCTTTTTGGTTTCAGCAATAGCAACAACCTGATCTCTTGTCACCTTGCCTACTTTATCACGATTCGGCTCTCCAGACCCCTTAGAAAGCTTGGCTGCAGCCAAAAGCAGTCTTGAAGCAGGCGGGGTTTTAGTTATAAAGCTGAAAGACCTGTCCTGATACACAGTGATAACGACAGGAATAATCTGCCCCGCATCATTAGCAGTTTTAGCGTTAAACGCCTTACAGAAATCCATGATATTGACACCATGCTGCCCCAGAGCCGGACCAATGGGAGGAGACGGATTTGCCTTGCCGGCTTCAACCTGAAGCTTAATCTGTGTCATTACTTTTTTTGCCATTTTATTACTCCTGAAACTCTTTATTATAACCCGACTAAATCTTGGTTACCTGTATAAAATTTAATTCGACTGGAGTGGCGCGCCCAAAAATGCTAACCAACACTTTGACCTTTTCCTTGTCCGGAGACACCTCTTCAATAGTACCGTTGAAATTGGAAAAAGGCCCATCAACAACCCGCACATCATCGCCCGGTTCAAAATAATATTTGGGCTGGGGCTTCTCTTTACCCTGCTCCATTTTTTCAATAATGCCTTGGGCTTCCCTGTCGGTTATAGGGGCAGGTTTATTTTTTCCACCAAGAAAACCGGTAACCTTAGCTGTGGAACTTACAATATGCCACGTCTCGTTATCCAGATGCATACGCACAAGAATATATCCAGGATAAAACTTTCTAGAAGACTGCCTTTTCTTTCCATCCACCAATTCTACAACATTTTCGGAGGGAATCAGGATGTCCCCGAATTTTTCCGGATGTTTTAGTCCCTGGATTTTTTCTTCCAAGGCAAGCTTTACCTTTTGCTCATGACCGGAATAAACGTGGACGACATACCATTTTAAAGACATCTTATTTCCCTTAGCCTAAGTCAGGATAACTTGGACAAGCCTGGACAGACTGTAATCAAAAATCCCCAGAAAAACAGCAACAATAAATACAAAAACAACAACCACAACCGTCGTTCCGGTCGTCTGCTTCCTGGTCGGCCAGACAACCTTTTTCAACTCTAGATTCACTTCCCGGAAGAACTCTGTTGTCCTTGCAAAAATATTACCTACCCCAGGCTGCCCCACCGGTTTTTCAGGCCTGGCTGCAGACAATGACTGCACCGGCCTCCCTGCTACAGTCGATTTTACAGCGTCACCTGTCTCAGCACCAGTTTCAACAACTCGTTTTCGTTTTTCACTTTGAGGTTTTTTTTTCTGTAATCTCGACATATCCCACCGATGAATTACCTCCTGACCGACATTAAATATCGACAGGAGGTTATAAAAAAGTGGCAGGTCAGGAGGGAGTCGAACCCCCAACAGCCGGATTTGGAGTCCGGAGCTCTACCAATTGGAGCTACTGACCTGCATAGTAATCTATTTTATTTTTGTCTCTTTGTGGACGAGATGTTTATTACAAAATTTGCAATATTTTTTAAGTTCAACCTTGTCCGGAGTCTTGCGTTTATTCTTGGTCGTTGTATAATTTCTCCTCTTGCATTCAGTACAGGCAAGAGCAATAAGCACTCTGTCCACTTTCAACCCCTTGACGTTTATTTTTGATATACTTACATCGTCTGGATAATTACACCAGAAAATGCTACCTTGTTCAACGCAGGCACAAATCTTTTAGCACAATTTGGAGCCCATGACCAGAATCGAACTGGTGAACCTCTTCCTTACCAAGGAAGCGCTCTACCGACTGAGCTACATGGGCTCAAGCACCATACATTCTAAACCAGCATATAGAAGACTGCGAATGGAGCGGGAGACGAGATTCGAACTCGCGACATTCAGCTTGGAAGGCTGAAGCTCTACCAACTGAGCTACTCCCGCTTATGATAAGACTAAATTCAAGTCAATCAACCAAACCGACTATGTAGTCCCAACAATCTACCTTGCAGATCTCCTACATTTGTTTTGGTGGTGGGGGGAGGATTTGAACCTCCGAAGGCTGAGCCGTCAGATTTACAGTCTGATCCCTTTGACCACTCGGGAACCCCACCTAAGCTATTTTGGAGCCGATACCCCGAATCGAACGGAGGACATTCTCATTACAAGTGAGATGCTCTACCAACTGAGCTATATCGGCTTACTTTTTGCTACACATCTTCCGAAGCAAAAAGACCGGGCAAACATATCAGAACATTTTTCACATAGCAACCCCTTTTTTTAAAAAAAATGAATATTTTTCAATAGGGCCATAAAATTCTTAAACATTCGCTCCATTATAATCGCACACTCAATTTCATATAACGGTATTAAAATACAATATAAAACAATGGTTGCACTGTATTTTTTCATTGACATTCCACGCTATCTTCATTACACCAATAGGTATCCTAATAAAAGCCATAGCCTGACTGAGCCTATCAACACCCAGGCTCGACTCACAACAGCGCATGGACTGAATTTAACAATTTTTAATTAATTTTTAATTTTTTAAACCTACATTAAACAGTTATCGGTAAGGAGACCAAGTGAATACTTACAAACTGGCCGCATTTATTGTTGCTTTATTCCTGATTACCGGTTGCCAGCAGTCCCACTTGTCAGCCAACAACCCTCCTATAAGAGATCAGACCTTTAAAACAACTGATACCCAGGACCAATGTATCCTTCAACACGAAACAAAAGAACAGCTTGAAATAAAAGACGAGAACCAAGCCCCGGAATCTAATCAAGGCAAAATAGACCAATCTCTTAAATTTTGCAGTGTAGCACAAACTTATTGGGAAGAAGGCGATCTTGAAGACGCATTGTCAAGCCTTGATGCGGCCTATGCTTTGATGCTTGAAATCGACACCGCTGACAATTCCGAGCTCAGTCAGCAAAAAGAGGATATTCGCTATCTTATCTCCAAACGTGTTCTTGAAATTTATGCGTCCCGGCAAATTATTGTAACCGGCCATCATGACGCTATCCCCATCACCTTAAACGATCATGTAAATGCTGAGATAAAACGCTTAACCGGACCCGAACGTAACTTTTTCATTCGTTCGCTTAACCGTTCCTGCCGTTATCGGCCATTTATTGTTCAGGAGCTTAAAAAATCCGGACTGCCTGAAGAGATATCTTGGCTTCCCTTGATTGAGAGCGGTTTTAAGAGCAGGGCTTTATCCCCTGCAAGGGCACTTGGCCTTTGGCAGTTCATACCGTCAACCGGCAATAAATTCGGATTAAACCGCAATCATTATATAGATGAACGCATGGACCCTGAAAAAGCGACTATAGCCGCAATTGATTACCTCAAGGAACTGCATAATCTGTTCGGGGACTGGACCACTGCCATCGCAGCGTACAATTGCGGTGAATACCGTGTACTGAAAACAATTCGCAGACAGAAACTCAACTACTTGGATAATTTCTGGGATCTATACCAGAGTCTACCCCGGGAAACCGCAAGGTATGTACCAAGATTCCTGGCCACTGTTCATATTGTCAGGAACCTGGAAAAATATAATATCACTATAGACAAACCACTAAAACCAATTGAATATAAGCCTTTTACCGTAAAAAAACAGGTCCGCTTAAGCGAAATTGCAAAAGCAATCAATGTAGATAAAAGCATACTTGTTTCTCTCAACCCGGAATTGCGTCATCAAGTCCTGCCACCTGAGCCCTACACAATTAAGATACCTGTAAATCACGCAGACCGGTTTATAGCCAAGATAGATACCATTAAAACAAGTTACCGCCAGAGCCCCCAGTATACTTACTACCGCATACGAAAAGGAGATACATTATCAGGCATTGCCAGAAAATTTAAAACATCTGTAAATGCCATTGCCAGATACAATAAAATTTCAAAAAAAAGCTGTATTAGCATTGGCAAAGTATTAAAAATTCCAGGATCACAATACAAGTCAAGTAGAAACACAACGTTAAGTGCTACTAAAAATTCAAAAAAGATCATTTATACCGTACGTGGTGGAGACAACCTGTGGCTAATTGCCAAAAAGTTTTCTACGACCACAAAACAGATCCAAGCACTTAACAAATTATCAGGGACCAGACTAAGCATTGGCCAGCGTCTGACGATTGTCACCGACGATAAAGGAAAAAACAAAAACCTCTCAAGATATAAAGTTAAACCTGGAGACAGTCCTGTCCGCATTGCAAAAAGACACAATATGAGTTTAAACCGTCTGCTGTCGTTAAATCATTTAAGCAAAAGAAGCAAAATTTATCCAGGCCAGAGCCTGCTCGTGGAGTAAGGGACTCGGAAAAATAAATTCTACATTTTGCTTGCCGTTTTATCCGGATTCTTCGTTACGGCTTAGGGCACATATTCCAATATGCTCCCTAAGCCGCGCCTTGAATACGAATAAAAATTCGGCGCAAAATTTGTAGCATTAATTTGTTCCGAACCCTAAGTGCAATCAAACAACAGACAACATGTTGCTTTCTACAAGCATATCCAATTCATCCTGGTAAAAAAATCGGCTTTGATCAAAGGCGGGCCGCAATTCATCAAGCCATGTCGCCTGGTCATCAAAGGAAGCAAAAAAAGGCCTTAGAACCCATTCCGGGTTTCTGCCCTGAAGCATTTGCAAAATAAAAACCTTATTGCCTTTAATCTGAGTGACCCCCAGAACCTGCACCTTGCCGGGTAAAGCTGACATACATGGCCCTCGGACGGTTCTTGCTATTCCGCTGACCCGACTGTAAGCTGCACGGAATATTTTCCAGGCCCGGGCAAGGGAAACATTGAAATAATATCTATTACCTGTATTGCGGACAACAAACATATAGTAAGGGATACAACCAAGGTTGGCCTGCTGCTTCCACAACGCGACCCAGCTTTCCGGTTGATCGTTAATATGTCGAAGTAGGGGCGATTGCGTGCGAATCTGCGCCCCGGTTGATCGGATACGCCAAATTGCCTTACGCACCGCATCTGTCGCAAGCTCTTCCACAGAATTGAAGTGTGCCATTATCGCCAAATGTTTTCCAGCGGCAGTCACTTCGTCAAACAGATGAAGCAAATCATCCGCATCCGCATCATCAAGAAAACGATACGGCCAATAAGAAAGCGCTTTTGTCCCGATGCGAATTGTTTTCAAATGAGGGAGGTTGGCATGAATCAGTTTTCGCAAATAAGGCGCAAATATTTTAGTCTTCATGATAAGCGGGTCGCCGCCGGTAAACAGAACATCGGTTACCTCCGTATGAACCTTCAAATATCGAACAAGCTCGTCTGCTTCCTGCATGGCAAACCGAAGTTTCTCTACCCCGATAAACTGAGGCCAACGGAAACAAAAGGTGCAATAAGCATGACAGGTTTGCCCTTGACTCGGAAAGCAGAGGACTGTTTCTCTATATTTATGCTGCAGACCGGAGAGAATTTTGCCATCCATATATGCTCGATTAAGTTCCATCTGGCCGGCAGGATGGGGATTAAGCTCCATACGGATCTGATTGGCGCAATCAGTAATTTCTTTTTTGGATGCACCGCGTTTCAGCAGTTTAGCCATCCTATCGAAATGATGGGGATGAAGCATCCCTCGTTGGGGAAAGTTCAGTATGAATATGGGGTCATTGGGCAAATTGTCCCAATCAATCAACTCATTGACCACATAATTATTCGTTTTGAAAGGCAAGACCCTGGCAACCACATCAATGGCAAATTTCTGCTCCTGGCTAAGACGATCAATCTGTCTGATATTGCGGTAACTACGCAGCGTATAAGATTTATACTTTTCCGCATTTGCTACTGATACAATTTTTTGGGATTGACATGAATACATCACACACCTCCGCTTCTTTTTCTTTTACAACGGCGTCGAATTCCGACTGCGTATAAATTGAAGACGATGGGTTAAGAAGACAGCCGGAAACTTTTTATTATATCAAACCTTTGATAATCTCGTAAAAAGTCCGATTTTGGCTATTTTTCTGATGTACCCGTTGACATGATAGATAGCGATTTTGCCATTTTTGAATTCCCACGAAACTATCAACTTTTCTACATTAACAAATTTATCAAATTTAAGCAAGGCTGTTTTCTCTTTATTTTTGGCTATGTTTCCTTACCCGTAGCTGATTAAAGCGACCCCGTTACATACTTTTTAAATAATTTGAAAGCTTGAGTATTGTCTAAAAGGCCGGTTTATGATACTTATAGCCCGAATTAATAAACATGTGCCCCCGTAGCTCAGTGGATAGAGCATAGGATTCCTAATCCTTGAGCGCAGGTTCGATTCCTGCCGGGGGCACCATTATTTTAACGGGCCTTAGCTGTGCAGGCATCTTTGCCGCAACTGGGATATAATGCCGGATGTTTTAAAAAAACCTGAGCTGCTTGCACCGGCGGGCAACTTTGAAAAACTCGAAATTGCAGTCCATTACGGGGCCGACGCTGTGTATCTGGGCGGCAAGGATTTCAGTCTGAGAAATTTTTCAGGTAATTTTACAGACAGCGAACTTGAAGATGCCATAAAATTTGCAGAAAAGCACAAAGTCAAAGTATATCTTGCCTGCAACATTTACTCCCGCAACCATGATCAAAACAGTATCGAAGCCTTCCTGGAAAGAATAGGCAATATCTCACCCCATGCCGTTATCATTTCAGACCCAGGTATTATTTTAAAGGCTAAACAGATTATTCCCCATATTGACATCCATTTAAGCACCCAAGCCAATACCACAAATTTCAATGCAGTTCTTTTCTGGGAACAGCAGGGTGTTAAACGGGTAAACCTGGCAAGGGAATTATCCATTGAAGAGATAGAAACCATTACATCACGCACAACAATCCAAACTGAGACCTTTGTCCACGGGGCCATGTGCATGTCCTACTCAGGCAGGTGTCTTTTGAGCAGTTTTTTAAGCGGCCGAGACAGTAACAGAGGACTGTGCAGCCATCCCTGCCGTTGGAACTACGCTGTCATGGAAGAGCTCCGGCCCAATGAATATTATCCTGTCCAAGAGGACAGCCGAGGTACCTACATCTTTAATTCCAAGGATATGTGCCTGATAGACCACATCCCCGAATTAATCCATGCCGGAATTTCCTCCCTTAAAATAGAAGGCCGGATGAAAGGAATAAATTATCTGGGTTCGGTGGTAAAAACATATCGCAATGCCATTGACGCATATATCGCAAAACCGGATTCTTATTCCGTGCGTCCGGAATGGCATTCAGAGCTATACCAAATCTATCACAGGGCTTATTGCACCGGGTTCTATTTCGGCCATCCGGATGACGAATCAAAAAACAGTTTGAATCCCGGCAACACGCACAAAGGAAAAATCCATAGCTTTATTGGTAAAATCATTGAAAGCCGTGGAGAAAATTTATATTTGTTTGATGTTAGAAACAAACTAATACCCGGCGACGAAATAGAAATCCTCAGCCCCCAGGGCCCGGCACGACAAACCAAGGTATTGTCACTGGCGAATGAAAACGGCGAACCCGTGGAAAATGCGAAACCCAATACCCGTCTGCTGATTAGGATACCGCTGCAGGCCTATCACAACGATATTATTCGCAAAATATAAAATCTTCTATAACATCTTCATATAACAGCCATAAGCTAACCAGACATATCAATACCCAAACTCAACACACAATAAAAACAATATTAATTCAATATGTTACTTTAACCTTCACATAAAAACCAGGTAACTGCTTTAATTTGACTTTACATTATATCTTCTGTAGATTATCCTCATATCAAAGGTTTTAAACCATTTCTATGACATCCTTTCAGGAGTTTTATTTAATATGTTTGAAGACGACGAAACCCTACAAATGTATATTGAAGAATCACTGGATCATTTGGCAGACATTGAAAGTGATTTACTGACGATTGAGGAGGGCGGCGCGAACATTGATCTTGACCTGGTCAACAATGTTTTCAGGGCAGCCCATTCTATCAAAGGCGGTGCGGGGTTCATGGGGCTGACAACCATTAAAAATCTTGCACACCACCTTGAGAATGTATTAGGGATGATCCGAAACAGCGAACTCATCCCGGATTCTGAAAAGATCAGCATATTGCTCAAAGGGTTTGATGAACTTGAAAATCTATTAAAAAATATCCAAACCAGCAACGATGTTGATATTTCCGTCCATGTTCAGGCTTTGGAAAATATAACCAGTGCACCGGACCCTGAACCGGTCCCTGAACCGGCCCAGGAAACAGAGCAGGTCGAAGCTCTTGCAGAGATTGCCCTCCAGGACGGTAGAAAATTCCAGCAAGTGTCGCTCAAGGAAGTTGAAACCAGTAAGGCCGAAGGCAAAAATATATTTCTTGTCGAATATGACCTGATTGGCGATTTCCAGCAGCAATCCAAAAAGCCCATGGAAATTTTAAACAATCTGTCTAAAACCGGCACCGTTATTGAGACCAGGATTGATATCGCTGGTGCCGGTACGCTCAGCGACCCAGACATGCCCGAAAAAATTCCTTTCCAGATACTGTTTGCCTCTATTATTGAATATGATATGGCCGAAACACTATTTGGTGTCGCAAATCGATACATTCACATCATCACAGATGATATGATCAGCAACATAGCAGGCAGCGCCGGTGAAATCCCACCGCCTTTGCCCCAACCTGTTGAAACCGTAAAGGCAGCACCCCAGCCTGCAGTCATAGCCCAACCCACTGCTGTAGCGACACCGCCAACCGCAATTGAAAACCAGCAGAACAAACCAACTGTCCAAAAAACGCCGGTGCTCAACCAGGAAAAAGATTTGGCCATTGGCGGCAAACCCCAGAGTTCTTTGCGTGTTAATGTCGGGCTGCTTGATACATTGATGAACCTTGCCGGAGAACTTGTACTCAGCAGAAATCAGCTTCTTCAGGGAGTCAACTCGTCTAACGTCAAGGCGACAGAGTTGTCCAGCCAACGAATTGACATGATTACATCAGAACTCCAGGAAGCGATCATGCGAACACGAATGCAGCCCATTGCCAATATCCTGAATAAATTTACCCGGGTGGTCAGAGATTTGTCCCACCAGTTAGGAAAATCCATAGAACTGGAAATAAAAGGCAAGGATGTTGAATTGGACAAAACCATCCTGGAATCCATCAATGACCCGTTAACCCACCTTGTAAGAAACTCCGTTGACCATGGTATTGAAACACCTATGGAACGTGAGCAGATGGGCAAAAACGGCACGGGAAAAATTATCTTAAAGGCATTCCATGATGCAGGTCAGGTTAATATTGTAATCTCAGACGATGGCAGGGGTTTGGATCCTGCCAAAATATCCTCATCTGCCATTGCAAAAGGCCTGATATCCGAATCAAAGGTTGAGGAAATGTCGGACAAACAGAAAACAGAACTGATTTTTCTGCCGGGATTTTCAACTGCCAAAGAAGTCACAGATGTTTCCGGTCGTGGCGTTGGCATGGATGTAGTGGTCACAAACATTGAGGCTTTAGGCGGAATCATAGAACTTGATTCAACACCTGGGCAGGGAACGGATATTCAGATTAAACTGCCCTTAACCCTGGCCATTATTCCCAGCCAGATCACCTCTGTCGGCAATGAGCGTTATGCAGTTCCCCAAGTCAACCTCAACGAACTTCTCAGAATTCCGGCAAGCCAGATCAAAGAAAAAATCGAAAAAGTTGGGGATGCCGATGTTGTCCGGCTCAGAGGCGAACTTCTTCCCCTTCTAAACCTGGCGGACATGCTCGGTATAGAGCGCACCTTTGTTGACCCTGAGACTGACGAAGAACACGAAGACCGCAGAACCAGGATCGCTGACCGCAGATCAAAGGTTCACATACCCGGAGAAAATTCTAATTCCGAGGATCAAACTGAAGAGAAAACCCAAAGAGCCAAAAGCGACCGCCGTTATCATGCCTCATCTGCTATCAATATTGCGGTTGTATCTGCCGGAGCATTCAAATACGGACTTGTGGTGGATCAACTCCATGACTCCGAGGAAATCGTTGTTAAACCTGTTGGACGACATTTAAAGAAATGCACTGCCTATGCCGGTGCCACGATTATGGGTGACGGCAAGGTCGCTCTAATACTTGATATCTCCAACCTTGCCCAGATGGCGGAACTTTCCGCCGTTGCAGAAGCCAGCCAGAATGCTGCTAAGGCCGCAGAGGAAGAAGCGGCGGCCAGAGCCGATAAAGTCGCATTGCTGACATTCAAAAATAATGAAAAAGAACATTTTGCCGCGCCGTTAAGCATTGTGGAACGTATTGAACGTATCAGGACATCCGACATTGAACAGATCGGCGACCGCAAAGTTGTCCAGTACCGCGGTGGTTCCCTTCCCCTGTATGAACTGTCCCAGGTGGCAAACGTTGAACAACTGCCGGAAAGGGACCAGCAGGAAGTTATCGTCTTCAGAATTAAAGACCGGGAAATAGGGCTTATGGTTACCCCACCGGTGGATGCCCAGGAAGTTGTGCTCAACATTGACAGCTCCACCCTGAAGCAGCCTGCCATCAGCGGGTCCATGATTATCAATAATCATACCACACTACTGGTGGATATTTTTGAGCTGGTTAAAACTTTGAATCCGGAGTGGTTTGACGCCGAGGCCCAGGCAGCAGCAACCATGGTTGAAGACGGCGAGAAAATCATCCTGTTTGCCGAAGACTCAGCCTTTTTTAGAAACCAGGTCAAAAAATTCATGGTAGAGGATGGTTTCAAGGTCATTGAGGCGGAAGACGGACTTATTGCCTGGGAACTTTTAAGAGAACGCGTCGAAGAAATTGACCTGGTTGTAACGGATCTGGAAATGCCAAATATGGACGGATTTGAACTCACCAAGCGAATTAAGAGTGACCCCAGCTACTCACATCTCGGGGTAATTGCCTTGACATCCCTTGCCAGTGAAGCGCATATTGAAAAAGGGAAATCTGCGGGAATTGACGAATATGAGATAAAACTTGACAGGGAAAAATTGATGAATGTCATCAGAAAATATATGAATTTGTAAAATTCGATGATCAAGTAAGACGTCTACAAAGCAGATACCCGTTAAGGAGATTCACATGGAAGAAACGACCCAAAAAACCACATCCAGTGACATAGAGTTTTCCACATTCTATGTTGGTGGTGCCATTTGCGGCATCGATATATTAAATATTCAGGAGATAAATAAGCATTTTGAAATTACAAAAGTGCCCCAGTCATCTGAATACGTCAAAGGCATATTGAATCTTAGGGGCAGAATTGTAACAATTATTGACCTGGGCAAAAAACTGGGTCTGTCCCCGGTTGCCCCAAGCAAAGATAACCGCAACATCATTGTCAATTCTGAAGATGAGCATATCGGCCTTCTGGTAGATACCATTTCCGATGTGGTCATCACTCAAAAAGAGAATATAGAGTCGGCACCTTCAAATATCGGTGATGTCAAAGGCAAATATTTTCAGGGTGTTTTAAAAACAAAAGATCAGTTAATCGGCATTCTCGATATTGATGAGGTGCTCAAAGAATAATGAACACCATCAAAGCGCTTGTTGTTGATGATACAATTGTTTACCGAAAAATAGTTGGAGACGCACTCAAGCAGATGCCGGGCATTGAGGTGGTAGGAACTGCCAACAACGGAAAAATTGCCCTTTCAAAAATTAAAACCCTTAAACCGGATCTGATGACCCTGGATATTGAAATGCCGGAAATGGACGGCATTGAGCTCCTTGAAAAAATTCAGAATATGGACAATCCTCCATTGGTGATCATGGTCTCCACCCTGACCCACCAGGGAGGTGAGTTGACTCTGCGGGCTCTGGAGCTTGGTGCTTTTGACTTTCTGCCCAAGCCTGAAGAAGGTAAGATGGCGGAGAATATGCTCAAAGTCAAAAAAAACCTTGAGCCGATTATACGTCATATCAAACGTCATAAATTTGGAAGACTTGATCCAGCGATCCCCCCAAAAACAGCAGCTCCGGCAAAAATTAGGAAAGCACGGGGAGTCCCTAAGCCCGCACAGCCCAGGCCGGCCGGCATCAGATCCAAATCCGAAATTATCGGTATCGGCATATCCACCGGCGGTCCAAATGCATTGACAAAAATGATACCAATGCTGCCCAAGGACCTCAAGGCACCGATCCTTATTGTACAGCATATGCCGCCTGTATTTACGGCATCCCTTGCCGACAGCCTGAATAAAAAATCCGCACTTGAAGTTATCGAGGCCAAGGATGGGGATACAATTAAACCCGGGAAAATCTTTATTGCGCCCGGGGGCAAACAGATGAAAATTGTTGCAGGGGCAGACGGTTTGACCCGAAAAATAAAAATTACGGATGATCCACCGGAAAATTCGTGCAAACCCTCGGCAGATTATCTGTTTCGCTCCATTGCCCAGCATTATATAGGAAGAGCCACAGGCGTCATCATGACGGGCATGGGCTCTGACGGATCAAAGGGACTCGTTCAAATGAAAAACAACGGCAGTTTCATTATTGCCCAGGATGAAAAAACATGCACTGTTTACGGCATGCCAAAAAAGCCCACTGAATCCGGAATAGTCGATGTCGTTGCACCATTGGAAAAAATTGCAGATGAAATCGTAAAAACCGTTTAATTAGAAAGCCGATCGATAGCGATACTATACTTATGAGCAAAATCAAAGTAACTCCTGAAGAATTCAAAACATTTGCCAAATATATCCTGGATATATCAGGGATTGCTTTAGATGTGGGGAAAGAATATCTTCTGGAAACCAGACTCAATCCTCTGCTTTCCAAATACCAGTGCAACTCATATTCAGATTTGATGAGAAAATCTAAACACGATTTTAACAAAAAGCTGGAAGACGAAATTATTGATGCCATTTCCACCAATGAAACTTATTTTTTCAGGGACAAATCGCCGTTTAAACTTCTCCAGCATAAAATACTGCCGGACCTGATTGATAAACGTTCAAAAAAGAGTTTCGGCAAACCCACCATAAGAATATGGAGTGCGGCCAATTCAACGGGGCAGGAACTATACAGTCTTGCCATGACCATGATTGAAATGGGTGTAACGCTTGACAAGTATAATATCAGACTGGTTGGTACGGACATTTCTGATGCAGCCATTACCAAGGCCAGTTACGGCGTTTACAACAAATTTGAAGTGGCGCGCGGACTTGAGCCAGCCCGGCTCAACAGATTCTTTCAACCCATGGAGGATAAGTATAAGGTTAAAGATGAACTTCGTGCCATGGTTCAGTTCAAAAAGATGAACCTGATGAAACCATTTATCGGTATTGGTAAATTTGACATTGTCCTTTGCCGGAATGTGATGATCTATTTCACCACTGAGGATCGCCGAAAAATTTATTCAAATATTTCAAAGGTAATGGAACCGGACGGGTACCTTTTGATCGGTTCCACAGAATCCCTGGTGAATGATACAGACCTTTTTGCATCTTTCAGATATTTAAACTCGGCATTTTACCAGTTTAAGCGTTAGCGGAGCCAAGTATTATGGGTGGTATTAATACACAAGATTTCATTAATGAACTAGTTTTCTGTCTCAACGCAAAAGATACGGTTAAAGCCAAGGCCTTGCTTCAATTTGCATCGGACGCCAACGTTGATGTCCAAGTGCAGAAAATGGCCCTTGCAGAACTTGCAAAAAGCCCTGAAGACGTTGTTTTTCCCCTGCTTGAATACCTCACCAAAATAGAGATTTCCAACACGGAGGTCCAGGAAAGCCTGTATGATTTAATCCTGGACAAAGCATACGGCAATACCAATCAGGTCAAAGAGTGTATTACCAGCAACGAAAAAAATACCCGGATTCAGTTTATCCGGGCAGCCGGCGATCTGTTCCTTGAAGAAACCATCCCGGCTCTGATCCAGGTTGTGAAGGGCGAAACAGACCCTGAAATCATTACGCCTTCCATTAATTCTCTTGCGGTATTCCGAAAATCCGAACATATTGAAATTTTTTCTTCGCTTAGCACACATTCAGACCCCGACATCACCAAAGCAGCCATTTTTGCCATCGGTGCCATATCCAACCCCCAGGCAGCAGATACCCTGATAAGCTTTTTATGCGAAGATGAAACCATAAATAAACTGGTTGTCCAGGCCCTCGCAGAGAAGCAAGAACTTTATGATCTGGAACAAATAACTCTTCTTTTATCGTCCCCTGTGACCATTATCAGGGACACGGCCATTGATGAGCTTATAAATATGGGTAAAAAGGCCACACCGATTCTCACTAAGGCATTCCAAAATGCAGAAGCCGACTATATGGTGCACCTGATCACCACCCTTGGCTATATAAAGGATCAGGCTGCCATTCCCGCAATCATGGATATTATCAATACCCAGCCCAAGGATGCCAACATCCGCCAGGCCGCTTACGAAGCCATGGAACGTATTCCTTCGCCCCGTACAGCCATTTGTCTGGTTCAGGGTCTCCAGGACCCGGAAGAATCCGTGCGCATGAGTGCAGCCCGGGCCGTTGACAAAAACCTGTCAAAACCATTGGTGGCCGGACTAAAAAATATTATCCGGGACAATTCCACAGAAGCGGTATCAACTGTTGCTGCACTCATAGATACGGATGCAACCAATATTTTTAATTTTCTAATGGGTGAAGAATCCTTCAGGGACCTTGCCGGTAAACATCTTGCCGAAAAAGCATCTCCGTCCACCTGCAAGAGCTTCTTAAAAAATATGGCAGCCATTGGTCAGGTCGAGTTTGCCAAACAAATTGCAGCCAAAATTACCGGGACGGATCAAGCAGAAGCGTCGTCTTCAATAAAAATTGTTGTGGTGGACGATTCAAAAATGATGCTCAAGCTCTACCAAAACAAGTTGTCACATATAGGGCTTGCCTGTGAAATTTATTACCGCCCGGAAGATGCAATAAAGCGAATACTGTCCGGGAAAACCGACCTCGTCATTACGGATTTGAACATGCCCAACATCAGTGGCCTGGAACTCACCATGGAAATAAGGCGCAAATTCACCCAAACAGATCTGCCCATTCTGATGATAACCACTCAAAGTGATTTTGTAGAAGAAAAAGAAGGAGATATAGATATCAACGAAGCCCTTTTGAAAAAGTCCGGCATCAATATAATCCTTCACAAGCCCTTTAGTGACACTGATTTTAAAGAGTCCGTCTTTAAACTGCTACCCACCTGATCCAATGAAAAAGGAGCCCCGTAAAGGGATTTTAACTGATGATAAGAAAAGCCCTCATTGATGATGTTGCCCAAATACATGCCCTGCTTAAATTTTACGCCGATAAAGGAGAGCTTTTAGGTCGATCTTTAAGTAACCTTTACGACCATTTACGCGATTTCTGGGTATATGAGGATGAAGAAACCGGAACAATAACAGGTTGTGCAGCTTTAGCCTTTTGCTGGGAAGATATCGCGGAAATCCGCTCCGTTGCAGTAAAAGAGGAATACAATGGCCGGGGGATCGGATCAGCTCTTACAGAACGCTGTATCCAGGAAGCCTTTTATTTCAAATTAAAAACGTTGTTTGCGTTGACCTACCGCCCTAATTTTTTTGTCCGCTTCGGATTTGAAATAACGGATAAAACCAACCTGCCCATGGTCAAAATATGGGCAGGGTGCCTGGACTGTATTAAATTTCCGGATTGTGATGAGATAGCCATGACAAAAAAATTGTAATTTGAGTTCAGATATAAATCATCTTGTAGGGAATGGGCGCATGTTTTGATACGGACGGTTTGGGAAGGATATGCTCTTCAGCCACAGTCAGCCAGTTGTTATCCGGATTCAGTTCCCTAAGACGTCCTCCTTCAGATGGCAAGGCATGGCTGGTGTAATCATACCAGACATTGAAAATACAGATATAAAACTTGCCCTGGCGGGCCACCACATAATTATTGGTAAATGTACTCTGGGGAACACCAATCTGCTGGGACAAGTCCTTAACCTGGTCAACCATAAGTTTCACTAGAGCGGATTTTGATACGCCTTTTTCATCAAAGCGCAGCAGGCTTCGTGATTCGCTGGACGCAACATACACCGTAGTAATTGAATCGAGCTGCCGAAAATACTGGGCAGCGACAATGGCAGCGGTCCTTCGGCCGCCTGCTAACACAGGAACCCCATAATATTCAAACAATTTTTTTTGCAGATTCTCAGCGTAACAATCTCCTTTCTCGTACAAATCTTTGGAGATATAACGTAAAAATTTGGCAAGGTTTTCCGATGCATCGGCAATGGGCCAATCCACCCTGACATGAAAATGGGTCAGGGCGTATTGGGGCTTCTTTCGCTGGTTAGGCTGGATCAAAATGGCATAATCCACGGGCAGCAGGTTTTTAAGAAGGGAAAAAAAACCGTCGGACTCAAAACATTTTATGTTCCGGTTGTAGTTTTCAAGATCAGGAAAATCTTTAAGCCCGAGCAGATTGGTTTTCGTGGTTTTATTGACGTCAAAATACCGGATATACTTTTTGTGAATTTTATCAATATAATCTTCACAGAAAATGATCAAAAAGGAGTTTTGTGCTTCAAATTCCACGGTAGGGATGCGCGCCCGGGGTTTGAGTTCCCTTAACTCAACAAAGGGATAAGGGGTCCGAAGCTTTAAAAAATTATTGTAGGACCCCACAAGGCTGTAATCAAGGACAAACTGATCCAGTTCATCCCTTAATACCTGGTAATAGGACCGACGCAGCCGGGCCTCCCTGCTCAGAGCATGCCGTAATTTGCAAAATTTCACCTCACGTTAATCCTTTCTATGACTTGAGCTAAGTACCTGAACGAAAACCATGTTTGGACGAAAAGTTGCCTACTATTCCAGGGCAGCCACTCCGGGCAATACTTTCCCTTCCATCATGTGCAGAAAAGCCCCGCCCCCTGTAGATATATAGTTGACTTTTTCCGTAATCCCGCATTGTTTGGCTGCAAGGCCCGTATCACCGCCGCCCACAACGGAAAAAGCAGAAGACTGGGCAATGGCATCCGCCAGGGTCTGGGTGCCTGCAGCAAACCGGTCCATTTCAAACACCCCCATGGGGCCGTTCCACACAATGGTACCGGCATTGGCAATGGCATTGGCAAAACGTTTGGCACTTTCAGGACCAATATCCAGGGCCATCCAGCCATCCGGAATATCACCCAAAGAAACGGTGCGCGATTCGGCATTCTTGTCAAAACGCTCCGCAACAACCAGGTCTACAGGCAAAAGTAGGTCAATACCCTTTTCTTTTGCATGGGCCATGATATCCGAAGCGGTCTTGATCAAATCCGTTTCAATCATGGACCCCTTGGTATCCACGCCATTTGCCGCAAGAAAGGTATTGGCCATGGCACCACCGATAATCATGCAGTCTACGAATTTGAGCATATTTTCAAGGGCAGCCAGTTTGCTGGAAACTTTTGCGCCGCCAATCACAACGACCAGCGGTTTTTTAGGATTTTCCACAGAATCGTAATATGAACGCACCTCTTTTTCAAGCAGAAAACCGGCTGCAGACGATTTCGCATACATAGTGATACCGGTAACCGATGCCTGGTCCCGATGGGATACGGCAAAAGCATTGTTCACATAAACATCACAAAGATCGGCAAGGGCCTTTGCAAATTCAGGATCGTTTTTCTTCTCCTCATCGTGAAATCTTAAATTTTCAAGCATGAGAATCTGACCGGGCTCAAGGGCTTCCACCTGTTTTTTAACCGCATCCCCAATGCAGTCATCAGCAAATGCCACAGGCGTATTTAAAAGCTCCGAGAGTCTGACCGCTGCGGGCTTAAGGCTGAATTTTTCGTCCCGCCCACCTTTAGGGCGGCCCAGGTGGGAGGCCAGTACCAGTTTGGCCTTTTTTTCAAGCAAATAGGTAATCAGTTCCAGGGTTGCCCGGATCCGGTTGTCGTCAGTAATATTCCCCTGGTCATCCATGGGCAAATTGTAGTCCACCCGGATAAAAAGGGTTTTACCCGTTACATCTATGTCTCGAACCGACTTCATGCGTCCTCCTAATAAAAAAGCTTATAGTTCACCGCAAATGAATTGATATTTAGTCGTGCTCTTAATCTTGCTTTTGTTCCAAAGCTATGAATTCGAGCAAGAGCAAGAAAAAGAAAAATATTATCAATTCTCTCTTTACAGACTATAGTACTATTTTTTCATTTTAAGGCCACGCCTGTGCGCCTGTTTTTTCCTGGACCAGCGTTCAAAAAAGGAGATCGCTCCGGCTTTTGTGGAACGCTCAAGGACCTCTTCTTCAATCTGAATTCCATTCTTTGTGGCCAGGGCCTGTTGAAGGCACTTTGTTTTCACAGGACAATGGTAAAAACATTGTTCCGGGGTTTCACGCAACCCCTTAGGCCCCATGGGAAACACTTTTTCAAGATCCCCAAAGCAGTCGGGAAGATCCTCTTTGTTCGTCATTTAATCTGCTCAAACTCCTTTTGAAACTGCGCCATTACCCCTTGGGCAGCAAAACTGTAATACCCCTGACTGCCTGTAACAAGATGGTCGTGGATATGAATACCCGCAAATGCCAGGGCAAAAAACAGGGTCCGGGTAATACGGAGATCCTGGGCTGAAGGTGTAATATCCCCGGACGGATGATTATGCGCTAAAACCACTGAAGCGGCATTGTGTGCAAGGCTGCGTGCAATCACTTCCCGTGGATAAACAGCCGAAGCCGAAAGAGTCCCGGTAAAAAGGACCTCGGATGCCATGACCCTGTTTTTGGCATCCAGAAATATCCCTAAAAAATGTTCTTTATTTTTGTAACCAATGGTCTGGTTTAAATATGCAATCAGGTTTTCAGGATTACTGACCACATCCATTTTAATTATCCGGGTTTCAAGATACCGGTCTGCCACAGCCTTGATCAAATGTATCCCGAAACTGTTGGCAGGCCCCACGCCCTTAACCCGGCAAAGTGCCTGGGTATTCGCCTCCAGCACCCGGGGCAGGGTTTTGAATTCTGATAAAAGATCTTTGGCCGCCTGCTTGGTATCCTTTCGGGGGGTATTCAGGGTCAAAAGCAACTCCAGGACCTCATAGTCATGGAACCCTGACAGGCCGGCCTGAAGGAATCGTTCCCTCAGGCGTTGCCGGTGTCCGGCACCCTTATTCGTCGTCTCCCGGGCCATCTATCGGGTCATCCGTATCAAGATCTTCCGAATCCATATCCGTTTCCAGAGCATCTAAAATGTCGACATCATCCCCATCCGGATGAAAACATGTGTTATCATCATCAGGGTCACAATCCTCTTCAGGAAGTCGGGCAATGCCGATAAGCATTTCTCCCTTGGCCAGATTAATGAGTTTGACCCCCTGGGTATTTCTGGAAATCACGTTGATCCCGCCAATATCGGTACGGATCAATTTTCCCTTATCCGTAACCATCATCAACTCATCATTGTCCCCCACCAGGGCAAGGGCCATCATTTTACCGTTGCGCGTGGACGTTTTAATGGAGAAAACGCCTTTACCACCCCGGGCCTGGGTTCTGTACTCCTCAATTTTAGAACGCTTACCATAACCGTTTTCCGTAACCGTTAGAAGCGTGTCCTCATCTCCAAGCACTTCCATGCCCACTACCCGGGCACCCTCTTCTATGCGCATGCCCCGCACGCCCATGGAGCCACGACCCACAACACGGACATCGTCTTCATTAAACCGGATCACCTTCCCCCCCTCGGACCCCAGAAAAATCTCCTGGCTGCCATCGGTGATGCGTGCGGCAATGAGTTCGTCGCCTTCAGCCAGCTTTACACCGATAAGGCCCCCTGCCCGGCGACGTGAATAAGCCATCAGCTCGGTCTTTTTCACCCGGCCTTTTTTGGTAGCCATGACCACGTACCGATTTTCTGAAAACTCATCCACGGTGAGCACGGTGGCAAGTTTTTCACCCTCATCAAAATTAAGCAGGTTCACAATGGCCTTGCCAAGGGAGGAACGGCCTGCCATGGGAAGTTCATACACCTTGGCCTGGTACACCTTGCCGAAATTGGTGATAAACAGAAAAGTTGCGTGGGTGGAGGCCACGAACAGATGTTCCACAAAATCGTCAGATTTGGTTCCCATGGCGGTTTTGCCTTTGCCTCCCCGGTGCTGGTTGGCATAAAGGGTAATGGGATTACGTTTGATATATCCGCTGCGGGTCACCGTAACCACCATGTCTTCTTCGGCAATAAGATCTTCAATGGAAATTTCAGCCGTGCTCTCAACAATACGGGTGCGGCGCGCATCCCCGAACTCGTCGTTGAGTTCGGCCAGTTCATCTTTAATCAGCCCCCGGACCACGGTTTCAGAGCCAAGGATCTCTTTGAACCAGGCAATATCCTTGAGCAGGGCCTGATATTCGGTTTCGATCTTTTCACGTTCCAGTCCGGTGAGCCGCTGCAATCGCATGTCCAGAATGGCCTGGGCCTGTATTTCTGTCAAATCAAACCGGTTTATCAAGCCGTTTCGAGCCTCTTCGGGTGACTGGGAGGCCCGGATCAGGGCAACGACTTCATCCAAATTATCCAGGGCGATCTTCAACCCTTCCAGAATATGGGCCCGTTCTTCTGCCTTGCGCAGATCATAGCGGGTACGCCGGATAATGACGTTGGTCCTGTGGGAAATAAAATGATTGAGGATTTCCTTAAGGGAGAGCAACTCAGGCCGGTTATTGACAACCGCCAGTAAGATAATGCCAAAGCTGGTCTGCATATTGGTGTGCTTGTAGAGCTGATTTATCACCACTTCAGCAATCTGATCGCGTTTAAGCCCAATGGCCATACGCATGCCCTCGCGGTCGGATTCGTCCCGAACATAGGAGACGCCGGTAATCACCTTATCCCGGACCAGTTCGGCAATCTTTTCCACCACCTTGGCCTTATTGACCTGGTAGGGCAGTTCGGTGACAACAATGGTCTCCTGGCCGTTTTTCTTGTTCTCTTCCACCTCGACTTTGGCCCGCAGGGTGATAATACCCCGGCCGGTGTCATAGGCTTCAAATATCCCCTTGGTGCCGTAAATATGGCCATAGGTGGGAAAATCCGGCCCTGGGATATGGGCCATCAACGCCCTTGTGTCCATGTCCGGATTGTCAATGAGCGCCTTTAACCCTTCAATGACTTCACTGATATTGTGGGGCGGAACATTTGTGGTCATACCCACGGCAATGCCCGAGGACCCATTGACCAGCAATGCTGGAAATTTAGTGGGGAGCACCGCAGGTTCTTCTATGGTTTCATCATAATTGGGGATGAATTCCACGGTCTCTTTTTCAAGATCAGCCAGCATCTGGTGGGAGAGCTTGCGCATACGGATTTCCGTATAACGCATGGCAGCCGGAGAATCACCGTCCACAGAGCCGAAATTGCCCTGGCCGTCCACCAGGGTATAACGCAGGGAGAAGTCCTGGGCCATACGGACAATGGTGTCATACACGGCAGAATCACCGTGGGGGTGATATTTACCAATAACATCACCCACGATACGGGCAGATTTTTTATAGGGTTTATTCCAGTCATTGTGAAGCTGCTGCATGGCATATAACACACGCCGGTGAACCGGTTTCAACCCGTCCCGGACATCGGGCAGAGCCCGCCCGATAATGACACTCATGGCATACTCGAGATAGGATTGCCTCATCTCTTTCTCGATACTGGTGCTTTGGTTTTGAATCATCCTATATTAACTGCTCCCGATTAAATTGCTTTTATATTTTGTTGCGGGTTGAGCCTGGGTGTCGACAGGCTGTCGATATACCAGGCCGGCCCATGGCTATTATTGGCCAGGCCATGAATTCAGCATCCCTTTGTCCGGTTCCACCATGGACTGAAACGTGGAAAAATAAATATCGGAAAGGGTTAAAAACAAAGTAGCGATCAAAGGCCCATAAATTATACCTAAAATTCCATATACTTTCAAACCGCCAATAATGGCAAAAAACACAACAAGCGGATGCATGGACACCCTGTCTCCGACCACCTTGGGTTTGAAAATATACTCAATACCCCATGACAATACCCCATAAAATACAACAATAAAAAGGCATTTGCCCAGACTACCGTTCAAAAGAAAAAACAAGGCCACAGGCAGCATGACCACGCCAATGCCCACAATGGGCAAAAATGCCAGAAAGCCCATAACCACACCCCATAAAAAGGGTGAATTCAGACCAAGAAACCAGAACAGCAGACCGCCTGCCCCCCCCTGAATCAATCCGCCCAGTCCGTTGCCGATAAGCACGGCTCCTGCCATGTCATTGAACTTTTCAAAAAGCTTGCGGTCATGCTCGTCCTTAAGCGGGGACAAATCTGACAGGTATTGCAGGAACCGTTTGCCATCTATGAACATGTAAAAAACCACAATGAGCATCAGGCAAAAATAAAACACCAGGTTGAGCAGGTTGGAGGTCAGAAATCTGGCCTGCTGGAACAGGGTAAAGCCTAAATTTTTTCCAACTTCGGTCAAAGGATCCACTAGCTCATGCCAAGAGACCTGAATTTGAATATTGGCTTTGCTTAAAAATTCATTGATCCGCTCAAGGGCCCGGGTGCTTTCCAGAAGATTAATCAACTGATTGGAAAACACTGCGTCCTTTGCCAGATTGTAAAGCCCCAGGGCTTCCCTGGAAAGAACCCCCACAAAAAATACAACCGGAATCACGACAATAAAAAAAACGGCCAGACAAGTAAGAATAGAAGCTATCCGTTCAGGTATGTATTTAGCCAGCACCCTGAAGACAGGCCGGAAAACACCGGTAATGACGATACCAAGAAGCAGACTCGCAAAAAACGGGGCAATCACTTTCCCAAAAAGGAAAATGGATGTACAAAACAGGGTCATAAAAAAAAAGAACACTGCCCGCTGAAAAAAACTCTTCTCCAAATATTACCTGCCTGGTGACCGAAAAACGAGTTAAAGCCGCATTATGCAGAACATCTCCTGCACAGTTGCGGCTTTGCCTTTAATTTACGATAATGCCCGGTGTTAACTGCTGAGAAATCCCAAGGCAGCCATCACCAGTAATACTTCCCAGATAATAACCTGGGTAAAACTTCCAAAGAAATGGTATACAATGCCGCCGCCGACTATGGCAGGAACGGCCGTGTATATCAATATCCCAAGTTTGCGTGGAATATCCATGGTTTTACACCTCTTTTTTCAATTCAATTTCAATCAGTTATACCGGCAATATTAATTTATTTGTTTACCATTTTAAGGGTTTTAAGTAAAGAAGAACATGGCAAAAATTTATCGTTCAATAATCATTGCCATACCCATACCGCCACCGATGCACATGGAAATCAAACCGGTATTGTACCCCTTTCTTTCCATCTGGTGAATAGCGGTGACCATCTGGCGGGCACCCGTGCACCCGATGGGATGGCCCAAAGAAATCCCCGAACCTAACTCATTGGGTGTTTCCACATCAAGATTCAGTTCCCTCATGCAACCGATGGCCTGGGAGGCAAAGGCTTCGTTAAGTTCGATCATGTCAATGTCGGACAATGCCATGCCGGTCTGTTTAAGCACCCGTTTCACCGCCGGCACAGGCCCGAGACCCATGTACGCAGGATCAAGACCGCCGGATGCAAAGGCTTTAACCTTTGCCATCACTTTAAGTCCAAGCTCATTGGCACGCTGAGCAGTCATCATGAGCACGGCGGCAGCACCGTCGTTGATCCCCGAGGCATTGCCGGCAGTTACACTGCCGTCTTTTCTGAAGGCCGGACGCAGTTTAGCCAGTTTTTCCATACTGGTTTCCATGGGCCGTTCATCCTTATTTACCACAATGTCCCCTTTGCGGTTCTTAATAACGACGGGAACGACTTCTTGGTCAAAGGTGCCGTCATGAACCGCGCCAAGGGCCCGGGTATGGCTTAAAAGTGCAAGCTCGTCCTGCTCCTGCCGCGTGATACCGTATTTTTCAGCAATATTTTCTGCGGTCTGACCCATATGGTAGCCGTAAAAAATTTCATAAAGGCCGTCATATACCATCAGGTCATGGACCGGACCCTGGCCGGTAAGTTCCATGCGATGACCCCATCTGGCCTTAAGCAGAGCCATGGGTGCATTGCTCATGCTTTCCTGACCGCCTGCCAGAACCACTTCAGCCTGGCCTGCCATAATGGCCTGGGCACCCAAGGCAATGGCTTTAAGACCTGACCCGCAGATCTTGTTCACGGTCATGGCCGGGGTTGTACGACTGATACCGGCACTGATCATGGCTTGGCGGGCAGTATTTTGGCCTTGGCCGGCCTGGAGTACGTTGCCCATGATAACTTCATCCACATAAATGTCCGTCAAGTCATCGGTATAATCATATCCTGTATTCTCAATATCTATCATTCCCTGATCTTTCAGGGTTGCAGGGGAAAATTCATCATTGCCGGGATCCAGGGCCGGTTTAAGTCCGGCACGTTTTAATACGTCTTTCATGACATAGCTGCCCAGCTCCACCACCGGCACATATTTCAATGATCCGCCAAAGGTCCCCACAGCGGTTCTAACACCACTTACAATTACCACTTCTTGCATTTCAGCCTCCAATTGGATTAATTTTTCCAAACTATTGGTTAATTTTCCAACAATTTGGTTAAACTGCCATAACAAAATGATTTGTAAAATTCAAGGAAAACGCCATCAGGTGTCCATGGCGGTCTTTTTCAGATCCAGCCACGCATCAAGGCGCTGTTTTACTGTTTTCTCATACCCTCTGGCCGTGGGATGATAAAACCGTGTGCCTTCAAGGGGTTCGGGCAAATAGGATTGGGACGCATACCCATGTTTATAATCATGGGCGTATTTGTAACCTTTGCCGTAGCCCATCTGTTTCATCAACCCGGTGGGGGCGTTGCGGATATGCATGGGCACGGGCAGGGAACCATGCTTTTTCACGGCTTCCTGAACCTGTTTCTGGGCCGCATACACGGCATTGCTTTTTGGTGCCGTGGCCAGGTAAACGGCAGCCTGATATAAAGAGCCATCCCCTTCGGGGCGGCCTAAACGCCTGAAAGAGACATCCGCATTCATGGCCATGGTCAAAGCGCCTGGATCGGCAAGACCGATATCCTCGGTGGCAAGACGAATCATCCGCCTTAATATATAAATGGGGTCATCCCCGGCAGCCAGCATCCGCTCAAGCCAGTACATGGCCCCATCCGGATCACTACCCCGCACACTTTTGATAAAGGCGGAGATCAAATTAAAGTGCTCTTCTCCTGCCTTATCATGGCGCAAAATCTTTTGGGCCACCATGGCCCTGACATCCTCCACATCCATCGTTTTGCCGTCCCCACGGTTCAACACACAGGCCTCAAGGCTTGTCAGGGCGGCTCTTGCATCTCCATCAGATGCGGCGGCGATATGCTCAATGGCCTCTTTGGAAAATGTATCTGATGAAAGACCAAGGCCCTTATCCTTATCGGCTATAGCCCGATTCAAAATCTGCACAATGGCATCTTGGGACAAGCTGTTCAGGTCAAAGACCCGGCATCTGGATACCAGGGCAGGATTGACTTCAAAGGAAGGATTTTCCGTGGTAGCCCCGATCAGGGTGATCAAACCGTTTTCCACATGGAAAAGAAAGGCATCCTGCTGGAATTTGTTAAACCGGTGAATCTCGTCCACAAACAGCAGGGTCCGCCGGTTGTGAAGCCGTCGTCTTTCCTTTGCCGACTCAATGATCTGCCGGACCTCCTTGACGCCCGACAACACCGCAGAAATTTTGACCCACTGATTTTTCGTCTGTGTCGCAATAACATTGGCCAGGGTGGTTTTACCGCACCCCGGCGGTCCCCACAGGATCATTGAAAAAACCCTGTCTTCGGACACTGCACGTTCAAGCAGACTGCCTTTGGCCGTGATGTGATCCTGGCCCACAACATCTTCCAGCCGCCGGGGCCGCATACGTTCAGCCAACGGCGCAGCCCCCGCCAGATCCTGATCGGCGGTATGGTCAAAAAGATCCATTACAATGTGTCTTTCTGATCCCGTTCCCGTTTTTTGCGGCTTTGTTCTTTGCGCTGCTTATCCCGTTTTGTCATGACCTTCTTTTTCTTCTCCTGGATTCGCCTGAACTCCTTGGTGTTGCCGGAAAACTCAATTTTACCGGTTTTTTCCCTGAAATACAGTTTAACAGGGGTCAACGTCAAAGGGATCATCTGACGCAGCTGGTTGACCAGATACCGCTTATAAGAAAAGTGCACCGCGTTGGGATAGTTGACAAAACAGACAAACGTAGGTGGTTTCACTGCCACCTGGGACGCATAAAAAAACTTGATGCGCCGCCCCTTGTGAAGGGATGGCTCATCTCTGTACACGGCGTCCTCAATGATCCGGTTGACCATGCCTGTATTGACTCTGTGGCAGTATTCCTTATACACCTTTTCCACCTCGCCAAAAATCTTGTGGCAGCGCTGGCCGGTTTTGGCTGAAATGGTGACGGCAGGGGCAAAGGCTAAAAACCTTGATTTCTGACGCAACTCTTTCATAAACGCCTGCTGCCCTTTTTCGGACTTGTCCACAAGGTCCCATTTATTGAGCAGGAAAATGGCACCGCATCCCCTTTTTTCCGCATAACCAGCAATGGTGATGTCCTGGTCTGTGATGCCTTCGGAACAGTCGATGAGAATCAACGCCACATCACAGTCTTCCATACTGTCCAGGGCTTTAAGAATGGAAAACTTTTCAAGTTTATCCGTAACCTTGCCCTTGCGGCGGATGCCCGCGGTATCTTTCAGGATAAATTCCCGACCGTTTCGGTTCACGGATAATTCAATGGCATCCCGGGTGGTGCCGGCCTTATCGTTGACCACCACGCGCTGTTCTCCGAAAAGCCGGTTGGCAAGGGATGATTTACCCACATTGGGGCGCCCGATAATGGCAATGCGGATGGGACCGCTGTCATCTTCTTCAGGTTCATCCTGAACCGGGGCATCGGGCAGCAGGGCCACCAGGTCTGAAAGAAAATCCCCTACCCCCAGGCCGTGCTCGGCTGATACCTTGTAAAACCGGTCCACCCCCAGGGTGTAGAACTCCCCAAGCTCGTCTTCCTGTTGGTGCAGACTTTCAATTTTATTAATCAGATAAAAAACAGGCTTTTCCGTGCGGCGTAAAAGATCGGCAAGATCCCGGTCATAGGGAGAAAGCCCTGCCCGGCCATCCAGAATAAACACCAGGACATCGGCCTGGTCCACGGCCCGCAACAGCTGCGCCTTAATCTGGGATGCAAAATAGTCATCATCCGCACTTAAAAAACCACCGGTATCAACCAGGGTAAAGGCTTTATCCTCCCACTGCGCATCGGCATACTGCCGGTCCCGGGTTACACCGGGCATATCATCCACCAAAGCCTGGCGGGATTTTGTAATTCTGTTAAACAGTGTGGATTTTCCAACATTGGGGCGGCCCACAAGGGCCACAACCGGTTTCATATTTGTTTCTCCCGGACAAAAAAGGGGTTAAAAAAATTAAAAGTCATTATCATAATCCTCTGAATTTTCGAAAATACAGAGAACGTCTTGGGTGTTTATCGACCTGAAAACAAAGCTTGTCAGACGAGTAGTCCTCGCCCCAAACATCTCGGTTTGATCTGCCGGATTTTACATACCAGGATCAATAACAAAAAAAGTCAGCGCCTTCACTGCATGGGTTACCACTCCACATAAATAGACATAAAGCTCCCCATGAAATTGCTAAATTCGCCTACAAAATTATCAACAATATCAAAGATATATCTTTAACAATTTTAGCTTCTATAAATTTCATAAATCAGATAATAATCTTTGAGCTTTATTGCTTGGCTTAATAAAAATTTTATATTCAGATGAATTCCGTTATTAACGGCGCCCAATTATCGTTTTTGTCGTTTTTTAGGAAATCCTATGTTAAAAGAGTTTTCTTTATCAATTTTAATCAAATAACTACGATATGCTGGGTGGACCTCCCAAGCAATTTTCTGCATATCATTCCATCTTGCAATAGAGACTAAATCAGGGTCATCATCAACTGAGATATGTCGGTATCCATCCTTCATTCTGTCATCAGATATTCTGGCGTTTAGAAATCCAATCTCATGCAAAAATCTCCAAAGTGAAAAAATATCGGTTTTACTTTCTGAGTTTAAAGTCTGACCGAACAATTTAATAGAGAAAGAATTCGGTAGTTTTTGAAGATGAGTATATGCAGAATTGGGATCAAGAGTAAATGCTCCTGCGTTATAATCAATAGAAGCAAATGATCGTACAATTTCTTTTATTTCAGGGCATTCCTCATCAACTTCACGTTTCAAATCATCAACTCTTTGCTCTGAATATGTATCGAATATAGAGGTCGCATCTGATGACTGAATTTTACTGTTATTATTTTTTGTTGCATTTTTTGATAACATTGAAACTAATTGGATTCCATCTCTTGGTCTTTCCCTTGAGCTTTTGACTATAAAGTCGACCCAGTACCTTTTGACGTGTTCTGTAGTAGGAATGGTTACTCTTTGGCTATCGAAAAACGGACCATATGGTTCTTGATAAACTTTGCCCTTATATTCCTTACAGGCTAATTTTATGCGCTTATCAATTATTTTTCGTACTGCATTTTCATCTGGGTTTAGCAAGTGTACGAAAGTCCTAAAATGATCTACTTGGTCTCTCTGCCCAGCTTCATTCCGTCCTAGCCTTTTCCAAATTTCATTTCTCAGCGTTATTATGCACTTAATATTTTCACATTCTTCCATAATTGAACGTGTTGCTAATAAGAAGGCCCAAATTCGATTTAGCTGATTAGATTTATCTGGAGAAACAAGTTGATCTGTATCATCAATGAGGAGATAAAAAAAACGATTTGAATCAGTCAAAGTCGATTTTATGGCATTTTGTATGTCTTGACCATTTATACCATGAGTTGAAGTTGCTATTTTTGAGAAATCAACTTTCGAAATGGATTGACCGATGGGTGCTAAGATGCTTAAAATTTTTTGAACGGTGTCTTCGTTTTGATACCCCTCATCTCTGGCTACCTGGAATAATTTTTTATCACTATCCTTTAGTAATAGCCCTTTTATATCTTTACCTAGTTGAACGCCAATTGCTTTCAAAAGAGCTCTTTCTGCCACCCTTGTTAAATACCCTAAAGAAGTATCACTTGCATCGTTTATTTCCAATTGAATGTCTTTAGGCCTAAGCATTAATACGGGTACATTCCCTTCGATCATTTGCGATTTGAAAAATCTTAAGAAAGCAGATTTTCCACTACCTTTTTTACCAACAAGGATACGTGGACTTGCGGGTAGTAATGATATAATGGATAAAAAGTCTTTCTGGGTAACAAACGCTTTATCTAAGAAGGATGTTTCTGTCTCTGCAGTACCTGAACCAAAATACTTTGATAGAATATCAAGCCCTTTCATTACGGCTCCTTTGACGGTTTACAAAAAAAATTTAATCATCCAATCACATAGAAAGTTGAATTTCAATAAAAGATTTACTTTTGAAAATTTAGCCCCACAAAGTATTCCAACAAGGTCGAAATAAACTCCCTGGCTTTCTTTTAATATACTGTTGAATCGCCCAGATTCATCAATACATGATCAATTTGAGTTTTCAAAGTGATCATGTATTCGGATGATCGTCACAAGGAAATGAATAATTCATAGCCCAACAATGACGGTACTATCGGTCACTCAGGCTTATTTCAAAGCAGCATTCAATAACACAAGCATTGTGGGTACTAACCGATAAAAGGGATAGTATAGGTCGCTCTTCCAGCCAAAAGACTGAGTCTGTCTCGCAGGTAGTCCCCGTTTTAACATTTTAGTTTGATGACAAATTTGCACATCAGCTCCCCAATAACAAATCAAAATCCCCCTGCAAAAATAAAAAAATCCAGCAGTCCAATTTCTCCCTTGCCATGCAGGCAAAAGTAAAGATACTAAAGACTATTATGGCACGTATTGAAATCAAAATGGTAGACGTTTTTTTATTTGAAACCGAACTTACCATCAGAACAACAGACCTGAATTTTGCCAATCATGTTGGGAATGATACATTTGTTTCTCTTATGCAGGAAGCAAGAACCCGATTTTTTATGGCCCTGGGCTATTCAGATTTGGATGTCGAAGGCAAGGGAACTATAATTTCCGATTTAGCGGTTGTTTATAAATCACAATCTTTTTACGGAGAAAGGCTTAAATTTGAGCTGGGTGTAGGTGATTTCAATAAATATGGATGCGATATCTTTTATCTTGTAACAAATGCAGAAAATCAAAAACTTGTTCTTGAGGCAAAAACCGGAATAATATTTTTTGACTATGAAAAGAACAAAGTAACCACCATTCCAGCGGGCTTTATGTCACATTTTACACCTCGGCTTTGATAAAGCTCATCCAACAACACTCATTTCCCAACAGAAGATGTGTATTTTGAATATCCATTCGGTTTGATCTGCCGGATGTCACATTTATCCGTCCCCGTTTCAAACCAAAATGATTGAGCTGAGGGGCCGGTCGCCGAAAGCTATTGGGACACAGACCTCTTTCCGGAAACCGAATACCTTGCAAAACGCTGCAGACCGCCCAGTCCCTTCAAGCGTCTGGTGGGGCGGTTTCCTGTGCAGACTTCATTTGAGCTATTGCATCATCCATGGTTATTTTATCTAACCACTCCCCACGTTCCTTTGTATAGTCACCTCGACCGATTGAAAATTGATTCAGAAAACGAATGGTTTCAACAACCCCCATTTCTTTAAATAAAATTTGAGTTGCTTGGCGGTTAATTTCGGATATGGGCTGTTCTGCAGTTTTCATATGTCTAACTCCATCACTAATTCGGTGGGAGATACCACTTTTATATTTACATTTTCCAAGCTTTTGGCTCTTCTCATTAATTCAGGTAGGCCCCCCCTGTGGTTGCCCCCTGTTTTCTACATCCTTTGGTTGCCCCTGTTCCTCACCCAAAAAGGGCAGGCACGGGGGCCTGCCCCTACAAGTTTTATGGCTATACCTGTTTCAACGGGATAGGCTTGTTTCAAACAACTCCCCGGCCTTGTATGAACTTCTGACAAAGGGACCGGCTGCCACCTGTTCAAATCCGATGTCCCGGGCCATGCGGTCAAGTTGTTCAAATTCTTCCGGACTGTAAAATTTTTCCACGGGAAGATGGTCCCTTGTGGGCTGGAGGTACTGGCCTACGGTGAGGATATTGCAACCGTGATCGTACAGATCCTGGAAGGTGGTCCTAATTTCTTCTAATGTTTCGCCCAGACCCACCATAATGCCGGACTTGGCCGGCAGGCCGGGAAAGCGTTCTTTGACATTTCGAATCAGATCAAGGGATCGCTGGTACTGGGCCTGGGGACGGACCCTGGCGTAAAGCCCCTTAACAGTCTCGATATTGTGGTTGATTACATCCGGTTCTGCTTTAGCCACGGTTTCAAGGGCTTTGACATCTCCCTGGAAATCCGGGATCAGGACTTCCACCCGGATGCCGGGACCGGCCTTTTTAATGGCCTGGATCACACGTGCAAAGTGAAATGCCCCGCCGTCGGGAAGATCGTCCCTTGTCACGGAAGTGACAACCACATAGGTTAATTTCAATTTGAGTACTGCGTCGGCAACTCTTTTGGGTTCATCCGGGTCAACCGGCGTCGGAGTATTTGATGTCACATTGCAGAACCGGCAGTTCCGGGTACAGTTGGATCCTAGGATCATGAACGTGGCAGTGTGTTTTGAAAAACATTCAAACATATTGGGACAGGCCGCTTCCTGGCAGACGGTATGAAGGCCTGCTTCGGATAAAAGCCGGGTAACCCGCTGGTACTCCTTGCCTTTGGGCATGCTTTTTCTCAGCCATCGGGGCTTGCCTTTCCGGACGGCACCGGAAGAAGGATTTTCTGTATGGCTGTTGCAAATGGAATTCATGGATTTTGCCCCTGTGTGTTAAAATTAAAAATGTCGCAAAAAAATGTGAAAAACAAATCTTTGACCTGTTCCATTGAAATGTTCGGGTCAAAGGAGGTATTATGATTTTCCTGTTCAATGGAAGTCATAGATAAATTTTGGAGACCGCAGGGATTGATCCAGGTAAAAGGGGTCAGGTCCGGACAAACATTCAGCGCCAGGCCATGGATGGTGATCCCTTTTTTAATGGATATACCCACACTTCCGATTTTTTTCTTCCCTACCCAGATACCATGGTTTTGTGGATCTCTTTGAGCCTCTACACCAAACTGCCGGGCCGTTCTCATCATGATCTCCTCAAGACCATAGACAAAGTCAGGCACCCCAATCCTGGATCGCTCCAGGTTGATGATGGGATAGAGTACAGCCTGACCCGGCCCGTGAAAGGTGATATTCCCTCCCCTTGCGGTCTGAACAATATCAATCCCTTTTTCGGCCAAAAACCGTTCCGACACCACAAGGTTTTCCCGCCCCCCTCTCTTGCCTAACGTGTAAACTGCAGGGTGCTGGACAAAAAGAACCCGGTCGTCAAGGACCGGGTCCTGGATCATCTCTTCCCGGGCAGTGGTCTGAAGATCAAGGACCGAAACATAATCCCGGATGCCAAGGTTCTCAAATGCAACACATCTGTCATCCGCTGAAAGGATGTGTCCGGTCATGATCTACTCCCATTCTTCCAGTACGCTTGTACTTTACCGTCAACATATCCACAAGCCTCAATGATCCTTTTATCATCAGGAAACATTTTTTGCTTATAGTTAGTCATGATCTTTAGTAGTAAATCTTCATTTTTGGATTGGAATAAATCAGATATTTTCCCTTTATACATCAGTTGTGATCTTAGTCCTTCAATCCATTCCCTTGTTGGTGGTTCGCCATTCGCTGTATTCCATGCGATATGAGCGAGAAACAAAGCATATTGTGCCTCGGATTCTTTTGGTACCTTATTGGGGTTAGAAAACCCACTGATTGCCACCTGCATAATTGCTGTTGAAAGCTTCACCATATAAACTCTTCTATTCTTTTGCTTTTGGCATGACTATATTTTTACCAGTTGATGATTTCTGCTCAGCGCGCCGATAGGCGCGTCCCGCTGTACGGGCGAGCCTATCAGTCAATTAGTCATTTAGACAGAATGGGCCAATATGATTAGTGGCAGATCCTGTCTATTCGTTTTAAGTGTAACTGTTTAAATCAAAAATTCAATTGAATTGATTAACATAATTTTTCACAATCATGCAAATCATTCAAAACATTATAAGTGCACACCAATAAGGCGTTGAAACCAACCGCCTCTTTTGCAATAAAATCAGAATATTAGCCACAAGACCCTTGTTTTTAAATAATATATTGATTTAACAGGGAACAACAGTCAAAATGAGGCCTCGATTTCAACATCCTTTAATACAGTTTAAAAAACTTAGACGCAGGAATAATCAAATGAATGGTCCAATTAAAAAAATGAAGCCCATTGATCTCATAGAACATCCGGAAGGCGGCAGATATTGTGAAGTTTTCAGATCTGCCCACACAGTATCCAAATATGACGGAACCGGCAGACCAGCCGTAACACATATCTATTTCTCATTAAACCCCAAAGAGATCAGCCGATTTCATAAAGTGACATCAGATGAAATCTGGAATCTGTACCAGGGAGAAGGTGTCCAATTATTTCTATGGGATGAAACAGACACACCGCCTCAATGTGTCACGTTGTCAGCCCGGGAGAACTGTTTTTGCCATGTTGTTCCCGCAGGCACCTGGCAGGCCGCCGCGCCCATTTCAGAAACGGTGCTGGTCGGCTGTTCAGTCGCACCCGGTTTTGAATTTTCGGATTTTACGCTTATGACGTACGAATCTCAAGCGGCAGAAAAACTTATTTCCTTAGCCCCGGAACTGGCCGGATATATTGGTACTTAACCATGAGAAAACAGCTGCACCTACAACAAGCTCCCTTTTAAACCGTGCCCGCCCAGGACGCCTGCGGCATGCCCCTTGCCCATGACATGACCGAAATCGTTTCCGACAAATTCAAGAGACCGGCCTTCAAAAGGGAACACCGGGTCCAGCCCGGAGATATCTGCCGGCTCATGCGCATGGTGAAAAACAACCTCTATATGCGGGATCTTGATGAGACCAGGTACATATTAGCGGATTGACCCTTTCCAAAAGGATTCACAAAAACATCACTATGGCCACCTCATGGCCGATGTTATGATCAAGCCCAGTATTTTCGGTAGACTGAACCTTGCCAGGTCTGGCAAAGTAAACGGCTTGTTTTCCACGATGGCATCTGCCGCACGGATACCGCTTAAAACAGCGCCATGAATACCCTCTCCCATATCCAGGGTGGAGAGTCCTGCCGCGTCTCCGATAATAAAGGCATTGTCCTGCCGGTATTTTTTCGGCCCATGTTGGAAATAGTAGCTGTGACCTTTGGGGCTGGGTGGGCTTTCCCCTATGAACCCCTTTTTTTGAAGGTCCATTATAAAATGACGCCACTGTTCCATAATATTCTGTCCCCGCTGTTTCAACGTGTGGAAGTTTCCGCCAATGCCGATGTTTAACCAGTTATTCCCCTTGGGAACATACCAGGCATACCCAGGCAGCCCATGATCAAAAAACCATAGATGGCATTGATTATGACGAATATCATATGGATATTCCTTTTCAACGGCAACAATGAGGGATTTTGGAGGGCGAGAACGCTTTTGAGTGAAAAACGTCTTGTAAACCGGGCAATGGGTACCGCCGGCACCGATGAGATACTTGCATCGATACTGGTCATCAATGATATAAAAACCGTTCTTCCGGGTGATATTTTTTACGCAATGGGTGTGAACCGGAACACGGGCGCGGGAGATCATCCAGGCATCAAATTCATATCGCCTGACAGCATATTGACGGGTGGGTGCAGGAATTTTCATACCAAACATATGAAAATGAATTCGGTCAAATTGACTGAAGGTGTAGGGATAATCATCATCTTGGAGTTCAAGGAGCCTAAATACGGCAGGAGGCACCCATCCCGCACAAACCTTGGGACGGGGAAAAGAATATTTATCCAGCACCAGGGGCGTGATGCCCCTTTGCTTCAGTTTCCAGGCACAGGCGGCACCGGCAGGACCGCCTCCGACGATAATGATCTTCTCTTCAATCATACCACTCCTTAATTTGCCGCACTATATAATCCGGCAGCAGGGTGCTGAAGTTCCCTGTTTAGTCATTACAATCTGCCATAACTGCATGGATCGTGACCGGAATCCTCCGGCACAGCTTAATAAATAATACTCCCACATGCGATAAAAGCGATCGCTGTATTTTTCTTTAAGCGAGGGCCACGCTTTTTTGAAATTTTCATGCCATGCCATTAACGTTTTATCGTAGTCCTCTCCAAAATTATGCCAGTCCTCCATGACAAATTGCTTTTCCATGGCTTTTCCCAGCTGGGCAATGGAGGGAAGCATGCCATTGGGAAAAATATATTTTGCAGTCCATGGGTTACAAGCAGAACAACTGGCATTACGACCGATGGTATGAACCAATGCAATGCCGTCATCCTTCAGCAACCGGTTGGTCAGTTTCATGTAAGTGCCATAATTTTTATACCCCACATGCTCCATTAAACCAATAGAGACCACCCGATCATATTCTCCGGTGGCGGTTCTGTAATCTGCCAGCCGTATGTCAACGGGGAGCCCTCGGCACATTTCGTTTCCAAATCTGGCCTGCTCTTTGGAGACGGTGTATCCGGTCACGTCAACGCCGTACTTTGTTGCCGCATAGTGGGCAAACCCACCAAAACCGCATCCCAGCTCAAGTACTTTCATGCCGGGCTCAAGTTTTAATTTCCGGCAGACCAGCTCAAGTTTCGCCTCCTGGGCTTGATCAAGGGTGGTGGCATCTTTCCAATATCCGCAGGTATATTGCATTTGTTTGTCCAGCATGCTCTGGTAAAGCTCATTGCCGATATCATAATGGATTTGGCCCACCATAAACGCACGCCTGGAAGACTGTTGATTAAAAAGCTTTGACTTTAAAATATTCCATTGGATCTGCCACTCTTTTTTTAATAATTCCGCAAGATTTGCGTGCAACACTTTTGCCATGAACTGATCCAGGGCGCGGCACTCCCACCAGTTATCCATATAGGCTTCACCAAGACCCAGAGCAGGTTCATGGATTAACCGCTGGTAAAACTGGTCATTTTTAATCTGAATATCGTAGGGATTGTTTCCGTTAACAGTGATGCCGGCAAGTTTCAATAATTTGTTGATGGATTCCTTTGTATTCTGATTTCTCATATTTTTCACTCTTTTTGAAAATAATGAAGTCATAAATATTAAAAATCTATTTTCCCATGGTACGGGAGACTCTGCTAATATACTCAATATCACATACATTTGTCCACTCTGTTATCAAAAATCGTCAATCAGCGAATTTAAGCGCCTGCTTGCTAATAAACCACCAAGAATGTTATGGCCAACACATATCCCACACGGTCCGTGCAATAAAAAACTTGCGCCTGGGCTATCTGCTTTCTTACCCAAGAATACATTCAAAACGTTATCAGCAAAAGAACCGGTAGGAACATAATCACAAAATACCTTTAAAATTCAATTCATTAAATCATCCAATGAAAAACTCCCAGACAAATCAAACCCTTGGCATGGTTATGGCATAATCCAGGGCCTGTAATATAAAAATGATACATCCCGGACCATGGTTCCGGGGAAATAACAGTTCCTCAGGGAGAACAAATATGACCAAAGAATCGGTGTTCAGTGTCTGTGGCATGTGTACGGTACGCTGTCCCATCCAGGTGGAAGTTGAAAACGGCCAGGTCGAATTTATTTCAGGCAACCCTCATGTCCCGGCCATGAAGGGGGCGGTTTGCCCGAGGGGCGCGGCGGGAACAGCGCTTCTCAACGACAGTGAACGGCCCCAGACCCCTTTGATCCGTGCAGGTGAGCGCGGTGAAGGGAAATGGCGCAAAGTCGGCTGGGACGAAGCACTGGATTATGTGGCAGAAAAACTTAACCAGGTTAAGGCCGAATACGGGGCACGGGCCATCTCATTTTCCGACAGGGGCGGGCCGTTCAGAGACATGCACCGGGCCTTTCTTAAAGGTCTTGGTACCCCCAACTACAACAACCATGACTCTTCCTGTGCCAGAAATGTCCAGCATGCGGCACGCTCCTTGACCGGCATGGGCAGAAAAGCCGTCGCCTACGACTTTAAAAATGCAAAGCACGTCGTGCTTCAGTTCAGAAATATCTTTGAAGCCATCAATGTCCAGGAGGTCAACGACCTTATGGATGCCCTGGAAAATGGCTGTAAACTCACGGTAATCGATATCCGGGCCAACATATCCGCAGCCAAGGCCAACCGGTTCATGATGATCCGTCCCGGCACCGACTATGCTTTTAATCTGGCAGTCATTCATGAACTCATCAACAAGCAGCTCTATGATGAACGATTTGTCAGCCGCTATGTGAAAGGATTCAAGGCACTCGAACAATTTGTCTCTACTTATACGCCGGAATGGGCTGAAAAAGAAACCGGCATTCAAGCCGCCACGCTTCGCAGCTTTGTGGCGGAACTGGCAGAAGCCTCACCATCGGTGATCTGGCACCCGGGCTGGATGACGGCAAGGTATAAAGACTCCTTTTATCTCTGCCGCTCCATCTATATCATCAACGCCCTTTTGGGCAGCTATGGTGCCAAAGGCGGCCTTCCCTTTGTATCAAAGCCTGCTGATGTTGGGACAAACGGCTTAAAATCATTCATGGATCTTTATCCTGCCCTTGATGAAAAACGTGCCGACGGCGTAGGCTGGAAATACACCCACTTTGAAAATGGCCCGGGTCTTGCGCATTTAACGTTCAAGGCCATTGAAGAACAGGCGCCATACCCCATTAAGGCCTATATTGCCTACCGCCATGATCCGCTCATGGGATATCCGGACCCGGACCGGCTGCGGCGGATATGGGACAAGCTGGACCTACTGGTTTCAGTCACTTTCTCATGGTCAGATACGGCCTGGCATTCAGATGTGGTCCTGCCGCTTTCCACCTACCTTGAGCGTGAAAGCATCCTCGCCACAAAAAATGACCTGAAGCCATACTTTTTTGTCCGAAAACGGGCAGTGGCGCCCAGGTATGACTCCCTGGCGGACTGGGAAATCATCTCAGGCCTTGCCCGCCGCATGGACCTGCCGGACCTGGTTTTTGACCGGGTGGAAGACCTGTGGAATTTTCAGCTCAAGGATACCGGGATTACCATTGAAAATTTCAATGCCGAGGGGCAGGTAAATCTAACAGACAAAGCCGGATATAAACACTTTGAAGATTACAAATTTGGAACCGATTCCGGTAAAATTGAAATCCTTTCCAAAAACCTGGAAGAAAACGGCCAGCCCTCTTTAAAACCCTATGAACCGCCGGCATCCCCAAAGACGGGGGAGTACAGATTGACATTCGGCAGATGCGCCATTCACACCCAAGGCCACACCGTAAACAATCCTCTGTTAAACGAACAGATGTCGGAAAACACCTTGTGGATCAACACGGCCGAGGCCCAAAAACTTAACATATCAGACAGGGACATTGTCACCGTGAGCCGGAACGGCTACTCGGAAACTATCCGGGCCCAGGTCACTGACCATATCCACCCGGAGGCCGTCTTTGTGATCCACGGATTTGGCCACCGCATTAAGGCCGAGAGCCGGGCATTTGGCAAAGGCCTTGCCGACAACAAATTCATGGCAGGCGGCCTGGATATCTGGGACAAAGCCGGCGGTGCCGTTGCCTACCAGGAGCACTTTGTAACGGTATCCAAAGGACAGGTGCAATAAAAAAAATGCGGTGCAAAATATTTTATGCACCCCGGCGGAACACGACCTGGGGACGGATACTATCCAAATTCCAGGGGCCCGCTAAATTAAAATTACTCAATAAATTAAACAAATTATTTTGACTTTCATAAAAGACAAACAAAACACGTGTCAATCTGGACACCGGAGGCACCATGAGCCAATACTACCTGTTTCAGGATACTAAAAAATGCATCGGCTGCCACACTTGCGAGGTAGCGTGCAAGGCCAATAAAAAATTACCCGCAGGGCCGAAACTCTGCCAGATTATCCAGGTGGGTCCCAAGACCGTTGGGGAGGTGCCAAGGACATCATTTATTTATATGTCCTGCTTTCATTGCGAAAACCCCTGGTGCGTTTCGGCCTGCCCCACCGGCGCCATGCAGCAGCGCAGCAAAGACGGAATCGTATTTGTGGACCAGGACCTTTGCGTGGGATGCAAAACCTGCATATCCGCCTGTCCCTGGGGGGCTCCCCAGTGGAACCAGGAGATCGGCAAGGTTGAAAAATGCGATTTCTGCAGGGATCGAATCGACCAAGGCCTTGACCCTGCCTGCGTGACCAGCTGCACCACAGGCTGCCTTAAATTCGGCACGGTCGAAGAAATGACTCAGATCCGAAGGGAGCGCCATGCAGCATCCGTGACTTCCTTTGAGAACACAAGCTTTTAAGGAATCGATATGGACAAGATCTGCCCGGTTCGACAAACCATCCTTTTTTTAACCCAGCTGATCGGCCCCAAAGGACTGCCCGACCCAAAGGGACGACGAATTTGCGAACAAATTCTGATTCTGGCCGAGGAGATCGCCGAAGGCACGGCAGGAGAGGAACATCTGCCTGCCATTGAAGCCCTGGTCAACGAATGTAATGATGCCGGCAACCCGGAACAAACCCGGCAGGCAGGCAGGACCATTCAAGGGCTTCTGACCGATCACCGGGAGGTATTTATCAACCATATCCAAACCCGGAACTGTCCGACCCACGACTGTGGAAAACTTGCCCCCTCACCCTGCCAGATGGCATGTCCCGCCGGGATTGACATCCCCACGTACCTTGCGCTCATTGCCCAGGGAAAGGATGCCGAAGCCATTGAGGTGATCAGACGGGACAATCCGTTACCCTGGGTGTGCGGCCTGATCTGTACCCGCCCCTGCGAAATGATGTGTGTCAGGGCCAGGATCGACAAGGCCATCTCCATTAAATTTCTCAAAGCGTTTGCTGCCGAACGCGCCATGTCCGAACGGGCCTATACCAATCCAATCCCACAACCTGCCAACGGCAAAAAGGTATGTGTGGTCGGCGCAGGCCCCGGTGGTCTTTCCTGTGCCTATTATCTGGCACTCATGGGATATGGCGTCAGGATCATTGAGGCCTTGCCCGTGCCCGGCGGCATGCTCATGGTGGGTATTCCCCGGTATCGCCTGCCGGGAGAAGTTATTGACCGGGAAGTGGCCATGATTGAAGACCTGGGTGTAGAAATCCAGTACAGCACCCGGTTCGGCAAGGATGTCACCAAAGACGAACTGGACCGGGAAGGATTTGAGGCCTATTGCATCGCCATTGGTGCCCATAAGGCATGGACTTTGAGTATTGAGGGGGAAGAAAAATTTCCCAAAGTCATTGAAGCGGTCCGTTTTCTAAAGGATGTCGCCCTGGGCGATCACCACTGTCCGGGAAAAAATGTGGTGGTGGTAGGCGGTGGCAACGTGGCCATTGACGCGGCCCGTACCAGCCTTCGCCTGGGCGCCGAGCGCGTCACCATTGCATATAGACGAACCCGGGACCAAATGCCTGCCGATGTAGAGGAGGTGGAACAGGCCGAAGAGGAAGGCATTGAATTCTCTTTTCTGACCATTCCCACCGCGGTAAAGGGTGAAGGGCAAAATATTCATGCCCTTTCATGTATCAAGGCGGAACTGAAAGCCAAAAAAGGCGCCAACCGCCTGGCACCGGTTCCCATTGAAGGCGGGGAGTTTGAGATCCGGGCAGATGTCGTGATCTCCGCCATTGGTCAGTATGTGGACAACGAAGGTATGGAAGCGTTTACCGGCATCAACTGGAGCCGCCGTGGCACCATTGATGTCAATCACGCGGGTATGGAAACGGTCCAGCCAGGCGTCTTTGCCGCCGGTGACGCGGTCTCCGGCCCTGCCACAGTGATCGAAGCCATTGGCGGCGGCAAACGGGCTGCTGACGCCATTGACCGCTACCTTCGCGGTATTCCCCAGCCTCGCGCCCCGAGAACGCCGGTACGCCACAAAACAGAACCCGTTATTGAAATGACGGCTCATCAAAAAATGACCATTAAACCGCCGAAAATGCCCATGCTGAACCTTTACCGGCGCAGAACGACCTTCCAGCAAGTGGAACTGGGGTATGAGGAAGCCGATGTCCGCCGGGAAGCTGCCCGGTGCCTGCGCTGTGATATCTGCCGGCGTTGCGGCAAATGCGTTGATATCTGCCGGGATAAAATGGGAATCAACGCTCTGAAGCTGGGATATCTTGACTTTGATGAAAGCGGCCCCACCGATTTCAGAGTCACGGCGGAAAGCTGTATCACCTGTGGAGCATGTGCGGCCAATTGTGAAAATAATGCATTAATTATTGATGAAAAAGATGGTCAGCGAAGGCTTTTGCTGTGCGGCACCATCCTGAACAGCCAGACTATCCAGTATTGTGAATCCTGCGGTGCAAAGCTCGGCTCCGTGGAATATACCCGCTTTATTGCCGGAAAAACCAGAAGCATGACACAGGCCACGGAAACACGGTTGCTTTGTAATAACTGCCTGCGCCAAAAAGCTGCGGTTTCCAACGCCGCAAACAGCGGTGCTTTACCCATCCCATAGAACAGGAGGCAAAATGACATTTCAACGGGGAGATAAGATAGAGGTATTCAAGGCGTCTATGGATGATGCCTGGGAGGACTACATGAACGATTTTATAGGTTGCCATGGATTTATTGTGGATCCGGACACCTCGGTGAACGACCCGGACGCCTTGGTGGAGGTAAGCCTGGAAGGCAAAGGCACACACCGGCTTCCCCAGGATTGTCTGAAACGATTGGGGGATCAAATATGAAGGTCAACGATTTGATTAAAGGCGATACAGGTCATTTTTATACGGTGAAAGGCGACCAGACCGTATTACATGCCCTGCAGCAGATGTCCGCCTATGGGGTCTCTGCAGTGGTGGTGATGGCAGACGAAATGCCGGTGGGCATCTTCACGGAGAGGGACCTGATCCGTTGCCAGATCCTGTTTCCTGACAAACAAAACGACCAGGTGACCATTGACAAGGTAATGACATCCAAACTGATTGTGGCAGAACCACAGGATTCAGTGGATGCAGCCATGGCCATGATGATCAAAGCGCGGATTCGTCACCTGCCCGTGGTGGGAGACAAAAAGATAATTGCCTTGATTGCCCTGGAAGACCTTGTCAAGGCCCATGTGGGGGCATTGACCCAGGAACTTCACTATCTGAAAGATTATATAACCGATCTCCAGGATGCGGTCCATGATTGAAATTACGATTAACGGGCAAACCGTAGCGGCCAAAGAAGGTGACACCGTTTTGAAAGCCGCCCGGGCACACAAAATTCCCATTCCCTACCTATGCTTTCATCCGGCGCTCAAGCCATCTGGAACATGCCGTCTTTGCGGTGTGGAAACCGGTCCGGCTTCAGGAAAAAAAGTAGTAATGCTCTCCTGTATCCTCAAGGTCAAACCCGGACTTGAAATCAGGACCGAATCGGATCTGGTGGCAGCCCACAGGCAGAAGGCCTTTGACAGACTCCTGTCCATGGCGCCGGACTCGTTACGGATTCGGGAACTGGCTGAAAAATTCAATGTGCCGGTGGCACCAAAGCCCGATGGCTGCATCCGCTGCAGGCTTTGTGTACGGGTCTGTAACGACATAATAGGCGCAAGGGCCATTGCCATGGTCAAAAACGAAACCGGCAGCCATGTGGGACCCGGTGACGGTACCTGCATCGGATGCGGCACCTGTGCCAATCTGTGTCCCACCCAATTTATAACCGTCCAGGACCAGGACAATGTCAGAACCGTTTTCATTGGTGACAACGTTTTAAGCCGCCTGCCCCTTGAGCGATGTGAAGCCTGCGGCAGACGGTATGCAACGGCGCAGTTTCTGGCCCATGTGGATGACAATACAGGCAATCACGTCCATGCCCGACAAGGCCATCATTTATGCCCGTCATGCACCAAACTGATGTCCCGTCGAGCACGTACGGAAAATGAGCATTTAAGAAAATAATTTATGGTTCTGATGCACGTCATTCACGCGTCAGCACTGCAAAATATTGACCCAAAATTTCCGACAAGCTCGGATATCACCATTTTAAGGAGAAGATGAATGAAATTGAAGTTTAAGTGGTTTGTATTATTTTTGACGGCAGCAGCACTGATACTGCCGATGATGGCTGCTACGCCTGTTATGGCTGACCCGCTTGCCGATGCCATTGCCGCTGTGCCCCAGGGCACGGGACCGGGCCAGATTGATCCGTCTGCTCCGACAGGCATTTTCGGCATTCCGGGAGCACCGGCGCCGGGTTTGTTGCTCTGTTTTTGTTGGGCCGTATGGGTGGGCTGGATTTTCTCAACCATAGGCGCGTTCGGTGGGGTTATGGCCGGCGTGGGTCATATTTCCATTTACGGAATGGGGCCTTATGCCAAAACATTTAAGGATACCTCTCCCACCGTCAACAAGATGCTCACTGACAGCATCCGCGTTTCCAACCAGTGGTTGGTAGGGCTTTCCGCCCTTGTCTCCAGTGTCACCTATGGCAGGCAAAAACGCCTGGTAACCTCCCTGGGCGCCTTCATGGGTGCTGGTGCGCTTTTTGCCACGTTTCTGGTGGTATTCACCACCGCTGGAAAGGTAAGATTTTCACAGTACCAGGGCTGGTTCGGCCTATGTGTATTCCTGATTTTTGCATTCATGGTCTACGAAATGTCCCCCAAGGGCCAGGCCTCAAAGAAAACAGCCAAGGCTGCAGCCAAAGCATTTGAAGATACGGTCAAAAATAAGGGTTCCATTAAAGGGCAGGGGGTAAAAACTCTGAGTTGGAGTCTTGCCAAAACAGAAATTTCTTTTTTTGGCCAAAAATTTTCATTCAGCCCCATCTGGGCCTTTGTGGGTGGCTTTTGTATCTCTGCGATGGCCTCCTTCATCGGTGTAGGCGGCGGCTTTCTTTACGTGCCTTTTTTGACCAGTGTTGTGGGGCTTCCCATGTTCGTAGTTGCCGGTACGTCATCTCTGGCGGTTCTCATCGGGATGATTTTTTCCATCTTCAATTTCATGGTGCTCAAAGGAGTCATGGTTTACTGGCCCATGATCGGCCTTGAACTTGTGGGTGTATTTGTTGGCTCCATGATCGGCCCCAGAACCGGAAAATACATTCCTGAAAAGGCATTGAAATGGCTTTTCCTGATATTGGCGTTCTACATCGGCATTCGATATACGTTGAGAGGTTTTTTCGGTATTGCAATGCCTTAGAATACTAATTAATCCCTAAATGTAAACCCGTGTTTGGACGATAAGTTGCCCAAATGCAAGGCGCAAACAAAGCTGAGCCCAAGCGTACTATGGTACGTAAAGCCCGATCTTATAATTTGGCAACTTTGTGTAACAACGCCGCAGATGGATGACTCTTCGTTCAAACACGAATTAAATCAAAAGGAGTAAAAAATGGTCAGCGGATTTGATCAATTCTACTACGCCATTGACAGCTATATTATTTTTTTCTACCGGGTGACGGGTGTTGGTATGGTTGACTATATGATCGGGACGTTCTGCCTTTCCCTCATTGCCGTCCTTTTGGGAGAATTAACCATTTCACTTGCCATAAAGGTCAACACCCCTTATCTCACCGGCCTTTCCCACCGTATGAAAGAAAAGGAAAGGCTTTCCATTAAGGCTTATGAAACAGGAGACATGGCCGGATACAAAGCGCTGAATAAAGAAGCCACAGATGCCTGGGGACGCAAATTTTTTGCCATGCTGGCCCATTCGGCCGCCATCCTCTGGCCCGTGCCCTTTGCCCTGGGCTGGATGCAGACACGATTTGCCGGTATTGATTTTCCTATTACTTTTCCGTTCTCCCTGGTTACAGATTCTGTGGGCTATACATTTTCATTTTTCCCCATCTATATTCTGGCACGAATCGTTTTCGGAAAACTCAGGCCCCATCTACCCTATTTCGCTTCAGTCCACAGGAAGCTGACCGAAATGGCAGCCTGAATCCCAAAGATTGTAATTAGTGTTTGAACGAAAACTCACCCATCTGCGCCTTGCATCAGGGCAACTTTTCGTCCAAACACGGATTTTCGTTCAAACATTAATTATGAAAAGGCGTTGCGTCGAATTCCGAAACGAATTTGCCATTGAAACCCCAATAATTGGTTTCTATAATAGAGAAATATACAAAAACCCATTGAGGAAACAAAACCGTGAAACATCTTAATCGCTTCGTGCTGTTGATTCCGGCATACCTTCTCCTGGGATTACCCGGGAATTTATATGCGCTGCAGCTTCATTCAAACTCAGAAGGGATTATTACCCACCAGATCGGACACCTGTTTTTTATTTTCTCAATGGTTGTGCTTATATTCATCATCAGTGGCAAGGGGTTGGCTATACATAAAGGATGGCGCCTGATCCAGCTTTCAGCATTGTTTTTCATTCTCTGGAACGGTTGCGCCCTCGCTGCCCATTTCCTGGATAACCAGGTCTATGCGGTCAGTATAGAGCCTCTCGCCAATGGGTATGCCAAAATCCGGACCCAGAACAATTCAAACTTGCTGGGCTGGGTATATTATGGCCTTAAACTGGACCATTTGCTATGCGTGCCTGCCATGTTTCTGATGTACAAGGGGCTTTCCTGCCTGGTGGAGGAACAAAAAGCCGGACAAGGACAAGATGAATGATTGCCCCTTATATACCGATGGTGGTGATAGATATGATAGGCTCCTTCGCCATGGTGGTACTTTCCCTTCTATGCTGCTACAAGGCCAAAATCTTAAGGGAAACCGACCAGGACAACGCACTGTTTCTTTATCTTGTCTGGATCTCCACGGGATTTATGATCTTTGGCGTATCACGCTCCTTTGGACATATTCTGCGGCAATGTCTGATTTTAACGTCCAACACTGACACCTGGCAGATGATCGCGGCCTTTTCCGGCAGCGTCAACACAGTCTCTTTCATGCTGGTAAGCCTGATTACCCTGTTTTTCAATAAGAGCTGGGAGATCAACGAAAAAATTCTGACCTCCCGGAAAAAACTGGAAGCCGCCCATGGTGAACTTCTAAGTTTAAACCAGAACCTGGAGCAAAAGGTGGTTGAACGCACAGAGAGGCTCACAAGTTCCGAACATAAGGCCCGACGGATTTTTGAATACTCTTTGGATACGATTCTGGTTACCGACGCGCATTTCAAAATCCAGGAAATCAATAACGCCGGCATCTCCCTGACAGGATACAAAAAAGAACAGATGCTGGAACAGAACATGGGACTGATGGATTTCATCGCCCATGCCCCGGACTGGGGGCATATCTTAAAAGAGCTGAACACCAACGAATATATCCTTAATGAAGAATGCGAATTTTTAAATTCAGATAATATGGAGATCCGGGTGATGATCACCGGCGGTGTCGATTACGGCGCGTTCGGCTGTGCCAAAACCTTTCATTTCATCATCAAGGATATCAACGAAAAAAAACAGATGGAGCAGCAGATCGCCCAGGCCGACAAATTAGCGGCATTAGGCGAATTGTCCGCAGGTGTGGCCCATGAAATCAATAACCCTTTGGGTATCATCCTTGGCTACACCCAGCTTATGCTCAAAGAGTCGTCTGAATTTGAAGAAGATTTAAAAATCATTGAAAAACACGTAAAAAATTGCCGGAACGTCGTCAGCAACCTGCTCTCTTTTTCAAGGAAGGGTTCCAGGGAAATGAAAAATGTGGATATCCATAAAATGTTGAATGGCGTAGTCGATTTTCTAAGAAACCATTCTGATTTCAAAAACGTTAAAATACAACTCAATTGGTGGGAAAATGAACGCCTCCGGGTCAAGGGCAATGCCCAGGAACTAACCCAGGTGGTGTTAAACCTGATGATCAATGCCTGCCACGCCATTAAGGATACCCCGGACGGTTTCATAGAACTTGTGACCCAAAAGGAAAAGGCCCATATGCTCATTCATGTCAAGGATAACGGCACCGGCATCCCCAAACAGCATATGCCCCGGATTTTCGATCCTTTTTTCACCACCAAACCCGTGGGCCAGGGCACAGGGTTAGGCCTTTCCGTGGGATACGGCCTTATCCGCCACCACCAGGGGAAGATCACGGCTGCTAACCGTAAAAGCCAGGGTGCGCAGTTCACCATCCGGTTGCCCCTTGTGAACACCAACAGCGATGAGGAATAAAAGATGACACCCAATATTCTTGTGGTGGATGATGAAAAGGATATGCCCCGCCTTCTCCAACGCACCCTTGAACCGGAACTGAACTGCCGGGTGACCATGGCATTTTCCGGTGAAATGGCCTTGAACATCCTTGGACTGGCTGACACGAGCTTTGATCTTGTGATCAGTGACATCCGCATGCCGAAAATGGATGGGTTTGATCTTCTGGAACAATTGAAACAACGGTATCCGGATCTCACTGTGGTCATGCTCACTGCTTACGGCAATATCGAATCTGCTGTGACAGCTATTAAAAAAGGTGCTTACGATTTCATTGCCAAGCCCTTTGAGCAGGATGAAATCATTTTTAAGATCCGGAAAGCCTTGGAACGCAGCCGACTTATATCCGAAAACCGCCGGCTCCAGAAAGCCTGCCGGACCGATCCCCTGCCCTTGATCGGAAAAAGCCCTGCCATGCGTAAAGTATTTGAAAAGATAGGTTTAATCGCGGACTCTGATGTCACAGTCCTGATCACCGGGGAATCCGGAACGGGCAAGGATCTGACCGCAAGATCCATTCATGCACTTAGCCCTCGGAAAAATAAACCATATATCCCAATAAACTGCCCCACCATCCCCGAACATATCCTTGAAAGTGAATTATTCGGGTATAAAAAAGGCGCGTTCACCAATGCCTACCGGGATAAAACAGGACTTTTCCAGGAAGCCGACCACGGCACCATTTTTCTGGATGAAATAGGAGATGTGGGCCCCAGCATCCAAACCAAGCTTTTAAGAGTGATCCAGGAAAAGGAGGTCAAACCTCTGGGCGACACCCGGGTGGAGCATGTGGATGTCAGGATCATCGCCTCCACCAACCAGGATCTGCAGCAGAAAATAAAAGACAAGGAGTTCAGGGAAGATTTTTTCTATCGGCTTTCGGTGATCACCATTGAATTGCCGCCGTTAAAGGAACGGGTGACGGATATACCGCTGTTATGCGATCACCTTCTGGCCAAAAACTGTGAAAAATTAAACAAACCGGCCAAACATTTATCTGAAAGCGTGATGGATCTTCTCATGAAACACCCCTGGCCGGGCAATGTCAGAGAGCTTGAAAATGTAATTATCCAGGGAATTCTCTATTCGAGCTCAGATACCATCGGTCTGGCCGATATCCCCATCGATAAAAATGGGGCCAATGACTGCGTCTGCATGGATTTTGGCACAGATATGGGGCAACTGACATATAAAGAGGCCAAGGAGAACACCCTGACCCAGTTTAACCATAACTACATCGGCGCCATGCTCTCCATGACCAAAGGCAATATCACCCAGGCAGCCAGACGCTGCGCCATGGATCGCCAGGCTCTTCAGCAGATCATGAAACGGTATGCCATTGATCCCAAAAAGTTCAGAAAAAAGCCGTCCTGAACTTTAAAAAATCATAATTGTGCTAATATTATTTGTTAGAAATAAGTTACATAGAGAAATAACAATACATAAGGAAGTGTTTTAAAAAAAAATGATTCTGTGCCGAAACTGTGCATTTGGATCTTATTTTAAGCCGATATTTAACCATGAAAAAACAGCTGCACGTACAACAACCGACCTTTAAAACCGTGCCCGTACAAGACGCCTGCGGCATGACCCTTGCCCATGACATGACCGAAATTGTTCCCGCCAAGTCCAAGGGACCGGCCTTTAAACGGGGACACCGGGTCCAGGCCGGAGACATATGTCGACTCATGCGCATGGGAAAAAACAACCTCTATGTGCTGGATCTTGATGAGACCCAGGTACATGAGGATGAGGCGGTGTTTGAGCTTGCATCGGCCCTGGCCGGACCAGGTGTTAAATTTTCCGCCACACCCAGCGAAGGTAAACTGGAGCTATATGCGTCCTATCAAGGGCTGTTCCGGGTAAATGTGGACGCATTGACGGAATTCAACATGCTGGACGATGTCATGTGCGCCAGTATCCATACCAATACCGCCGTAAACAAAGGCGACAGCCTGGCAGCCACCCGGGCCATACCCCTGGTCATTGACCGGGAAAACCTCGACCAGGCAACGGCCCTTGCTAAATCCACCTACCCTATTTTTTCCGTTTCAATGTTCAACCCGTTGAAAATCCGCCTGGCCATCATCGGCAATGAGGTGTATGACGGCTTGATCCAGGATAGGTTCCAGGCCATTGTGGAGGAAAAAACCGCCCAGCTTGGGGCCCATGTGCTTGAGGTGAATATCCTGCCCGATGACCGGGAGCGGATCACCGCCCAAATCCGGGATTACATGAGAAAGGAGACCGATCTGATCATCACCACCGGCGGCATGTCCGTGGACCCCGACGATGTCACCCGGGAATCGATTGAAGCTGTGGGTTTTGATGAAGTCCACTATTCATCGGCTGTGTTGCCCGGGGCCATGTTTCTTTTGGGATATACATCTGATACTGCTATCATGGGCCTGCCGGCCTGCGGGTTGTATCACCGCACCACCATATTTGACCTGATACTTCCCCGGGTCATGGCCGGCGAGCGTCCAGGTAAACGGGAACTGGCAAGCCTTTGCCACGGCGGGCTGTGCCGGAATTGCCCCACCTGCCGGTTTCCCAACTGCGCTTTTGGAAAGAGCATCTGACCATGATAAAACCCGCTACCCAAACCATTGTCCAGATCATTGGTTCGCCTGGCGCCGGGAAAACCACGCTGGTAGCGGCCAAAAGATTAAGAGCCTTTAAAAGTATTGGCTCCCTTTCCGGAATAGTCGTTGCAGCCCTGCTTGTTTTATTCTTTAAGACCTTGTATCGGAATTTAATTTTCAGATTAAAAGCACCGCAGCCATTGTACTTTTACTCGATCATCAAGTTTTCAGGGAATTTGTTCAAATTCAAGACGGAAACAATTTTTAACCGATTGAATATACAACATATTTTGAGGATTAAAAATTGTTTCCAACGCCGAAGTTGGGCAAATTAACAAAAACTTGAGCATCGGGTTTTAGGCAACGAAATGACCTTCATTGGGTATCACCTGTGCGGACTCTTGTCCATACGCTACAGCCCGTCCCAGACTCTTGTCGGCATTTATCTAATTCTCGTGTTCAATTTCCTGGGGTTCTTCCATGCAAAAAACCCCATGGTTTTTTGTGTATTCTATTTAATCGACTTCCATCTAAAATTGATCTGCCGGGATCGGCTCAGCCAGATAGATACCCAACACCCTGAAAACATAGCTGGATCAATTTCAAGTCTAATGTTTGGGGTCTGTGCTGATTTTTCTCTTTTATGATAACATTGTTTTTGACTGTATCCGTGCTATAATTAAAATTATCTAAAATCTTCCAAACAGGGGGAACAGACCAGTGAAGATGAGAGAATCAGCTCGTCAAAAAGCTCTGTTTAAACAAATGCGGACCCCGGAATTTTATCCCCATCCCGTTCACGGCGTAACGGTCTGTGAAACCCATATTTCCATGGTGTTCCTGGCAGGAGACTTTGTTTATAAAATTAAAAAATCCGTGGACCTGAAGTTCCTTGATTTTACCACCCTGGAAAAACGCAGACATTTTTGCACCCGTGAGGTGGCATTAAATCGCCGGCTGACAAAGAACGTCTATCTGGATGTAACGAAAATTACACAAAAAGGGGACCAGTTTTATATAGACGGCGAAGGGACGGTTGTGGAATATGCCGTAAGGATGCAGAAACTGTCTGAGACCTATTCCATGAAACAGTTGCTTCGATCCGGAAAGATCGGTAATAAGGATATTGACCGGCTGGCAATGAAGCTGTACAAATTTTACGATGCCGATACATCCGACGGGCCACTGAATATGGAAGCGGCTTTTGAAACAATCCAGCAAAACTGCGATGAAAACTTTAAACAGACCCAACCTTTACTCGGATCCCTGCTTGACGCCGATTGTTTTCAGTCGATATGGTCCAGAACGGATGCTTTTTTAGACAGGCAAAAAGCCTTATTTTTTCGCCGCATGGAAAATAAATGGTTCCGGGACTGCCATGGAGATTTAAGAACCGGTCATATTTATTTTACGGATACTGGAATTCAGATCATTGACTGTATTGAATTCAATGACCGGTTCCGGTATCTGGACGTGGGGGCGGACCTGGCTTTTCTGGCCATGGATATGGAATTTCTGGAATTTTCAGCTTTGGCAGAAAAGTTCCTTTTAGCTTATGCAGGCTATAGCCATGATCCGGAAGTATACGTACTGATGAATTTTTATAAATGCTACCGGGCCATGGTACGTCTTAAAGTTAAGTGTATCCGCCTGCAGGCGCATGATGTTTCCGAACAGGAACGCAATAAACTTTTGGAACAGACAAAAAAATACCTTGCCCTTTCAGACCAGTATGCAGATCGCTTCTCCAGGCCCAGAATCTGGGTGATTTGCGGCATGCCGGCATCTGGGAAAAGTACATTGGCACAAGCCCTTTCCCTGGCGCTGAATATCCGGTCCATCAATTCGGATGTGGTCCGGAAAAAAATATTCCCAGCCCCACCAACCGATCCTTCGAGCATGCCTTTTGAAAAAGGAATGTATTCCGAAACCGCGACCAGCCAAACCTATGACACGCTTTTGTCACTGGCAAAAGAAGAGGTTCTAAAAGGCAACTCCGTGGCGATAGATGCCTCTTTTAGCCAGGAAAAATATCGAAAACAAATGGTTTCCCTGGCCGCGCAATCAGGTGCCGACATCGTGTTTCTCGAATGTACGGTGCCGGACCCTGTTCTGCAAGAAAGGTTGATCATGAGAAATGGCCGGAACACAATATCGGATGCTAGAATTTCCCATTTTCAATCATTTAAAGACCGGTTTGAACCGATCAAAAAAATAGAGGCGGACCGTCATTTAAAAATAAATACCGAAGCATCCATGGGTGTGTGTCTTTCAAAAATTCTACCCCAAATGCTTTAAAAAGATATCTTTGAAAAATTAAAGTACCCGACCAACAGGCGCAGGGCCTGACGCATCAAACAACCAATCAATCAAAAAGGAGGAGCCATGTTCAAGCATATTTTAGCAGCGACAGATCTTGTGGGAGTTAAGGATACGGTGGTGACAGACGCAGCTGAAGTCGCTAAGACCCATCAAGCCAGGCTCAACATTCTCCATGTAGCGGAATCCTCCCATGAAAACCACCGACACCTGGTTAAGGATTTTAAAACGGGCGAGGAAATTAATTTTTCGCCGGCGTATCAGGAACTTGTTCAAAAAGAGCTCTTCGATTTTTATAACGCAATATTGCCGAAAGGCATGGATTTTGGTGTCACGGTTGCTTGCGGATTCCCCTGGGAAGAAATCGTTCGTCAATCCCGGCATCTTAATGCGGGCATGATCGTCCTCGGCCCCCATTCCGAACGTGCCGCTGAAAGGGGAACTGTCCGGGTAGCCGGGAAGATCGGGAGCACCGTGGAAGGCGTGGTCATGCGGGAGAATTGTCCGGTGATGATTATCAATCCCGCAGTTCACTTATCCTCGGCGGCATTCAAAAAAATTGTGGTAGGTGTGGATTTTTCCGTATCCTGTGAATGTGCCTTGTTCTTTGCCCGGAAAACTGCGGAAAAATTCGGGTCAAAAATCATTCTTTTTCACATGATTCCTGTGCCGCCGTACCCCAAGTATACCAAAAAAGATTATGAAGCAGACCAAAAAAATACTGAAAACCGCCTGGAAGAATTCTGCCAAAATTTAATTAAAGATACCGATTACACCTATCAGATCTGGGGCGGGGCGTTGCCCCACCTGGAACTTATTAACTGTGCGGAAAAAAACAATGCAGACGTAATCATTCTGGGATCCCACACAAAGAAAAAAGGCACAAAATGGTATGCCGGCAGTGCCGTGGAACGGACAGCCTTCCGCGCCGGATGTCCGGTGATCGTGGTAACGGACCCGGAAGCCCTGGTTTCCTGGGATGAGAACGCCCCGAATGATCCGGCAATCGGTAAAGAAAAAGATCGGTCGATTCATGTGTTTACCGGCAAGCGGCATCAATAAGGGAATCGGCAGTTACAGATTCCTTCTTCTAATATACAAAACCTTAAAATAAAGGAGATCAAACATGAAACATCCGGAACGTATTCTCGTTGTATCCATGGGTACGAAACAGGCCCTTAAAGCCGTTCAGTGGGGAATTTCTTTGGCCCGCAATTACGGGGCAGAACTTTTTATCACCCATATCGTGCACAACCCCTTTGGGCTCAAAGGCTGGAGTCTGCCCATATCCTCAGCCAAGATTATAAAGGACGAGTTCACAAAAATACTTGAGGATGCCCACAAAGACCTTCAGGATTATATCAAGACGGAAGATTCCGAAGGGCTGACCATCCAGGAAAGCGTCATCCAGGGGAATCCTGTGCAGGAAATCACAAAATTGATTTCAGAAAAAAATATTGACCTGATGGTTATGACGGCCCATGAGCAGGGTTATATTGAACATCTGATGATGGGTAATGACATTCGGGAACTGATTCAAAAAATGCCCTGTTCCCTGTTCCTTGTCAAAAGAGAACTGGACTATAAGCGCTATGAATGATTCAACACCGCTGTCCGGCGCCTGGCGACGCCGCAGCGGTAGATAGTACCTGAACGAAAACCTGGAAATTTTGTCGAGTACAAGGCGGACGGGAATTTTAACCACAGGCATATATTAAATATTCCGAGGATTAAAATTTCCGCCCAACGAAATAATCGGCCCAATTTACGGTTGTCGGTCAGGCACTGGATAATCGTACCTCAGCGGCAAAGGATAGGCCAGGTCATTGTATACGCAACCGGTACAAAGAGCTACTTTGGGAAAACCGTCAGCCATTTACAGGACGCGGCACTCAAAATCGAAAATTACCTCATAATTCTTGTCGTTGTGCTGGTGGCCGTGATTCTGGCGGTAATTCGGTTCCGGGGCGATCCCATAACTAAGGCCCTCCACTTTTCCTTGGTCCTCACAGTGGCCGCCATTCCGGTGGCCCTGCCAACGGAACTGTCGGTCACATGGCTGTCGGGGCAAGGCTGCTCACGGCCCAAAAGACCATTGTCAGTCGGTTGAATTGATCAAACTAATCTGCTTAGACCACGGCTGATGGCAGGTTCAAGCCGCTGGATATCCTTTTGGGGAACGTCGTATTCTTCAAATACATCTTGCCAACAGGACACGGATTGATACACTTCGCCGATGATCCGGCCCGGATTGGACACTTTATATACATTGCCGATTCTTTCCAGAATCTTTCTGCCTGGAGGCAATGTACCAGCCCCCTGGGGAAAAGATAAGCAATGCTCCCTGTTATGATAAATATCGGGGAGCAGGTCATACGCCGGCGACAAACAAAATCCGGACTCGGTATGAAGCATGGCAAAATTTTTAAGGTGGTCATCGGTGTTGCTAACAGCGGCATTAAATACCATTTGCCGGAACAACGCATCTGTATCTTTTCTGGGCTTGCTACTGAATTTATTGATAATCACAAACATATCCGAATAAGACAAGTTATAATATCCGTCTGCGTCCAGCAAGGTCTCCATGCTGATCATGTGGTTGCGACCGCAGGACGGTGTCATATCAAACCGTTCCACAAGCAGGACGCTTCGGTTGCCGGCTTTCCAGATTAAAAAATTGGGAACATTCAGGCCGGCATTGTCTGCCAGGCAAAGGGTGCCTGCTTCAATTGCTTCAACATGATAGCGGTCATTGAGTTTGGGAAATTTTGCTATCCATTGCCTGCCGTCATTGCTTTTAATCAGGGCCTTAGGACGGGCACCGCCGGGAGAACTGCCGCAAATGAAAAGCGCTTTTAGATCATTCTCATCCACGGGAAGGCCGGCGTCAAAATTTAACGCAGCCTCGACCACCCCGGATAAATCATGGATGGCTGCTGAAGGATCGATATAGGCTTTTTCCCTTCCTGAATAAAAAGATAATGCACCCAGACCGCTTGTTCCCAGAAATTTTAATAAATTGGGAACAGTTTGTTCTGCCCTGGGAATATGGTACTTTGCGGATAAAAGCGCCCTGCCCCAGCTATCCGGCAAGGCATCCTCAAACACGCCATGTACCCCCTGGGGACGGTCCGTCTCAATTTCAGCAGCGCCTAAGGGCAAATGCACCGGATCAAGGGAAAAAGCATCAGGGTTTGACAGGTACTCTTTCGTATACCGGAAAGATCCCTGGATTCTGCCCCGGGTATCAGGCGTGGTAGTAAAAATTTCACCGCAGAACAACTGCCGGCCGTCAGGAAGGGTTATCATAACATTAAGCTTTAACATTACCTAATTACCTACTCCGTTTGACGCGTTGCCGGCCTGCATACTTGTGTTGGATTTCAAACCGTTCGGCCAGCGATTCTTTAGGTGCAATCAGCTTATCCATGTCAGAAAGACAACCAAGAATATCCAACGCTTTTACCCAGGTGCCGATGGACACCTGGGGACTGCCTGTCTCCATTTTGCGCAGCGTAGGGATAGAAACGCCGATCCTGAATGCAAAATCCCCCTGGGAGTCTTCCCGCATCAATCTGGCCTGCCTCAGGCGCTGCCCAAGCGGAGTTAGTACATTACGACAAACCACATCAACCATAATCACCTCATAAATAAAACAAATATTTATTTGCTTTATAAGATATATAACCATATAAAACAAATAAATATTTGTGTTATCATAAATTCAAAAACATTCCAACGACCTACCCCAAACCAGAAAAAGAAAGGCCGAACTTATATCTTTACAATCCCCATATCTATTGATAAAAATCCTGGAATGGCCTGCGGCTCAGGTCAACGTGTTCTTATCCATCATTTAAACCAGGAGATTATCCAATCGAAAAATGACACACGAACTGACTGAATATGAAGCGAAACAGTTTTCCGCCATTCAGGCATGGAAAACCGAAGAACCTGGTGTCATCAGCAAATCCCTGGGGACGGTTTTTGCGCCGGTATCCTGGCTGACCCAAAAAATCATTCCGGAAAAAGCAATCCGGAGTGCCGTCTACGCAGCGATTAAAACAGCAGATAAACTAACCGACAGTGGTGATATAAAAAAATCGGGAAATGTTTCCGAAATCAGGGAACTATTAAAAAAAGACCTGGTATTTCTAGACAAACTTTCCTCAAATGTACATAACTGGGCTATCGGTCTTGCTACGACCGGCGGTATTGCCACAGGCCTGGGCGGTGCGGTCACCCTTGCGGCAGATGTCCCGGCAATGGTCACTTTGGCATTGCGAACTATTTATAAAATCGGCCTGTGCTATGGATACGAGCCAAAAACAAATGATGACAGGCTTTTCATTCTCGCGGTTCTGGCCATCTCCAGTGCCAATTCCATCGGTGACAAAATGATTGCCCTCAACACGCTTCATGCCGTCAGGGCCAACCCTGAAAATTCTCCGGAGCCATCACCCGATGATACGACAGAATCAACACCAAAAAAACCTATAACCAAAAAAGATACTGACATTGGTATCGACCACCTCTCAAAGGCAATCGGGCTAAATATCACGAAACGAAAAATGCTCCAGCTCATTCCTGCCGTTGGTGCGGTCGTAGGCGGTTCGGTAAACGGGTGGTATTTGAAGGATATTGGATGGTCAGCCCGCAGAGCTTATCAGGAAAGATGGCTTGCGGACAAGTATTCCGAATTGACAATACCAAATCATTGAGCACTCCCCGATATGAAGTGATAATTTTTTCCAAGTTTAAGGCAAAAAATAAATTTGGCCACAGGCATACATGCAATATTTCGAGGAGCGAATGTATTTCTCCAACGCAAAAATTGGGGAAATAAGCATTCTGCAACAGTCTGTCGACACACTTGCAATATGCGCTTGCGTTAGGATTCCGCGGCCGATAAACATCAAGGTCGATTATATTTTTGGCTCATGTCGCGTTTTGGGGTCTTTTGAAATTTGATAACAAAAAAGCAAAAATTGAATTGCATTACGGATCGTTATGATAGTAGATATTCGCCTTGCTATTAACTGGTTAAACTAGGATTGGAGCCAATGAAGGTAAATATCAAGACCCTGATAGATGATGTACAATGCTATGAAACCGTTCGTGAACTGCATTGGCCCAAAATACGTGAGTGTCCGTTTTGTGATTCCATAAATACAATCAAAAAAGGTTTCGATGATAGGGAATCCGCCAAACAGCGTTATGAATGCAAAGAGTGCGGAAAACGCTTCGATGATCTCACCGGGACCATTTTTGCCGGACATCACCAACCCCTTAAAGTGTGGATATTGTGCCTTTATTTCATGGGGTTGAATTTGTCCAACAACCAGATTTCCAAAGAGTTGGACCTTAATCGTGGAGATGTTCACAATATGGCTGCTCAGCTACGCGAAGGCGTGGTAAAAAAAAGCCTCAGATAATCCTTCAGGATGAGGTTGAGTGCGATGAGGTGTATATCATTGCAGGGCACAAAGGCAACCCCGAGGCTGTATCAAAAAAAGGCCGAGATGGTCGCCGTAACCGATTAAAGGGTTCTAGAGGGCGTGGTACGCTGGAAAAAGAGAAGCCACCTATTTTCGGGATGATACAACGGTGTGGGCAAGTTGTGATTCAAATGCTCCCCAATGTCCGGCAGGCCACCATTGAGCCTTTGATAAAGGCCACTATACAACCAGGAACATTGGTCTATACCGATGAGTATTCCATTTATAACCGGTTGGATGAATGGGGTTATGACCATGAAAGTGTGAATCATGGAGCCGGTGAATATGCCAGAGACGATGATGGAGACGGGTTTTATGAAGTTCATGTGAATACAATGGAAGGCTTCTGGTCATTACTCCGAAGCTGGATTCGCCCACATCGGGGTATCTCACAGGAAAAACTTCCTTTTTACCTCGGATTTTTTGAGTTCGTTCATAATGTTGGTAAACGAGGGAAATCCCTGCTTCATTCACTTATTGAAGTGATGATCAAGTAAGACCCCAAAACGCGACATGAGCCTAGTACCTGGTATCGGGAGTATTACCTGAGCCGTTAAGCCAAAATAAAAAAGGAGAAATCGTGATGAGAAAGCTTTCTATTATTCAAATTATTATAGCTGTTTTTTTCACATTAATGCTCAGCATCGCCCATGCGGCACCGGTTGTCATCCTGGATGTTTCTTCCTCGGAAATCAACGTTGGCGATGTTCTTGAAATTGATGTCATCGTTAAGGGACTAAGTAGTTCCGATGGTATTCTTGCCTTTGGCTTCGACATTGGCGTTTCTTCAGGATTAGATTTCACCGGCGCTGTTATCGGCTCTGATTTCAGAGACCTGTCTTCTTCGTTTTCAAGCACTGATGTGGCTGGCCTGTCATTTCCGCCATTATCCGGGGGAGATGATATTGTTTTAGCGGCCCTTAGTTTTGGGGTTCTATCTTCGGGAACCCTTGAAATAAATCTGGAATCTGATATTAGTGACCCTAACGAGGGGCTTTTCACCACATTATATCCTCAACTAGACATTACATCTTCCATAAAATTCAACCTTGCCCCAATCCCGGTCCCCTCCTCGTTTATACTCCTCGGGGCAGGTCTGCTGGGTATCATAGGGTATCGGTCCCGGCCCATTCATCCATGTACAGGTAGCTAAATTCCGAAAAGGCCTGCACCCGGACAGGTTCATAGAGCGACTACTGAATCGGGTGCAGAAAAATCAGTGAATTTCAGAATTTACAAATAACTTCCCACCTGGTTCATGGCGTTTACAATAGCAGACACATCCACATGTTTTTCAAAATGCCTGGCCAGCATGTCGTACTGCCTGTCCCGGCCCTGCAGGCCGCATGATTCCGGGGGCTCAAGTTCGCTTAAGCCCAGAAGCGAAAGCCATTTTTTCAGGATGGGGGCGGAGTCAAAAAAGCCGTGCATGTAGGTACCCATGATTCGGCCCGAGTCGGCCACAGCTCCGTCAAAATCAATGCAGGCATGTTGGTTTCTTTCTTTTACGTTTAACAGACCGTTTTTTGCCGCCTTGCCCGAAGCGATTCGATCGGCGGAAACTGTCCGGCCCATGTGGATTTCATAGCCCAAACCAGGGACGCCCTCCCATTCAAACCGGGAAATTGTGGTGGTTTTAGGTGCTTTGAGCACCGCTTCAAGGGGGAGAAGCCCCAACCCATCAGTGTCGCCCGGGATGCCTTCAAGGCCGTGGGGATCATGGACTTTTGTGCCCAGCATCTGATAGCCGCCGCATATGCCCAGGACATGACCACCGTTTTCAACGTAGGCCTGAATTTTGGAGGTCCATCCGGTTTTAGCAAGCCAGTTCAAGTCACTGCGAGTGCTCTTGGAACCGGGCAGGATTACGGCTTTATAGGCGGACAGATCCCTTGGGTGTTCAACAAAATCCACGCCCAATCCTTCCACCTGGAACAGGACATCAAAATCGGTGAAATTGGAGATATGGGGGGTGCGCACCACCAGCACCGTGGGGATTTTGGCCGGATCAGTTTTAGCCACGGCATGTTCGATCACCACGGAATCTTCGTTGGGGATATGATGATTCACCCAGGGCAGCACACCGAAAACCGGTTTGCCGGTCTTTTTTTCAATCCAGTCCACACCATCTTTAAATAACGCGATATCACCCCGGAACCGATTGATGACAAAGCCTGCGATTTGGTCCTGTTCGGCCTTATTCAAACAAGCCAGGGTCCCCACGATCTGGGCAAACACCCCGCCCCGGTCAATGTCAGCGGTGAGAATCACCGGTGCCTTGGCATAGGCGGCCATTTTCAGATTTACGATATCCCGTGCCATGAGATTGACTTCAGCGCAGGAACCGGCTCCTTCCAGCACCACCACATCATTGGTGGCACGCAGGCGGTCCAGGGCGCCGCAGGCCGTATCCCAGAGCTTTGCCTTTTCCCGGTGATATTCAGCCGCAGACAGATCTTTATGCACCTTCCCCAGCAGCACCACCTGGGAGCCGATCTGGGTCACGGGCTTGAGCAGCACCGGGTTCATGTCCACATGGGGAGCAATGCGGGCGGCTTCGGCCTGGACAATTTGGGCCCGGCCCATTTCAAGGCCTTCCGGAGTAACCCCTGAATTATTGGACATATTCTGTGCCTTGTAAGGGGCTACCTTATGCCCGCGGTCGGAAAAAATCCGGCAAAGGGCTGTGGCAACCACGCTTTTGCCCACATCAGAACCTGTACCCAGGGCGGCGATACATTTTGCCTTTTTTAAATTTTCACTCATATCTTATATTTCTTGCTGTACCCCCGGGGGGTGATCATAAAATCATTGTAAATAAAGGTGGAACTGTTTCCCACAATAACGATGCTCTGCATGCCCACATCAGCCTTATCCAGGTCCTTAAGGGCACACAACGCCACCTTCTGGTTGTCACGCATAGCGCCTGTGACAATACCCACGGGGGTGTTGCCTGCCCGATACTTAAGAATAATCTCCATGGCCCGGCTGAGCTGCCAGTCGCGCTTTTTACTTTTGGGGTTGTAAATATTGATAACAAAATCAGCAGAGGCTGCCGCATCCAGGCGCTTTTCAATCATCTCCCAGGGGGTGAGCAGATCGCTGAGGCTGACAGTTGCAAAATCATGGGTCAACGGCGCGCCCAACAGCGCGGCACCGGCAGCAAGCGCCGGGATGCCCGGCACCACCTCAACACACAGGCTATCCTTTTCGCCGGTATTGCAGGCAATTTTTTTGAGCGCCAGCATTTCCAAAACCAGACCGGCCATGGCGTAGATGCCTGCATCACCGCCGGAAATCAGGGCACAGACGTGACCATCAAGGGCGGCATCAATAGCGGCCTGAACCCGGTCCACCTCCTTGGTCATGCCTGTGGTCAGAATCTTTTTGTCCTTAATCACATCTTCAATCAGTTCAATATAAGTCTTGTACCCCACCACAATATCACAGGCTACCAGCACCTGGCGTGCCCGGCCGGACATATGGTCGGCCTTTCCGGGTCCTGTGCCTACGATGTAAAGGGTATTGCCGCCAGGGCAAGGGTGACTGTGACTGTCCGGCCGGCTGTTTTCGGTATTAACAGATTTGTCCTGCCCGTTGCCGGCATGGCTGTTGCTTTGCATACGCTTTCCACTGTTCCTTTCTTTTTACTCATTCTGAGAGCATCACAAAAAAATAGGCTGCTCATGGCTGAAACCCTATACAGCTTCTACTGCCAGGTTTTTAATTCATTTGTAATTTGATGGTAACGCTCAATAATCTGTTTACGCTTCATCTGAAAAAACAGAAAACTTGCTGTAAAAAAAATACCTGCCAGAAGAAATAAAACGCCTATGAATAAGGTGATATTTTCCGGGGGCTGATTAATAATAATGTGGGATATAACACCCATAGCATTTACAATAAAAAAAGTTATGCCCAAATAAAGGAAAATTCTGATTCTCACCGAAATTCCGGCAATGGCAAGGCCTGCTGATATTAATGTTGCAGCAACCGGAAACCATACAGAGCCGTTAAAATCCATTATATTGTAAAATGATGCTGTCCCGCAAAGAATAAGGGATAAGACCAGCCTCATCTTTTTTGCATTTTCCTGATCCAGTTTATCCTTGAAAAGTTCGGTAAGGATAAGTGCACTGGTCATTGAGGGAAATATGTAAAACAGAATATTTTCAAATCCGGCATTGTAAAAATAAATCAATACAGCAACGTTAATAAAAACAACGGTATAAATGGTATAAGCATTTATACGGGCCTTTGACAACCACACATTAAAAACAGCCATGAGAATTGATGACAATTCGGCATGGTGAAATTCTCCCGTAAGGCTTCCTTTAAAAAGAAACTGGAGAACCTGGAGATAAAGCCAGCCGATTAAACTGTAAACCTGGATGGTTTTTTGAAAATATTGTGCAAAATCAGGTATTTTCTTCTTAAAAATTTCTCTTATACCTGCCACTGCAAAAGCAATGGCAATAAGAAAATACCCGTCTGCAGGAGAACCGAACTCTAATGTTTCCTGGATATCAAGTTTCCATCGTACCAGGACCAGAATTAACCAGAAAAAAATTTCAGCCTGTTTGACATGAAAAAGGGTTCTGTCTTTAAGTGCATAGCTCGTAAAAACAGATGCAATAACGGCGAGCAAAAAAGCTGTAAGACTCACAGGCAGCCATTTATAGATATACCAGTCAAAGTTTATTAAAAGGCCGGCAATGCCAATAACCGCAGAAATATACGAAAGAATGAATAAAGCCTGTTTGCTATTTTGAGTCCATTCATCCAGGAAATAAAAACGCATCTTTGCAGCAAAGGCTTTAACCTGTTTTGTCCTGATGAGAAGGCAAAGAATAAGAGGAGCCCCAATATTGAGCAACGCCCAGGCAATGAAAAACTCTTTTTGAACGCCTTTGCAAAGACAAATCAGGACAATAAAACTAATGACAGGCCATAAAGCAAAATGATATTTGCCTGGAACGGCAAAAGGCCTGTCTGGAATAGCGCTCCAACAAATTAAAGGGGACAGTATATAAAGTATGCCTGAAGGCCTCAAAAGATTGAACTGGATAATCAGCAGATAATATACGGCAGCCAAAAAAAGAAAAACCCAATTATGAATGGGAAAAGCAAAGTTTTGCCTGAGCCTTGAAATGGTGGAAAACATCAATAAACCACCCATGGGCATGCTCCAGAGCAATGCATGGACGCTGGAAGAAAACAATCCTGCAAAAAAAAATAAGACCGCCATCTGCATGATGATTACAGGAAGCGTTTTATCATGATATTTAAAGAAAAATATGAATAAGCCGGCAATTGAAATCAGAAGTGTGGCCACGTCAAGGCCGTTTGTAAAAATCAGCTGAATGATGCAGACCTGGGCTGCGGCCGCGCAGATAAAATAAAGAATCACACAAAGTTGTTCATACGCTGTGTGATCTATACCGGTTAATCTGATGAAAATCCTTTGGGGGCTGTATTTAAAGAAAAAATAAATCTGGGTCAGATAAAGCCAGATTAAAATAGATAAAATAATTGTGCAGGGCCAAAAAAGCTGCACCAGATACCAGGAACCAAGAATAAATCCTGAACAGAACAATAAAATTCCAAGCAGGCACAGCCCTTTCCATTCCGAGTATGCGTTCAGCCTTAAAAAAGTCAGCCCAATGAGTATGATGACGGGTGAATGGACAAAATATCCGGTCCCGTCAAACACCTGATCAGGAAAAAAAACCGCCTGCAAGGGAAGCTGCTGTAGATAAAGAAAGGTTCCTAAGCTCATTAAAATACCGGCAGCCAAAACATCTTCCAGAACTTTTCCTTTTTTTGCCTCAACCCTGAATAAAAAATAAAATCCGGGTGCAGGGATCAGGTACATGGTCATGTTGGCAAAGGGTAACAGAAAAAAACAGAAAGACCAGACCGCCATGATCAGAGAAATTCTGTAAAGCGCTTTGTGCAAAGGCTTTACCGTGGATAAGCAGAAACGGAAAAAAAGACAGACAAAAAGCAATATAATTGCGCTGACCAAAAACCTTAATTCATACTGTTCGGACAGTACATGGAATTTTACAAAATTAACTGACAGCAGGCACATGACCAGGACACTGAGAAACACAGACGTTTTTTCCCTGTGTACGCTTAATGTGTTTTTCATTAGGCTGCCTCCGTTTTAATTGAGCTTTTGATTCTTTCATAAACCTGAAAGACTGCAATAGTAAAAATCACACCGGCACTGAACAAATGCAGGCTATTTAGTTGATGTTTGAGAAACAACGGATAAAATATTAAAAACATAAAGGCATTGGCGTAGGCAAAGATACCCACTGTTGCAAACCCAAGAAAATCTTTTATTACGGCGTCTTCAATCTGGGCACGGTAGGAGAAAAGCATATATGGAATCAGTAAGTACAAAAGAAAATGGTTAAGAGGTTTTGACAATGTTAAAAAACCAACAAAATGAACTGTGAGGCAAGCAAAGACGAATATCTCACAGGCATGGGCAAGGCGGCTTTTATAATCAATTTTACCCGGACGGCTTTCCATGGGCCGGCTAATATTGTGCTTTACTCCGAGAACCAATAATCCTTCAAACAAAGAAAAAAGGATCATTCCTGATACAAGTGCCACAAAAAGGCTGTTAAAAACCAAAAAAGAGATACACACATAAAAAAAAGCTTTCATACCGTACAAAAACAAAGAATGAAAATAACGATTTCCTGCATGGACAAGAAAAAGTCCTGCAACTATGATGTATGGAAAATTTTTTATAAGATCAGGATGTAACGGGTAAAATACCTGATAGCAAAAAAATACGGGTATTATTACGCCAATAATACAGGCGGCTGCAAAAAGCCATACATGAAAAATCCGGCAATATCCGGCAACCAGCTTGTTGTCTCTTTTTTCAAGAATAAACCCCGGTATAAAAAGAGTTGCTGCAACAAGTATCAAAAGGTTCAGCAGGTAAGGTCCAAGAATATTTAAAAATGCTTCGGGAGCCGGGGTGTTTAAAAAATCTATAATGGGTTGCCGGTTGAACGAACAATAACCCAGAACGATTAAAATTATAAGGTGCAGAGGAACAAGGTGTCCATAGCGTTCAATCTTTTTTACCACCAGTGTGTTATGGATATAAACGACTGCCATGACAACACTTGCTACCAGCAAAATTCTACCCGGGCCGGACCCGGGAAAAAGCACCATATAAAAAGGATATAAGCAAAATGCGAATGCAATTGAAAAATAGTTAAATATAAAATTCAACTGCTTCATGGGAATGGATATGGATTCTTTATAATCGGGTTTTATTCTAACTGCCCGGCAACAACAATCATATAGGAAAAATATAACCAGACACCAGGGTGCAATGAAGATCAAAGGCACATATGATGACACGCTGAAAAGAATAAAACCAATAGGCCAGAGAACAATATATCCGCAATTTTTAAAATTGTACTTTTTTATAAAGTAACAAAAAACAGCAAGGACAGTGATCAATGCCAAAAGCACCTTAAAGGCATGAACGTTAAAATGCCAGGGTCCTGAATTGAGAAGTGTAAAATGCAAGCTTGCCTTTATCAATGCCATGACTGCCATGGCCCACCCTGCAAGCTCAAAGGGGAAATACAGAAACGATTTGGATCTTAGCGGGAGTTCATGATTGAAAACCATATCATAATCTTCGGTCTGCCAAACAGAGCGAACCTTAAACTGATGAGAAAGAAAAAGTGCCGCCATGCCGGCAATGCTGGTCCCAAGACCGGATTTCATCTGAATCCCTGTTATTTCCCAGACCATGGAACCCAAAATGGCTGCTATTAAGAAGGCGGCATACACTGGTAACTGGGACATTGTTTTTCTTGCAGTTACCGCCAAAGAGACCAGAAGCGCAATAAAGGCCGGAACAAGCAGAAACCCGATTTTGGAAAAAGACAGATAACCCGTCAGGCAGACATGAATAAAGGCGCAGCCTGAAACAATATTGAGTACAAAGGCGACACCGATTTTATTGCTGTGTGCCAGGGCATCCTTAAGTTCTGGGCTGACAAGTGTCCATGCAAGGCCTGAAAAGGCAAGGCTTATCATTGCCTCATCTTCAAGGCCGATAATGGCAAGGCCAAGGCTCGGGGCAGCTAATAGTATTGCAAGATTTATAAACCAAAGGGATTTTAGATATAATCGTGCATACCTGTTATATCCGTATACACCAACTGCCAGGGTTAACAGCATCACCAGGCTCAATCCCGTCATTGTATTGAAGCCGGGGCTTAAAAGGACAGCTTGAAAACCAAGCTGTACAAAAATCAGCATCAGAGAAACTGATTTTGTTTCCCTATGCTTTTTTTCGTAAACATATGAACATGCAACACCCAGGGCACCGGAGAAAGCAATCCAGGGCATCAGCAGATGCCAATGGGGAAAAATAAGCGCCTTGAGTTCAAATAAAACAGCGCCTGAAAACAAAAAAATATGCCCGACCAAAATATCGTCAAGCCAGTGCGAATCAAGTTTCTTTTTAAACTGAAACCATACCCAGAAACTTAATGCCATGCACACAGGCATTAAAGGCAAAACAGCATTCAAACAGACAAGAATGCCCAATATCGAAATAACAGCAACCACAATCATCTGTTTATAGACCTGCCGGATGCTGCCGGTATAGATAATGAACAAAGAGATCAACTGAGCAAGAACGGCAATACTGCCAGGGTCCGGAACAACCCTGTAATACACGCAGCAGATAAAAATAGTTAACAGATAATTACCTGCAAAAACAAGGGTGCAGAACCTGTGCGTTGAAAGTTCCCGGAACTTAAGCTTATAAACCTGATACGCCATAATAAAAAATGTCGCAAACAGGATGATATGTACTGCAGGAAAGCGCATTTCCCTGCTGATAAATAATAAGAGAGCAGACAACAACACACTGGTATTAACAATGGTAAGATAGGCACCGGGATTAAAGCCAAAGGAATCCTTGATTTTTTTACCGATGATGAAAATCAGGCTGAATCCATAGACAAGAGCAAGGCCTATCCCGGCCAATGGCCCGATTACATTGTTCATATTAAACATTGACAATGCTACCAGATAATTAAACGGGATGGATAAAACACAGAGTCCTGCAAACAATGCCGGCGCTCTTGCAGATACGCCTTTATCAAGGTTTTTATGGAAAAACCGGCTTATAAAAGCAAGGCAAAAGGATGTAAGATACATTGGCAGAGCACCGGTTAACAGTCTGTAATAATGCCCTTTGTTCCATACCCAGATGGAGATGCACAGCCAGGCCAGCATCAATAAAGCAGCCCCAAGAATGCCCAGCATATTTTCAGAAAGAAAGGGTTTTAAATATTTATTCCAGGTGCTGTGTTCATGGGCGATTTTGTCCTGGCCCTTCAAAGGCTTTTCATACGCTGACAGATTTTCAATATCAATGTCATCTGCACTGAATACAACGTCTGGGGTATCTTTTTCATCCAAACTTTCAGGCGTTGATTTTACAAGGCTCTGCTTACGTGTTTCCTGACCCTTTTGGGAAGTAAAAGCCTTTTGAACTATTGGTTCTTTTACCTCTTCCCTGGTTTTTAATAGATGCCGGTTCTTTTCAAAAAGGGCTTCCCACCTTTGGCTTTGAAGGATTTCCCCCTGCCCTGCAAAATTGCTGATATACAAAAAATCGTAAACGAATTTATTTTCCTGAATTATGTTTTGAAATTTCTCAAAACCTTTTTGCTCTTTTTTTGATTCAATGTCAGCACCGGATTTAAACCCGGCAGCATTTTTTTTTGGATAAATCCCGGTGCAGGCCAAACACAGTTCAAAATGTTTGTCACAAGGAGCCTCTTCAACAAACTTTTTTAAAAACCCGGCCTTTCCCGGCCCGGTCCAATGGATCAGGTATTCACAAATATCAAATTTGTTTTTCAGGTCCGAATTATGCCAATAGTCATTTAAAAATCCATATGCATCATCACCCATCCGGGCAAACGACTCAGCACAAAGCTCACCGCCATATAGCTTCTTACGATTTTCTTTACGGATATCACTTATTTTTCGTCGAATTCGATTCACATCATCTATGAGATCCCCTGCATCCATGGGCGAAACAAGCTGTCTTGAAATCAACTCCTGAATAATCCGGTCTGTGGGCTCAGGTAAACGTATCGGCAGGCAGCCTTCACTGATATGCCCGAAAAGATCCAGGCTGAATTTACAAAAAGATTCATATGTTAACCCGCTGAAATCATCAACAAGCCTGTTGAACGTTTCAATCCTTGACTGCCAGGAGAAAACTTCAATTGGAATGTTTGTATATCCCGGATAAAAAATTGAAAGATCAATCGAGCGATTTTGGGGGCGATTTTGATCAATCGCATGTTTCCTTAAGTTTTTTATCTGCTGAACCCTGTTTTCGGTTATCATTTCGTCAAACAGGGCAATCTGCTCATGGCCGGCAAATGTTCGCAATTCATCCACAAGCTCATCCAAAGACTTTGGCTCAAGCCCTGAGATGGTTTCATTCATAAGATGCTGAAGGGATGATTTGATTTTTGAATACAAATAAGCCTGGTTTTTAATTTCTGACTGTCCAGCCAGATAATTCTGTATGTGGGCAATGATAACAATTTGTTTTTCAATTGATAAGTTGCTCAATGAAAGCTCCTGCGCTTGTTTAAACTACCTGTTTTTTTTATGGGATAGAAACTCCTACACGCATGGGCGTCCCCATATGTCCGGCAGGGAGCAATATGTACTAATTTACAAATTCAACACGATAATAGATATCTGAAAGAAGCAGCTCGCAGTCAGCTGATGCTATGGAAACGGATTTATTCATATCCGTGCATGGGCTTAATATCTGCCAGATGTCGTTGTCCCCGCGGCGGTAAAGCTCGACAAGACAATGGTCCTGAGAGACAAGGATATACTCCTGAAGAGAGGGGATAAGCCGGTAATGGCGGAACTTTGTTCCCCGGTCGTATGCCTCAGTGGACTCTGAGAGAATCTCCATGATGACAATGGGATTCAACAATGTCTCTACCCCTTTTATTTTTTCCAGCTCAATATTTCCGCAAACTACCGTAATGTCGGGATAAGTGTATTTTTCATTCCCTTGAATCTTGACTCGCATATCACCCACAAAATTTTCGCACGGTGAACCCTCAAGTTGATTTCCAAGTTTTCGGTCAATATTTCTGCTTATCCGGTTGTGATTCAAGCTGCCGCCCGTCATGGCAAAAATCTGGCCATTAAAATACTCATGCTTGATTTCCGAAGTCCTCTCAAGTTCAAGGTACTCTTCTTGTGTTATCCGAGGCGTTTTCTGTGTCTGAGCATTCATTTTATTTATCCCTCATACGTCTTCAGTGTTTTACAATAAGCACCTCTGCTTTGAATATATTCGTTTGTTTTAGTCAGAGCAATCAAAAAAACTGCATCACCACCAGAAACCAGGGCGCAGGCCTGGCCGGACAGTGATCCGGCCGTTACGAAACCTGTACCTATAATGTAAAGGGTATTGCCGCCAGGGCAATTGTTACTGTCCGACTGGCTGTTTTTGGTATTAACAGAGGCGTCCGGCCCGTTGCCAGCATGGCTGCTGCTTCGCATACGCTTTTAACGCCTATATGCTTATTCACCAGTGAAGAGGGATTGGGCACGGTCTTTACCTGGTTCAGTTGCTCTCTTGTATAAAATTCAATGGGCACGTTTAAGGTTTGGGCAAGCGTCAAAAGCCCGGGTTCATCGGCTTTAAGATCCACGGACACGATTTTGGACAAGCTGTGCACGCTGAATCCCTGGGCATGAAAGACGTTCCGTATTATCCTGGATCAAGGGGGCAATGGTGCGCACCACAATACCCGTAGCCATAATAAAATAATGAGCATCATAGTGGTCCCATACCGGTGCCAGGGCCTTGGCCAAAGTGGAGAACCGGGCATAGGATTCACCCAGCACAAGTTTTTGCGATGCAAACAGGTCTGCATGGGGCAATGCCTGTTTCACCTGATTTGCCAGGGCCATCCCATGAGGGGTAAGCACCCACACCGCAATCTTTTTTTCAGCCCAATTGTTCATGCCTTGTCCCGGTATCCGTGGGCAAAGGCCCGGTCGTACAGCAATGATTTGGCATCCTTTTCCTTTTTTACTCGAGAGTCGTAAGTTTTTTCAAAAAACATTACCTGGCTCATCTTTTGTATGGTGGTTCTTGGGTTGATCGGAGCATCAGAAATGATTGGTGTTAGATCGTTTTGCCGATTTTGGGGCCTGAACACGACTGGCTACCATGCGTTTATCCATTTCTTTCGGGCATCAACAGGGTCTCTTGATAAGGTTACTGAATACTGGAATAGGTTTGTCCTTTCCCAAAATGAAACAGTGAAATCGAATGGTCGTGTGGTTTTGCAGGGAGACCATACCTATGTCCCTAAGGATGGGCGTCAAATGCCTTGTGTGGCTACCTTGCATCAACATTCAGAAACCCAAAGCAAGCCATCCTATTTCCGTGGTCATTGCTGGGGGGCCATAGGAATGCTGATTGGATCTATGGCCTTTCCTTTTTGTACCCCCCTTATCTCTTAAAATCCATCAGGGGCTTATTCACGTATATGATGACAGCTCTGAGGAAAGCAGAGAGACGCTGAGAACCAGGATTGTTTAAATGGCGCTAAATTTTGCGATGAAGCATGACGTCCTCAGCATCCTTACTCTGGATGCTTTTTTCCCCCAGTGGAGATGTCTTCAAACTGGCTGGTTCGGTGCTCTCTGTTCAGCATCAATCACCATTGATTACGCTGATTATAAGAGCTAAAAAGAACTATGTGGCCTATTTAAAAGCGCAGACACCTCAAAAAAAGGCCTAGGTCAACCACCAGAGTATGGTGAAAAAGTACGATTATTGGAGCTATTTGATCATCAACACCTATTTTCAAAAAATCGAATGCACAATTTATGAAAAAGTTGATGAAATTTCAATCACTTCCCTGGACTTACTCTGGAAGCCGACAGCTGGTCTGATCCGTTTTGTATTGGCGATTACCAGTCGAGGTCCTATTATATTGATGTGCAGTGACCTGCATCAAGATCCTGTTATGGCTCTTGAACTCTATTTCACCAGGGTCCGTATCGAAACCATGTTTGATGTGCTCAAGAATGTCATGGGTGTTTTTCGGTATCGATTTTGAACAAAGGGTTTGCCGCGCCATTCCAGAAAGCCCAGAAAGAATAAATATTTGAATCCTCCGATGGGCATTGATCAAAAAAGAAAAATCAGACGCTGCTTTGATGCATATGAACGATTTGTCATGATCGGTTCAATTGCCCTTGGTTTGTTGCAACTGATTCCATTAAAATATCAAAATTTTGTATGGCGTGAGTTTCAAGGCTTCTTGAGAACAAAATCCAGAAGCCTCCCTTCTGAACGAACGGTCAAATATGTAATCGCCAACTTATTGATCGTTGATTTATTCAGTTTCGCTCCAGGAGCGATAATACGGGAAATTCAAAAATACGGTTTTAAGAAAAAAATATTCAAACCAGGTATTTTGCCGGAGAAGCGGGTGCCAGATCCAAAAACGGCTTTGCCAAAGCTTGAATGAACCATGTGGAAAGTGTTTAAATAGTCTCAAATTGGAACATTAAGGGAAGGAGTGCGCTATATATGGCCTCCCAAAGTTACGACGCACGAGTATAAATAGTAAATTTTTTTTTAAGTCGCTCATCTTGACAAAAATAAAGCATGAGTTAATGTCTTAATTATATATAGTAATGGAGGTATTAGTGCAATGAAAACGGCTAATGGTTGGGTAAGTTAATCAAAGCCGTCGATAGTGGATCATCATACAGAGTTTGCGAAACATTTTTTTTGGATTTTTCATGAATAATTTAATGAGGGGTCCACTAATGAAAACAATATAATGCAAGTCGAGATAGATATCTCAAAAGGGTTAGAGCCTTGGAATCCAATTCAAAGACAGATTTCAGGGAAAGGCTTTGGAAACGAAGCGGAGATTTGGCTTGATATATAATTCTCGGCAAGAGTGCCAACAGTTAGGATTTGATAAGCCAATCTTGACAGCAGTAGATCGGGCATTAAAATTTTATTGGTTTAAATCTATTATATTGTTAAATGGTTGCCACTCATCTCTGCTTTAGCTCCAATCGGCGGTGCCAAAAGGCGTATTGATAAGGCATGGGGTTCGATACTCCACTGATAATTTGGTGGCAACGTTGGGCGGTTGTGCCATGTATGATCGACGGAAAATAATTCAATTTTTTTTATAAGCTAATTGATCAGACAGATATAGCACCTGCTGTCCGATAACTTAGAATGGAGGCTATATAGCCTAAAACCCCAATAGATTCGTTGACATATTGTTTATTCTGGACATTTCGGTAAAATGGGACGAGATATTCTGGAATTGGCTGATGACAGCCTATTTATTAATAAAATTCAAAACACATTCAAGGCGGCCGACGCCGCCCTGCTGACCCGAGCGCACGCTTTTACGCGGGAAAAATTATGCAGCGGTAATTCAGCAGGTTACAAGGCCGCCAACCTGCTTTTTGACCAGGACGCCGACGCGATCACCATCGCCAGCGCGCTGCTATCCCCCCTTTTATGGCAAAACCTGACCGATATCGGCCATGTCCGGAAGCACTTCGGTCCGGATGTCGCCACCGCGCTTGAAGACCTGCGGGACTCTTTCTTTTCACCAATAGACGCCCAGCCACGTGAAAATGAAAAAATTCATGCGTTTTTGGTGTCTATTGACGGTATTCCCCGAAAGGCCATTCTTTACATCACATTTCGTTTATTGGCTTTGGAATGTGCAATCGACGCATGCAAGACGACCGCCCGGCGGATGGCGCATGAAACCCTCGATCTGCTGGTGCCCATTGCCAATCGTTTAAGCCTGGGTGATTTGCGGCGTCGGCTGGAGGATGCCTGCTTTCACGTCCTGGACCCACAAGAGTATGAAAAACTGCGCGAAAAGGTCTCGCCTATCCAGTCGGAAGACGACAGGTGCCTTGAAATTCTCCTGACCGGTGTGAATCGGTTGCTGGCCGATAACGGCATCCGGGGACGGGTCCAAGGCCGCACCAAGAGTCTACACGGCATTCGTCGGAAAATGGCGCGCACGGGGAAGAGCCTGGAAAAGATTATGGACCGGGTCGGGCTGCGGGTCATCGTGACATCGGTTCCGGAATGCTACACCGTGCTGGGGCTGCTGCACGCTCATTTCAAGCCTATTCCCGGCACCTTCGACGATTATATCGGTCTTCCCAAGGACAATGGCTATCAGTCCCTGCACACCTGCGTTTATCCGGTACGCGAAATCTCCCACAAACCCATCGAGTTCCAGGTGCGTACCGAGTTGATGCATATCGAGGCGGAACACGGCACCGCGGCACATTGGCGCTATAAAAAAGAGGCCGGAGCCGCCTTGCGTGACCACCATCGGACGCAATGGATGGAAGGCCTTGTTCGCCAGCATCGGGAATCGGCCAATAGTGAAGCCTTTATCGAGCGGTTGCATCGGCAGGTGTTCCAGGATCGCCTGGTGGTGTTTGGAAACGGCGGCCGCATTGTTCGCCTGGCGGAAAACGCCACGGTTCGGGATTACCTGAAAATTATCAATGCCCATGTCCCCCAGCATGCGACGGTAAAGGTGAACGGCCGTTTCGTCGCCTTGGATTGCGCGCTTCGGGACGGAGATTCCATAGCGGTTCCGGCGGACGGACCCGCCGTCGATTCTCTATTTGCCGAGGCCACGGCAAAAAGCGCCCTTTCAGCCACGGGAGCATTACGCCCGTTTGGCGCACTGGCCGACGGCCGGGAATCGTCGGACAAGGCCGTGTCGTCGGACCCATGAAAGGAGAATACATATGCTTAAATCGAAAAACCATCCTTCTTATCCACATAAAATTGCCCTGATCGGCAATCATCTGCCCCGTCAGTGTGGCATCGCCACGTTCACCACAGATTTGCTGTCGGGTTTGGTTGAAGAAAATCCGAACGGAGAATGCTGGGCCGTGGTGATGAACGATACCCCCGAGGGGTATCGATATCCGGCCCAGGTGCGCTTTGAGGTCAACCAACGTATTTTGGCGGAATACCGGCTGGCCGCAGATTTTTTGAACATGAACCGGGTGGAGGTGGTTTGTCTCCAACACGAATTCGGAATTTTCGGCGGCGAAAACGGTGTGCATGTACTGGACCTTCTCGGCGGCTTGCGCATGCCCCTGGTGACCACCCTGCACACTGTGATTCAAACCCCAACGCAAGGCCAGATGGCCGTCACAAAACGCATCGCCCAACTTTCGGATCGGTTGGTGGTCATGAGCCGCAAGGCGCAGCAGATTCTCCAAAACATCTACGGTGTTCCCGCCGAAAAAATCGTCCTGATTCACCACGGTATTCCTGACGTGCCATTTGTCGATCCCAATTTTTACAAGGACCAATACGGCGTCGAGGGACGCAAGGTGATCTTGACCTTCGGGTTGCTCTCCCCCGGCAAGGGCGTCGAGACGATGATCGACGCATTGCCGGCGGTGGTCAGGGAGCACCCGCAGGCCGTATACATCGTCCTTGGAGCGACCCATCCCCATGTGAAAAAGGAGCAGGGTGAAGCCTATCGGCTTTCGCTTCAGCGCCGTGCCCGAGAACTGGGTGTTGGAGACCATGTGATTTTTCACAATCGCTTCGTCGACCTGAAGGAATTGTGTGAGTTTCTTGGCGCAGCGGACATCTACGTCACACCCTATCTGAACCAAGAGCAGATTGTTTCGGGGACCCTGGCCTATGCCCTGGGCAGCGGCAAGGCCATCATCTCCACCCCCTACTGGTACGCGGAAGAGATGCTGTTCGATGATCGCGGCCGGCTGGTGCCGTTCAAAAATTCAGCGGCCATGGCCGAGCAAGTCAACGATCTCCTCGACAACGAAGTGGAGCGCCATGCCATGCGCAAACGGGCTTACACCTTTTGCCGGGAGATGATCTGGAAAGAGGTGGCCCGCCGGTACCTGGAGTTGTTCAACGAAGTGAAAACGGAGCGGGCCCGTTCCCCCCGGCCGGTTTTCCGCGCCAAGACCATGGGCATGACACCCCGTGAGCTGCCCCAGCCCAAGCTGGATCACATCATTCGTCTGTCGGATGATGTCGGTATCCTGCAGCACGCCAAGTATATCGTACCGGACCGCTACCACGGATACTGCACCGACGACAATGCCCGGGCGCTGATCGCTGTGCTGATGGCCGGGGAGATGATCCCCAACAGCGACGCCGTCATCAACCTGGCCTGCACCTATATCAGTTTTTTGCATCACGCGTTCAATGATGAAACCGGTCGTTTTCGCAACTTTATGGGATACGATCGTTGCTGGCTGGAAGATGTCGGGTCCGAAGACAGCCACGGCCGGGCGATCTGGGGTTTAGGCGAGGCGGTTGCCCTGGCGGAGTTGGTCGATATTCGGGACGCGGCCCGGGCGGTGTTTGAAAAGGCGCTGCCCGCCTTGGTGGACTTCACCTTTCCCAAAACTTGGTCCTTTGCTTTAGGGGGCATTCACGCCTATTTGAGCCGTTACAGCGGTGACAGCGAGGTCCGACGCATCCGGGAAACTCTGGCTGATAAACTTTTCGAAAAATATAAGCAGAATGCCTCAGAAGAATGGCCGTGGATTGAGGACCGGCTCACTTACGCCAACGGGAAAATCCCCCAAGCTCTGATTCTCTGCGGTCGACACATGGGCCACACTGAGATGCTCCAGGCAGGACTACGCAGCCTGGAATGGCTCATGACGGTACAGACCGATCCCAAGGGGCACTTTGTTCCGGTGGGCAACAACGGCTGGTACTCTAATCGGGGGACCAAGGCGCGGTTTGACCAGCAGCCCATTGAAGCATTAGACATGATTGAAGCTTGTCGCGAGGCCTATGACGCCACCAACGATTCGAAATGGGTTTCCCATGCTCAACGTTGCCTGGACTGGTTCCTGGGCCGCAACGACCTGAACGCACCCTTGTATAACCATAAAACCGGCGGATGCTGCGATGGCCTCAACGCAGATGGGCCAAATCGTAACCAGGGTGCAGAGTCAACTCTGGCCTGTTTTCTGTCCATGCTCCACCTCAATCGGATGCGCAGCAGCCAGATTGCCTTGGAGGCCGCAGCGGAGGGAAACGCCATTTGTCAAAAGGAGCAATCGATTCATGTCTAATAAACCCATTGTAATGGTCAGTTCCTATCCGCCGCGGTTATGCGGCATAGCCACCTTTTGTGAGGAAGCCAGAGAGTTCATTCAAAAGGCCAACCCGGATCGGGAGGTGCTGGTGATCAGCCACACTGACGGCCAAGGCAAGGGCGTGTTTCCCATCATTGATATGACACAGCGTGACTGGTGGCGTCCGGTGGCCCAAAAAATTGAAAAATTGGACCCTTACGTAGTGCATTTTGAACACGAATACGGCCTTTACGAATATCACGACCCAAGAGGAGTGGGTGACGGAAACGACGGTTTTCTCGATTTATTGGAAGCCATCGGCAATACCCCTAACGTGGTGGAACCCCATACGGTTCATGGTCGATTAAGAGATGCCGAGGCGGATTTTATTTACAAGCTGACCCAACGTACTCACCTGGTACTGTTCAAGTGTCATTACCAGAAATGGCGTCTGGATTGGAATTTCCATGGCCGGGAATGGCCGACGCCGCGCAATATCATGGTGGTGCCGCATGGAGCGAGGTCGGACAAGCGCTGGGGCGTGCACGAGATACCCGCGCTGCGCAAGGAATTCGGCCTGGACAAGATCGGACTATCCGATCACGTGGTGGGCATGATCGGCTGGATTCAGTCCAACAAACGTTGGGATATTCTGCTTTCCATGTGGGAAGAAATCCATAATGAGATCATATTGCGCACCGGGCAGCAGTGGGACTTACTTGCTGCCGGTGCCATGCGCGACCCCAATCATCGCCAGGATTATGAGGACTGGAAATCCGATGTTCAGGTCTTGGTCGGCAAGGGGCTGGCTCATTACCACGAATTCGTCCCTCGCGGTGACGACTATTACAAGATGATGGCCATCTGCGACTTTATTGTTCTACCCTCGACGGATGAGACCCAATCCGGCACCCTGGCTCGTATCATCGCCCTGAACAAGCCCTACATAACCACCGCGCCCATGGAAGGACTGACGGCCCAGACCCTGGAAAGCGAAGGCGGATTACTCTTTACCACCAAGGAGATGCTGCGCAGGAAAGTGATCAAACTTGCGACAGATGAGGTGCTGCGCCTGGAGTTGGGAGAAAATCTAAAACGCTACCTCGATCATGTAGTCTGCTGGGAAGTGGTAGCGCGGCATTACAATGAGGCCTACAAACTGGCGCGCAAGGCGGCCCGGACCGGCCGACCCGTTGTTTTGGATTTGGAATTTTAAACCGGAGTAAAGGAAGAAAACATGAATCCTTTGATTTTCAGAGAATATGACATTCGAGGTGTCGTGGATAAAGATTTTAAGATGAATGACGCTGAAAAAATCGGTCGTGGCTATGCAACCTATATAGCGGAGCACGGCGGTAGACGTTGTGTGGTCGGCCGTGATTGTCGAATGAGTTCACAGACGATCAGGGATGCGCTGATCAAAGGTATAACCAGGGGAGGTGTGGATGTGATCGATGTGGGACTATGTCCCACGCCACTTCTTTATTTTGCCAATCAGCACCTGGGAGTTGACGGTGGTGTCATGATCACCGCAAGCCACAATCCGCCGGAATACAACGGGTTCAAAATCTGCTTGGGAGCCGACACCCTTTTCGGCCGTGAGATTCAGAACCTCAAAAAAATCATCGAATCTGGAAAATTTGTCTCAGGAGAAGGAACTGTGGACGAATACGACATGTTGCCGGTTTATTGCGATTATCTGGCCGACAATATTCGATTAGCGCGACCCGTCTCCGTCGCCGTGGACGCCGGCAACGGGACCGGCGGTATCACGGCCTCTCCTGTATTGAAGCGGCTGAATTGCGAGCCCATCGAACTGTTCATGGAGCCCGATGGAACCTTTCCCAATCATGAACCCGATCCCACGGTGCCACGGAATTTGGAAATGTTATCCAGAACCGTCGTTGACAAAGGTTTGGAATTGGGTATCGCCTTTGACGGCGATGCCGATCGGCTCGGCGTGGTGGATGAAAGTGGGCGAATCATCTATGGCGACATGCTGATGGTGCTTTTCGCCCGGGAGATTCTCAAGGACAACCCTGGCGGAAAGTTCATCGGGGAAGTGAAATGCTCCCAAGTCATGTATGACGAGATCGAACGCAAAGGCGGCGTGCCTATCATGTGGAAAACGGGGCATTCTATCATCAAGAAGAAGCTAAAGGAGGAAAATGCACTTCTGGCCGGGGAAATGAGCGGGCACTTCTTCTTTAAAAACCGGTATTTCGGATTCGACGATGCCATCTACGCGGCTTGCCGTCTGCTGGAAATTTTGTCCAAGGACAACAAACCACTGTCCGCTTATCTTTCGGATCTGCCCAAGACCTACAATACCCCTGAGATCCGCATTGATTGCCCGGATGATAAAAAGTTTGAACTTGTGGCGAAGATAAAACAAGTGTTTTCCGCCAACTATCGGACAATCGATATCGATGGGGTGCGAGTGGTTTTTGAGGATGGCTGGGGGCTTGTGCGGGCATCCAACACAAGTCCTGTCATCGTCCTTCGATTTGAAGCCGAATCGGAGTCACGACTGCGGGAAATTAAAGATCTGGTGGAGTCAGAGATCAATGAGGCGAAGTCTGGGCTGCGATAAGGACGATGGAAACAAGTAAGGAATCGAAAATGAGTGATACAAGATTCAAGGAGCTTTTTACAAGACACAGCGCAAACCCCATCATTCAGGCAAGGGACATCCCCTACCAGGCCAACGCGGTGTTTAATGCTGCAGCCACTCGATGCGGTGACGACACCCTGCTGCTCATGCGCGTGGAGGACCGTCGCGGGCTATCCCACCTGACTGTGGCGCGTAGCCGGGACGGCGTGACCGACTGGCGGATCGATGCCCGGCCCACCTTGCCGGCAGATCCGGAACAACATCCCGAAGAAATTTGGGGGATCGAGGACCCCAGAATTACCCGAATCGACGATCTGGACCTGTGGGCCGTGGTGTACACGGCTTATTCCCGTGGTGGACCGCTGGTTTCTCTGGCTATTACGCGGGACTTCCAAAACTTCGAGCGCAAGGGCGTTGTGATGCCACCCGAAGACAAAGATGCGGCTCTTTTTCCAGTGCGGTTCAATGGCCGCTGGGCCATGATCCATCGGCCGGTGCCGGGCATCGCCGGTGTCGGCGCGCATATCTGGATATCCTTCAGCCCAGATATGAAGCATTGGGGCGATCACCAAATATTGCTGCCGGCCCGCAAGGGTGGCTGGTGGGACGCCAACAAGGTCGGTCTTTCTCCGCCGCCGCTGTGGACCGAAAAAGGGTGGCTGATCCTCTACCACGGTGTCAGAGACACAGCTGGCGGATGCATCTATCGACTGGGCCTGGCGCTGTTGGATCTGGAGGAGCCGACCCAACTATTGGCCAGGGCGGACGAATGGGTGTTCGCACCGGAAGAAGTCTATGAGACCGTCGGTGATGTGGACAAGGTGGTGTTTCCTTGCGGGTGGATAGCCGAAGGAGACAATATCCGCATGTATTACGGCGGTGCGGACAAATGCATTGCCCTGGCCACGGCGCGGGTGTCGGAACTGCTCGATTGGCTGGAAAAATACAATCAACAGAATAGGAGACTTTGGAGTTAAATCATGAAGATTGCCATGCTTTCACCAATTGCCTGGCGCACGCCGCCAAGGCACTATGGGCCTTGGGAGAACGTGGTTTCCCTGCTGAGTGAGGGCCTGGCGGTACGCGGGGTCGATGTAACCCTGTTTGCCACCGGCGAATCGCAAACACGGGGCCGGTTGAAAAGCGTCTGCCCGAAGGGCTATGCGGAAGATGCCGAAATGCTGCCCAAGGTGTGGGAGTGCTTACATATTTCCGAGCTGTTTGAACAAGGCGACGCCTTTGACCTGATACACAACCACTTCGACTATCTGCCACTTACGTATTCTGGCATAACCACGACGCCGGTGGTGACCACCATTCATGGCTTCTCATCGCCAAAAATTCTGCCGGTGTACAAGAAGTACAACGGCAAATGCTTTTATGTGGCCATCAGCGAGGCCGACAAGTCGTCGGAACTGGACTATGCCGCCACCATCCATCATGGCATCGACCTTGACCGGTTCACCTTCAGGTCTGATCAAGGAAAATATTTGCTTTTTTTTGGCCGCATCCATCCGGAAAAAGGTACTGCCGAGTGCATCGAAGTGGCCCGCCGAACCGGTATGAAACTTATTATGGCGGGCATCATCCAGGATCAAGTCTATTTCGACACAAAGGTCAGGCCATACTTGGATGATGACCGCATCGTCTATGCAGGCAGCGTCGGGCCAAAAAAACGCGATGAATTGCTGGGCGGCGCTTATGCCCTGTTGCATCCCATCAGTTTCAACGAGCCATTCGGACTTTCCTTGGTGGAATCCATGGCTTGTGGCACCCCGGTGGTGGCCTTTAACAGGGGAAGTATGTCGGAAATCATCGCCCATGGAGAGACAGGCTTCCTGACCGCCGATATCGACGGGATGGTTCAATGCGTGAATAATATCAAGGACCTGAACCGCAGCAAGTGCCGCCAACGGGTCGAGGCGTACTTTAGCGTAGAGCGAATGGTGGCGGATTATATTCGGGTGTATGAAACCATCATCGCCCGGACCCGACGAGAGGATCACCGACCCTGGGGCTTTTATGAGGTTTTAACGGATAAGCCGGATCATAAGGTTAAGCGGATTACCGTTTACCCCGGACAGCGCTTAAGCTACCAGCGCCATTTCAGACGATCGGAACACTGGTACGTGCTCAGCGGAACTGCGGTGGTGACTCGAAACGGAAAGCAGATCGAGCGGTTATCCGGCCAGGCCATTGATTTGCCAGTGAAAAACTGGCACCGCATCTGCAATCCCGGGCCGGGCAATTTGGTGTTCATCGAAGTGCAAACCGGCGATTATTTCGGAGAGGATGATATCGAAAGATCGGAGGACGACTATGGCAGGAATTAATAAACCTATAGTTAAACGCTACAATAAAAACCCTATTTTGACTAAACATGACGTACCGTACCCGGTGGAAACGGTGCACAACGCCGGCGTGGTCAAGCACAATGATAAATATATCATGCTGTTCAGGTCCCATCTGCGCAATGGCCGGTCGATCATTGGTCTGGCGGAAAGCAGTGACGGCGTACGTTTTGCGGTCAGCCCGGAGCCGTTTATCACCCCGGCCAAGGCCGAGCCGTTCGCCGGCTACGAGGCCTTTGGCGTGGAAGATCCGCGCATCTGTCCCTTGGAGGGTGACTACCTGGTCACCTACTCGGCCTATTCCCGACACGGCGTGCGGGTGGCCTTGGCCAGAACAAAGGATTTTCAACGCCTGGAACGGATCGCCCTGATCACCCAGGCGGATTATCGCAACGTGGTCATCTTTCCTGAAAAAATAGGCGGCCGCTATGTCCGGCTGGACCGACCCCATTCGAAAATCTCGCCATGGTCCATCTGGATTTCCTATTCGCCGGACCTGGTGCATTGGGGGGATGCCAAGGTCGTCATCAAGCCCATGGCTTACCATTGGGATGAAATGAAGGTCGGCCCGGGGGCTACGCCCATCAAAACCGAAAAAGGATGGCTGAACATCTTTCACGGCGTATTTAAAACCATGGACGGCGCCGTCTACCGGCTCGGCGTGGCCCTGCATGACCTTGCCGACCCGTCAAGGGTCTTGGGAGTGGCCGATGGTTGGATACTCCAACCCGAGGACCTGTGGGAGATCACCGGCTACGTGCACAATGTTGTTTTCTGCTGCGGTGCGGTGGCCGAGGACGACGGCACGGTGAAGATCTATTGGGGCGGCGCGGACACGGTGATGTGCGTCGGTACAGCAATAATTGCCGATTTGGTGGATTTGTGTCTCTCAAATCCCCGTCCCGCACTTGAATGAGATGAGGTGTTGAAATGGAAAGCATCGACAAGAACCTGGTTGCCATTATCATGGCCGGCGGCGTGGGCACGCGGTTTTGGCCGCTCAGTACCTATGAACGGCCCAAACAGTTCATCCAACTTTTTGATGACCGCAGCATGCTGCAAAAAAGCTATGACCGGGTGGTGGGCATCGTGCCGGATGAACGCGTGATTGTATTAACCAACCGGCAGTTCACGCCACTGGTCCGTGAGCAACTTCCCAACATCCCGGACCAGAATATCATCGGTGAGCCCGAGCGCAAGGACACCGCCGCAGCGGTTTGTCTCGGCACGCTGGTCGCCATGAAACGCTTCGGCAATCCGGTGATCGTCATCTTGACGGCCGATCATTTGATTGAACCGGTTGAAACATTTCAGCAGACCCTGGTTTCTGCTGTGAAAGAGGCCCGAGGGACCGGCGCACTTTACACCTTCGGGATAAAACCGACCTATCCGGCCACCGGCTACGGCTACCTGGAGGTCGGCAAAAAAACCGCTATGGATCAAGCCGTGGAGCATTTTCATGTTGTCTCCTTCAAAGAAAAGCCGAACGCCGAAGTCGCCGGACAATATCTAAAATCCAGTCGGTATCTGTGGAATTCGGGCATGTTCGTGTGGACCGTGGACGCAATTTACGGTGAGCTATCCCTCCACCTTCCAAAGCATGTGGAGCATTTGACCAAGGCCGTGGAGAAGATGGAAACAGACCATTGGGAAGATGAATTGACCAAGCGGTTCGCGGCCCTTACGCGTATTTCCATTGATTATGCGGTGATGGAAAAAGCCCGGGATGTGCGCTGCGTGGCCGGAAAATTTTCATGGAAGGATGTGGGAGGATGGTTGGCGATCCAGGATTTTCTGGCTCACGACGCCAATGGCAATTTTATCAAAGGCAGAGTCCACGCGCTGGATGCCCAGGGCAATTTGGTCTTTTGCGATCAACCCCAGGAAACATTGGCCATGGTGGGCGTCAACGATGTGGTGGTGGTCCGCGCGGGTGAAAAAACCCTGGTTGCTCACAAGGACCGCTTGGAAGATGTCAAACATATTGTCGAGTCCATGATAGCGCAACCGGAATTGATGACGGTTTCCGGAATCAGGAGTCCGCCTTGATTCCCGGACGCATGCGTTCGACAGTTTTTTGTATGTAAACCATCAATATTTATTAGGAGGTGAGTGCCATGCTGACAAGAAGATTTTTTGATACTCCGGTATGGGACTTTGATGTCACAAAGCCCTTTGCCGAAATTGAACGACTGCGGCGGAGGATGGACCGTTTGTTCGACGAATGGATGCCGTCCACCTGGAACGCCGGAAGGACCATGGGCGTGTTCCCGTTGATTAATCTGACTGAGGACCAGGAAAGCTACATTCTGCGGGCGGAAATCCCTGGTGTGAAAGCCGAGAATCTGGATATCCAGGTCACGGCCAAAAGCGTCTCCATTTCCGGAGAGCGTCATCTTCCCCAGAAAAAGGAAAACGTCAGCTACCACCGGCGGGAGCGTGAATGCGGCCGGTTTTCACGGGCTGTTGCACTATCCGGGGAAATTGCTCCGGACAGTGTTAACGCCAAACTGAAACACGGCGTGCTGACCCTGCGGCTTCCTAAAACCGAAGGGTCCAAAGCAAAACAAATTTCAGTAATGCTTTCTCAATCATAATGGAAAGGGGGGTGAATGCCATGACCGAAAACGATACCAAGACGTTGGTGCCGAAAGGCAAACAGGAAGTTGTCTCAAAGGCGGAGCAGACAAAGGATGACCTGGTCTTCACGCCGGATGTGGACATCCTGGAGTCGGACCGCGAAATTACGTTGCTGGCGGACATGCCCGGCGTTCAAAGCCGAGACATAAAAGTGGATCTGTGCAACGGCGTGTTGACCCTATCCGGCGATATCGCGCCGTGGGAGGGTCCTGACGAGCAGGATATCCTGATCGAGTACGAAGTGGGTCGCTTTTACCGGTCGTTCAGCATATCCGAGACCATCGACCAGGATCGTATTGATGCTCAGTTAAGCGATGGCGTGCTGAGGATCACGTTGCCCAAGGTTGAAAGCGCCATTCCGCGCAAAATTCCCGTTACCGTCGGATGATGGATGATAACTTAATTTGCATGGGTGGAAGGCCGCTATCTAAGCGGCTTTCCTGTACCAATTACATCAGCAGTTTTCACTATCAACACATTCAGTTTAATTTTCAAATGGAGGAATGAAAATTAAAATTAAACCTTTGAATGACAGGGTAATAGTCAAACGAGTGGAAGAAGAACAGAAAATGGCCGGAGGAATCATCATCCCCGATACCGTCAAGGAAAAACCCCAAAAAGGAGAGGTTGTTGCCGTAGGACCCGGAAAGCGGAACGACGACGGTAAACGCATTGTGTTGGAAATCAAGGAGGGGGATCGCATCTTGTTCGGTAAGTATCCCGGCACCAAAATCAAGATCGACGGCGAGAAGCACATCTTCATGCGTGAGGATGATATTCTGGGAATTTTGAACTGAAAAGGAGGAACAAGTTAAAAACATGGGCGCGCAAATGGTCAAGGAGGTCTATAGCAAAACCAGTGACACCGCCGGTGATGGTACCACGACCGCGACTGTTCTGGTCCAGGCCATTTTACGGGATGTGGGATTTACCAAATTAGTACGACGGGACGACGGCGTCTACGAAAATGTAACACGCAGAAAAGGAGATAGCCGTTATATGGAACAGGGCAAGCCGAACACCATTCCAAATATAAGAAATATTATTTTTGACTGACCATTTAAGCGCGAACAGCTCTTCTGTACAGAAAATGTCAGGGATAAAATCATTGGGAATTCTCAATTTCAATATGAAGTTATAGTTTTTTCCAGATAGAAGATTTAAAGGTGATCAAACAAGCGTGTGTTCAAGATAGCGAGGAAGTAAAATGAGACAAAGATTTCGCAGAAACGAGGATTGGTGCCCGGAGTGCGGCCATTTGCTGCCAAAAAACTCCTGGAATTGCAATTATTGCGGATGGACTATTGGAGATGTGGAGTCCTACAGTTCCGGAATGGACTCGATTGACGACTATTCAAATATAAGCATTATTGCAGATGTTGATCGAGGCATCGAGAGCCTAATTGATAGCGACTAAAACACCAATGAGTGTAGATTGGGATGATGGCAGGTAAGTTTGGAAATTATAGATGTCTTGTGTCGGTTTTGTAGAAAAATATCGGAGTGAGCAGACTTATTACCCAATCTTCGCTCATTACTTATAACCCTCTGTAATTAAAAATTTTTAATCCTCAAAATATGTCAGCTCAACCATAGACGACAGGTCATCTATTGTACAGTCAAAAAGCCACTCCCCCTCTCCCCCCCCCCAAAACCGTTATAACCAGACTTTTTTTGCCTTGTATTTTAAGGGGTTGAACAGAAACTTGGATCCTTTATTTTTAAAGAACCCAGCAGGTGTTCGGCGAAATTGGCGGGCTTATGCAGGGATTACGCAGGTTTTCGGTGTTTCGAGCAGACACAATATTGCCTATCCCCGCCATGGTCTAAGTTGACGGTGAGAAATACCGAAGTCTTGGTTTAGGCAGCCATTTTCAGATTTTCAATGTCCCGTGCTATGAGGGTGACTTTATCACAGGCGCCTGTGGCTATGATGTAAAGGGCATTACCGCCAGGGCAAGGGTTACCGTCCGGCTGGCCGTTTTCGGTATCAACAGACAAGTCCTGCCCGTTGCCAACATAGCTGCTGCTTCGCATACGCTTTTCACGCCTATATGTTTATTGACCAGGGAAGAGGGATTAGGCACGGTCTTTACCTGGTCCAGTTGGTCTCTTGTATAAAATTCAATGGGCACGTTTAAGGTTTGAGCAAGCTCTATAAGCCCGGGTTCATCAGCTTTGAGATCCACGGATACGATTTTGGACAGGCTGTGCACGCTGAATCCATGGGTTTGAAAAACCTGCTGCAAATGATCTTCAAGTTCCTGCCGGGTCACGCCCCTTCGACACCCCATGCCCGCCACAAGCAATTTAGGCCTAAGCACCAAAACTTTTTCAGAAAGATCGCGAACCGTGTAATCCACCCATATTCCGATTTTTTCAGAACTAAATAAAGAAGGAGCTTCCATGAGCGCGGACGGCAGGTGCGGTGACACCAGATGAAAGGGATCATGAACCGGCAGGGGATCCCCCTTTATAAAGGCCATGCTCACATGTTTAATGGCTTCTTTGTTTTCGATATAAAGGTCCTGGTCCCGGGCAATCACATCAATAGCCGGCACCTGGTTGACATCCGTGGCCGTGGTGATCACAGGCGTTGCCCCCAGTATATCCGAAAACATGACGGCCAGTTCATTGGCACCACCCATATGGCCTGAGACCAGACTGATTACAAAACGGCCGGCCTCATCCCCGCACACCACGGCAGGATCTTTTGTTTTATCCTGGATCAAGGGGGCAATGGTGCGCACCACAATACCCGTAGCCATAATAAAATAATGCGCATCATAGTGGTCCCATACCGGTGCCAGGGCCTTGGCCAAAGTGGAGAACCGGGCATAGGATTCACCCGGCACAAGTCTTTGCGATGCAAACAGGTCTGCATGGGGCAATGCCTGTTTCACCCGGTTTGCCAGGGCCATCCCATGAGGGGTAAGCACCCACACCGCAATCTTTTTTTCAGCCCAATTGATCATGCCTTGTCCCGTTATCCGTGGGCAAAGGCCCGGTCGTACAGCAATGATTTGGCATCCTTTTCCTTCTTTATCGATAATCCCACAATCCGGGTAAAAATCCTTTTCCCTATTTGTGGATTTTAAAATTTCCATGGTCCTTAAATCAAAAAATCACCCACTATTCTTACATATTTTAGGAATAAAACTCAATATACCGTCTGCAGGGTGAACACAAATACATGACCCTCTAATTATGCACAATATTGTAATAATAATAACACGAAATTGTACTAAACTATTCATAATATAAAATTAACGCAACATCAACTTCGGACGATTAAAAAAAATAGACCCTATTAAAATAGTAATTCCAAATAGTTGCCACGCATAATTCATTTCAAGCTTCTTTCTCAAAGCTTCGGCATCATTTTTGATAGTACCCAAGGACAGAGTCGATTAATGAATTTGATCATGTATTCGTTTTTTTTATAAATTATCTACAAATTGAGGATAAGGATGCTGGAGCTTAAAGATATATATTTTACCGTACCTGATGAAGAAGCAGGCAACGGCCACGCCGAAAAAACCATTATTAACGGCATCAGCTTTACCTTTGAAAAAGGTAAATTTTACGGCATCACCGGTCCCAACGGCGGCGGCAAGACCACCCTGGCCAAAACGATCATGGGAATTAACAAAACCACCCGTGGCAAGATTATATACAATGGCAAAGATATCACGGACATGACCATCACCGATCGGGCCAGACAGGGAATCGCTTATGGATTTCAGCAATCCGCCCGGTTCAAGGGGGTTACGTTCAGGGATCTTCTATCCATTGCCGCGGGCACCGATGACGAAGAGCAACTGATGGATATCCTGGCCCGGGTGGGTTTCTGCTCCCTGGATTTTCTTGACAAGCCTGTGGATTCCAAACTTTCCGGCGGCGAGATAAAAAAAATCGAACTTGCCACTACCATTGCCCGGAATCCGGGTCTGGCGATATATGATGAGCCGGACACGGGCATAGATCTTTGGACCATAGATCCCATGGTTGAACTGATAAAACGACAGATCACGGACTATAAAACAACAACCATTGTCGTCAGTCATAACAAGGCGTTTCTTGAAGCAGCAGACTGCCTGCTGCTCATAAAGGACGGTCAGATTGCCTATACCGGAGATCTGGAAGGCGCCATGCCGCTGCTAAGCGATTTAAGTGTTTGCGGTTACACAGATCTATGTGAAGGAGAAATCGATGCTCAATGCTATAGATAAAAATTTATTAAAAGCGGTGGCGGATCTGGATGGCATCCCCAAAGGCGTATTCAATATCCGAAAAAACGGAAAACTTTTATCACGTGAGGTGTCAGGCAATATTAACATTGAATCCAATGAAGACGGCACCGGTATTGTGGTAACCGTTAAGCCGGGTGTAATCAATGAATCGGTACATATCCCGGTGATACTCAGCCAGGCCGGCCTGCATGACGTGGTGTACAACACCTTTATCATTGGAGAAGGCGCCGATGTCACCATTGTTGCCGGGTGCGGCATCCACTGCGCAGGAAGCGGGAATGAGGGCCACGAAGGCATCCATGAATTCCGGGTGGGTAAAAACGCCACGATTCGCTACCAGGAAAAACACGTTGCCACAGGTGAGGGAAAAGGCAAACGAACCCTGAACCCCACCACAAAGGTATATCTGGACGAAAACGCCGTGGTGGAAATGGAACTGACCCAGATCGGCGGCGTGGATGAGGCAAGGCGAGTAAATGAAGCGGAACTGGCCGCAGGCAGTTCCCTTTTTGTCACCGAACGTATCTTGACGGAAGGACACCAGATTGCTGTCTCGGAAAACAATATTATTCTCAAGGGTGATGACAGTAAGACCAACCTGGTATCCCGATCCGTAATCAAAGGGAACTCCAAACAGGATTTTTACGCCAACGTGGAAGCAAAGGCGAAAAGCTTTGGCCATATCGAATGTGACGCCATCATCATGGACAACGGCGTGAATGAAACCGTACCGGCCTTACGTGCTCTGCACCCGGACGCACAGTTGACCCATGAAGCGTCCATCGGGAAAATCGCCAATGATCAACTGATCAAACTGATGAGCTTAGGGCTCACTTACGATGAAGCCGTCGACAGAATCATCCGGGGTTTTCTTAAATAACGGCCAAGATTGACCATCAGAACAGAGATAGGGGAGGTGTTAAAATTTTTCAGTTTAGGTATTTTTAAGTGTAATTATCTATTTTTATATTGTTTAATTTTTAAAAATTAAACCCGTTACAATGATTTATTGACCATCAATGCAAGTTTAAACGCAATTTGCGTTATGTTTAAACAGACTGCCACATCTCAAAGGAGCAGCCATGAAAAAAGCAACACTGGAAAAAATTTTTGAATATGCGTCTATGCCTGTCCACGGTACGTTATCACGAAAACTAAGAAAGGATATTCACTGTCAGGTAAACGACGGTAAGGTATATGATGGGGCCACTTTTTTTCTTGGAGAAGAGTTCGTCCGCATTACGGAAAAAGAAAAAGGAAAAACGATCAATACCTATTATGACTGGGAGAATATCGCATCTGTAAGGACCATTGCAAACAGTACCAAATAACAGAGATGGGCTGACCTGGTCTATCAACCCCCAGACTCAACCCACAACGAGCTATAAAAGCAATTCAATAAGTTAGTTAGACATTCAGATAAAAAAGGAGAAATTGTGTGGCCCAAGTTACATTTTACGAGAAACCCGGCTGTATAAACAACACCAAACAAAAAAAATGGCTTGCGGCTGCAGGCCATGTTGTAACCGAAAAAAACATTTTGGAAACCCAGTGGACCCGGGAGGAACTGCTTCTTTATTTTGGGGATAGACCTGTGGCGGAATGGTTTAACAGGAGTGCGCCTCTGGTGAAAACCAAAGCGGTAATCCCGGAATCTGTCGACAGTGAAGAGGCCCTTGACTTAATGTTAAAAAACCCCATTCTCATCAAACGTCCTCTGCTTCGTGTGGAAGATGAAAGAATGCAGGGCTTTCCCGTAGAGGCGGTTCATACCTGGATCGGATTGAATCCATCAAAAGGGAATGAAGCCATTGTTGAACAACTTCGAAAGGAAAACCTTGGCCTCTGCCCGATGCTGGCAAAAAACACCAGCTGTGATGAACAGAAAATAAGCTGATCAACTCCAAAGACACTATAAACCATTCAGAGCCCGGGCATACATTATGCCCGGGCTTTTGATCCATCACGCCTTGTCCCGGTATCCGTGTGCAAAGGCCCGGTCGTACAGCATTGACCTGGCATCCGTTTCCGTCTCCAGAAAAGGCCCCACAATGATGAGTGCCAGGCGGGTGATTGCGTTTTCCGCCATGGTTTCGGCCAACCGGTCCACCATGGTAATAATGATACGCTCTTCGGGATGGCTCACCCGATAGGCCACGGCCACCGGTGCTTTGGGCCCATAGGTTCCGGCCAGGATATTCTGCACCTGTTGGGCCATACCGGCGCTTAAGTAAATCGCCATGGACGCTTTATGGACGGCAAGGCTTTCCAAAGACTCTTTTTCCGGCACCGGGGTCCGGCCTGAAATCCGGGTGAAGATCAGGGTCTGGGATTGTTCCGGCACGGTGTATTCAACCTTAAGCGCGGCAGCTGCGGCAAAAGCGGCGGTGACACCCGGGATCACTTCGTAAGGGATCTCCCGTTGGTCCAGCAGCATCATCTGCTCAGCAATGGCCCCGTAAAGGGACGGATCACCGGTGTGCAACCGCACGACCCTAAGCCCCTTGCCCCAGGCATGGGCCATGGCATCCACCATCTCGTCCAGGTGCATACCGGCGCTGGACGTTTTTTCGGCCGCGTCACCGGCCCAGGTCAACACAGCTTCGGGCACCAAAGACCCTGCGTAGAGAATATAATCAGCCTTTTCTAAAGCTTTCATGCCCCTGACCGTTATCAAATCCGGAGCCCCCGGCCCTGCCCCGGTAAATAGAATCGGATATTTTTTCATCATGTTCATCATGGCCTTCCTTTTTGTGCGGCAATAATCCACACAGGATTTAACGCTTCCATGCGCCGCCCCCAGGGCATGCTACGGGATTTGCTGATCTGGGCCTGGGTCAGGCTCACCCCAAAGCCCTTTTCTTCCAACACCGATACTGCCAGATGCAGGGTCTCCATCAATACGGTATTAACAACGATTCTGCCCAAAGGATTCAAAACCGTTGCCACCACATCCAGCACCTGACCCAGATTTTTGCCGGAGCCACCGATAAAAACCCGGTCAGGCCTTGGCAGATTCGCCAACCCATGGGGAAGTTGTGCCAATATGACAGACAAATTTTTAACCTTGAACCGCTCAACATTGGCCTTGATCTGTGCGACACGGCGCTGATTTTTCTCCACGGCATAAACAAACCCATCCGGTAAAAACAACGTGGCTTCAATCCCCACAGACCCCGAACCTGCCCCCAGATCCCACAAAATATTGTCCGGAGCCAGTTCCAGGGAGGCCAAAGATAGAACGCGAACCGGGGTCTTGGTAATCAGACCTTTTTCATGGACAAACCAGTTATCCGGGATCCCCAAACGCAAGGGGCCGGACGGGGCGGCCAATTCACCTTTTTGAAGCACCACCACATTGGGCTGGGCAAAAACCGTATCTACGTCTGTGTGCTCATCCATGGTGGAGATTTTTTCTTCCGGGGCACCCAGATTCTCCAGCACCCACATCTGCCAGGCATAATCATGGGTATCCACCTGTTTTTTAACAGCCCAGGGATCGTTCTTAGGATCGGTAAGTACACACAGCAGGTCCCTGTCATCCATGGCCTTTGCCAGAACGGACATATTGTCCCGGCCGTGCAGACTCACCCAGGCCGCATCCTGCCAGGGCAATTTAAGCCGCGCAAAAGCGGCAGCCATGCTGGTGACATTAGGATAAATGAAAACTTTATCCGGTCCCAGACGTGCGATCAACGTTTTGCCTATACCAAAAAACAATGGGTCTCCAGATGCCAAAACCACCACAAGCCCACCAGTCATATTCTCTTCGATGAAATCCAGCACCCCGGACACAGGGCTTGAGATCTCTTTTTTTACGGCCCTTATTTCCCCAAAATATGACAAATGCCGTTTTCCCCCCACCAAAACAGCTGCCCTGTCAATGAGTTCCAGATGGGATGCGGTAAGATCCGACGGGCCAAGGCCCATGCCGATCACATGAACTGGTTCATTCATTCATAAAATTCCTATTGATAGACCAAACAGGTGTTAATACGCTGAGTAATCTCATCTTCAACCAAGGTGTAGGCCTTTGAATCAAAATCAGAATAACGTTTTTTAAATTGCAGCGCCATGATCCCTTCGGGCAGATTATCAATCCGGGGCATAAACTGATCTTCCGTTTTGACGGCTGCCATTTTCTGCTGTATTGCAGATGCCTTTTGGGCAGAGCCTGTGGCAAGTTCAGCAAGCCTGACACCGGCCCTGTCTGCGGCCAGATCAGCAAAGCTGAATCCGCTTCCGCCATCTGAATCATCCACTTCTTTGAAAAGCCCTGCAAAATTGCTCAACTTACTGCCCCCGGACACAGCGATCCCGGCAGACACAAAAAAATGTTTGACCAAATCTTCTCTGCCGTAAAGGGTGAGGCCGATATTTTCAGGCGGGATGACTTTTGCTGCTCGTTCCTCGGTCACAAAACGGTCCAGCCCCCGGCCAAGGCAGAATAAAGAGATGGTCTGCAGCAGTGCCCTGTTTTCCTCAACCGGATCTTTTGACACGTTACTTTGGTCTAAAGCCAACTTAAACAACGGCCGGATCACCCGGACCACGGCGACTTTTTTAATACCGTGTTCTTTTAATATGCTGCTCAATTTGGCCAACGCATTGGTGTATACAATCAGGCGATCCTGGTGTTCCGGGGCAATAAGCATGGTTTTCTGGCTCTCATGCAACCGGCTCAGAGCATCCGGGTTCCAGTCATAAGTAAAACTTAACTGCTGTCGACTTATTGCAACCGATTGCAGGGCATCCAGATTCTGCAAAACCAATTTATAAGTATCAGGTGCAAGCAGGGCCTGGCCCAAAAAAGACAGAACAGATGTGACCAGGGAACCGGGTAATGTAAAAAACCCGACACTTATGGAATGAACCCGGGGCCTGCCGTTCTCTATTTTCAGGACACATGCCGTGTTGATATATTCGCCCAAAGGGGTCTGGGGAATCTGCACTGTGGTACTGATTTTTATAAAAGGATCAGACAAACGGATCCGAGGAAAAATCGCAACCTGGTCAACAAACTGGGAGGCACCGTAAGCGGCCATCAAATTTAAATCCTGTTCGGAAATTTTCACCTGCCGGGACTGTCTGACCGCCATGGAATCGGGTTTGTAACGACGAACCAGTTGCTCCATGCGCTTGACCTGATCAAATGACAGCTCTGTTGGTTTGCCCACGGCAGAACTTTTATCAATCGCACCAAATAAAAAAAGAAACGGACAGGCCACCACCGCAAGAACAAATAACAAAAGAAAACTTTTGATAATGAATTTAAACATACTTTTTTTATCTTGTGCTTAGAGGGTTTAAACAATGAAACTAAAGAACGGGTCTTAAAGAACTTGCCCACTTTGCCATCCGGGAGCGCAGGCGGGACGCCTGCGCTCCCAGGTTAAGTTATTTCGGACTCATTCCTAAATACACCAAAATGCAGGATTTATTTTTTACCAAGCCCCTGAACCCCCATGGTTTGAATAAGTTCATTTATATTGGTTGTTTTCAAATTCATTCCGCCTTCGGATACCGGTAAAAGAATCAATTTTTTGCCCTGAAGGGCTTCAGCAATTTTCAACTTGACCAAAGCTTCCCCTCCGCCACTGGCCATGGCATTGTTCATCTCTTGAATGCCCTTGGCTTGGGCCTCCCCTTCGGCCTTAATGGCCTGGGCAAGAAGCTGCTGTTTTTCATAATAGACATCTGCCTCAATTTTGGATTTCATGAACTCTCCGTCCACATCGGCGATCATCCCGTTGACTTCGCCCCTGGCCTCTTCGAGTTTACGGACGTACTCTTCCTGGACTGCATGCTGGGCAGACTTGTTCTTTTCGACCAGTTGGTCAGCCACCTTTTTATCCTCAATGGCTTTCTGGTATTTGGGGTTAAACCGGTAGTCCTTGGTCAGCACCTTTTCAATGACAATGCCCATGGGTTTGAACATCTTTTGCAGATATTCTTTTGTTTTCCGGGCCTGGTCGCCCCTGTTTGCCGCAACGTAAAATTCTTCTGTTTTCAATTCGCCAAAAATGTCCCGGGGTTTGCTTCGGACAATGGTGCGCACAACTTTCTGTCGAAGATCCATGTCGTCTTTTGCCACATGCTGCAAGATATAGGGGGCCTTTGCAGGATCAATTTTATATACGATGATGACATCAAGGCTGATGTCATTGCCGTCTATGGTTTTAAACAGCAGATCATCCCGGGTTCTTCTATCGCCTTTATTAGCGTCATAGGTCATTTCAAGATTTTGAAGCTTGGTATCAAAGGTATGCCAGTCATTGATAAAGGGCATAAAAAAATAGGTGGAACCCGGGGCATAATATTTTTCTTCCACGCCCTTTTTCCCAAAAAATGAAAATTTTATTGTTCTGACACCCACCTCTGTGCTGTCTGTTGAATGGGGAACGCAACCGGCCGGCAGAATCAAAACCATAACGGCCAACAAAAGAATCAATTTTTTCATCTGGCACCTCCTTTGCTGCGGACATCAAAAAGTTCCAGGGCATTGTTCAAGTCAAGGGGGTTGACCCCGGATGGCCCGTCACTGGGCAGAATGACAACATCAATGCCTTTATACACCTCGGCCATTTTCAGCCCGACCATACGTTCAGCCCCTTTCCCCTGGAGTGCTTCATTTTTCAAACGAATTTGTTCCGCTTCAGCCAATTTTACAAGAAGATCCGCTTCAGCAATTTTTTTTCTGTAGTACAGATCCTTTTCAGCATCTTTTTTGGTGACATAGGCTTTTCCCTTTTCAAGCTCAACAGCGACGAGCACCTTGCCTTCCTGTTCAATTTTGGTCAATTTGGCACCCTCAATGGCAGCCCTGGCCTCTGCCTGATTTTTAAAAACAAGCTGGTCTTTGAGTTTCTTTTCTTCAATATTTTTCTGAATTTCATCGCTGTACTGGAAATAACGGACCAGAACATGCTCGACCACGATACCCTTCTCTTTGAGTTCTTCATTTAACTCCTGCTTTGCCGCCAGGGCTTTTTCAACTCTCATGGGGCTGTTGAAAAACTCTTCGGTGGTCAGCTTTCCGAGACTGTTTTTAAGGGCAGGCTCTGTTTTCGGGATAATGCCGTTGTCTTCAAACAGCCGGCCGGGACCAATGTCGGTAAAAACCTTGTAGGGGTCATTGATGCGATAAATGATGGAGACATCCACATCCACGAAAAATCCGTCAGAGGTCTGAATATGGGCAGCTCTTTCTATTCTGGTATCATAGGCGGTCGTCTCGGCAGAGTTGGTCAACTCCAAAACCTGCAATGCCTTTGGCAGCTTGTGCATTTCCTGAATACCAAAGGGAAGCACCAGGTAAAGACCTGTTTCATAAACTTTTTTTTGCACGCCACGGTGAAAACCGATTTTATTGACCTTTATGCCGTATTCATAGGGCCGAATATACTCCAGAAACGAACCATATGCCAAAACGGCAAGTATCACCAGCACCGTGAGGATCTTGATGGTGCGCGGTATTTTAAATTTGGACTTTGGCAACCTGACTTTTTTTATAAATTCTGAGGTTGGATGAATTTTCCTAGGGGGATATTCTTCCAAATTGTCCGGGCTCTCCATGGCATCTCCTTAATTAAGTTTATGTTCATTGACGGGAATCAAAGGCAACAGCCCCTTGAAAGTCATAAATAATGGCCCTGAACCGGCACGGTGCCGGGCAAAATTTTTCGGCAGCCCGTATCATGGCTGCGCCTACTTTTTCCAGCACCCGGGGGTAACCGGGCCAGACCATCCCAAAGGCATGCCGGGCCGTGTTGGCATTTAAAACCTCCCGGGTCAGGGTATTATTGCCGGTCTCTTCTTTGACCACATCCGCCAACCAGTCCATGGTGAGATCCGACTTGGCGGCATGGGTATGGACAAACCCCTGGGCCATTTTCAGGGCTTTGCCGAAAAACACGGCCAGGGTGGCATTGGGAATTTTATTTTCAGCAAGGCATTCCATGGACATGCCGAAAAAATCCCCTATCTGTATAAACGCCTCTGGATGCGACTCGTACAGATCAAAAAAAAATGCTTGGGAAAACCGCTCGGATCGCCGTCCTGTGGTCAAAACGACATGAACGCACCCACACGCCCGGGCCACGGACATGGCCGAGCGGATGGTGGCGGTGTAGGCCTCGTGGGACAAGGGTTTTACAAGTCCTGTAGTGCCCAGAATGGACAAGCCCCCTTCTATGCCCAATCGGCGGTTCAGGGTTTTTTCTGCCAGCGCTTCGCCGTTCTCCACAAAAATTTCAGCGCTCACCCCGGCATTACTATGATACGCATTGAGTATCTGCAAGGCGGATTCACGGATCATCTTCCGGGGGCCGGGATTGATGGCAGGTTCTCCCGGCGGGACCTCAAGGCCGGGCTTAGTGACCATGCCCACACCTTTGCCGCCGGTGATCTGCACCATCCCGGGGTCATTTGTCAGGCCCACCACAGCACCAATCCGGGCCCGGTGGGTAATATCCGGGTCATCCCCGGCATCCTTAACCACCACGGCCCGGATCAGACCATTGTGTGGAGATACCAAGTCAACGAGCACCTCAAGAACCTGACCGTTAAGCAGATTGATGTTTACCGATCCGGGAACCTGCTTTGTAAACAGGTATACCAAGGCCGCTTTTACCGCAGCCGCAGCTGCCGTGCCCGTAGTAAATCCCTGACGTAAATTTTTCGTCTCTCTATCCGACAAACCAATACACCAGTCCCACAAAAATAATACTTGCCATCCGGAACCCCTGGCCCATCAATAACATGGCAAGTCCCATACCCGGTGAAAAAATGCCCATGTACCGGGGTAACTGATGCCGGATGGCCCGGATGGGAAACGCAATGATATTGCCTAAAAGCAGTGCAATCACGGTCTGTTTCACGGTGATGGTGCCGGCATCCATCAAGGCGCCTGCCGCGGCAAACCCTGCCGTAAACTCCGCGGCAAAACTCAAGACCACCACGCTTAAAGACTGGGCCGGGACAAAATTCTGCACGGCAAACCGGGTCATAAAGTTTTCAACGGCATCAAAGGCACCGGCCGCGGTCAGCACGTACACCACGGTGTAGATCGGAACCACAAAGGCCATCACCCGGGAAAACCGGGCGGGAAGCTTTTTCTTTAAAGACTGCATCAAAGGATTTTTCTTTTTTGACATGCCCTGGGCATCCCCGGCCTGGACATCATCACTCACGACAGGCGCTATATTTGGGGGCGCCACAAAAAAGCGTCCGAACAGGATGAACAAAAACGTACGAACGCAGGTCGCCAGAAAGGTCAAAAGGAAATAGAGCAACCCTGCCGTGCGCGTTAAGGGCACCACAATAAAAAAAGTCATGGGCAGGTGCAGAAAAAAGGCCGGGAACTGATTGATGAAGTTGGTCAAAAAAAGCTGACGCCGGGTGATCTGCTTTTCCTTGTAAAAATCCAGGAGCATGGCATTGGCCGACACCCCTGAAAAAAAAGCCGCCGTAAATGCGGCAGAACATCGGTTGCCCAGATTGGCAAACCGGAATACCGGGGCAGCTAAAGCACCCAGTTTGCGGGTCCAGCCCGTGTCATCAATGGCTTGGGCCACCACAAGGCCAATGCCGACAAAGGCCAGCATCCGGCAAAGGGGTAAAAGCAGACGGCCCGGCAGCTTTGCCGCAGTAACACCCTCCACCCAGGCAAGACCCGCGGCAAGCACGATTCCTGTTATCAAAAACCCGATTAAAAGCATCAGGCCATTATTCTTTTTTTTCTTAGGATTCAAGGCAATGCCCGCTTTTCTTGGATATGATCAAGGTCCAGTAATCGGGTTTCTTCTCCTGAAACACATTAACATTGCGGACAATCTGCTCACCTTCAAGCCCGCATTTGACAATGCCCACACTTTTTTCCGCCATGCCTGCCTCATCCAAAGCCGTTACAATGTCACCGGCATTTTTATACGCTTTAAGAAAAACCACATTGTCCGTATGATCGCTGATTTCCCGGAACTTGTCCCCGCCCATGACACCGGATAAAAGGGTCATGGACTCCTCGCCTTCCACCAGAGGCGTATTGATGCGGGCCGCTGCCGCCTGGTAGGAAGTGATGCCGGGAATGGAGCAGATCTCAATGTGCGGGGCCAACTTCCGGATAGACTTAAGCAGATATCCGTAAGTGGAATAGGTCATGCAATCGCCAAGGGTGATAAAGGCGGCATTTTTGCCCTGCTCCAGCACCTTAATGACGATTTCGGCATTATCCTGCCACACGGCTTCCATGGCCTGCCTGCTCCGGGTCATGGGAAAGGGCAATATTTGAATGGGCACAGACGCCTTTAAATGGGGTTTGGCGATCTCAGCCGCCTGGCTGTGGGAATTTTTTGCAGAGGACGCGGCAAACACCATGTCCACCTGACTCAAAATTTCAACGGCTTTCAAGGTGATGAAATCCGGGTCTCCGGGGCCCACACCAATGCCGTACAAAATACCTTGGGTCATTTTACGTCCTTTCACCGGCAACCTTATCTCCTGCAATCAGTGCCAACGCGTTAATCACACTTGCCGCCACATTGGAGCCGCCTTTGCGCCCCACATTTGTAATATAAGGCATGTTGGTTTCCATCAGGGCTGCCTTGGATTCCGCCGCATTGACAAACCCCACGGGAAGTCCCACAACAAGGGCCGGATCAGCCTCTTTGTTTTTTATCATATCCAGCAGATGAAGCAAAGCCGTGGGGGCGTTACCCACCACATAAATGCCGTTTTCCATCATATGTGCGGCCTTTTCCACCGCTACACGGGCCCGGGTCACCCCTCTTTCCTTTGCCTGGGTCGCCACCTGGGGATCAGCCATGAGGCATTCACACCTGCCGCCGAAACTTGCTAAAAGGTCTTTGCGGATGCCGGTTTTGGCCATATTGGTGTCGGTAATCACGGTGCATCCGCTGCGGATGGCGTTGATCCCTGCCGCCACAGCATTGTTGGAGATCCTGACCATCTGCATATATTCAAAATCCGCTGTGGTATGAATCATACGCCGCACAATCTTCCACTCATCCGGGTTAAAATTGTGGGGACCGGCCTCCGCGTCAATGATGGCAAAGCTTTTTGCTTCAATTTCATGGGGCTTCATTTACGAAAAGTTTTCCTTTCTTTTTGATATTGAAAACACGCCTGTACAAAATTTTGCGGCACATCCGGATTGCTTTTAAAATGCAGGTGCAGGTAGCTGCCAAGGGTCCGATTCTTTTCAAAACCCGGCACGGCGCGGGTGCCGCCGGTCCGGTCACTGGCATTGTACACGCTTTTTTCCCCATGGTCATCCAGGCTGGAGTAATGAAACTCATGTCCCCGGGCCGTCACACCTGTCTGGCCAAGAATCGTGTCCCGGTTCAACGTAATTTCCCGATATCCAAGGGCTCGCAATGTTTTAGACATGCGGCAGGTAAACCCAAAACATCCGACCATGTCGTGGTATTGCCCGTCTAAATCTTCCAGATTACGGCAAAGGGTCATGAACCCGCCGCACTCGGCATAAATGGGCATACCGTTTTTGCATGCCTGGGATACAGCCTGCTTGAATCCGATATTTTTCGCAAGGATTCGGGCATGCAGTTCCGGATATCCGCCACCAAGATACAAGCCGTCTATGTTATCCGGAAGATCCGGGTCCGACAGCGGTGAAAAATAAATAATCTGTGCACCGGCCTGTTCCAGCAGTTCTATATTTTCAGGATAATAGAAGCAGAATGCCGCATCCCGGGCCACGGCAATACGCACAAGCGCCGGTTTCTTTTCGGGGGGCGTCGGCGTATCTGTGGGAATCCAGGGCAATGAATCCAGTAACGCATCAAGGTCCATGCAATTTTCTACCAGATCGGCCAGGACATCCTGCATCTGACCGTCAATCCCATGGTCATCACTGGTGACAAGGCCCAAGTGCCGGGAAGGAATTTCAATGTCCGGGTTCCGGCCCACCCCGCCAAGACATGGCATCTTTACATTGCCTTCCAGGGCCTGGATCAGATAGTCTAGATGGACGGGACTACCCACCTTGTTGAATAGAAGTCCTGCGAATTTAAGGTCCGGGTCAAAATTTTCAAATCCCTGGACCAAGGCCCCGGCACTGCGGGCCATACTCCGGGCATCCACCACCAGGAGCACGGGCAGGTCCAGCCATTTGGCCAGCTGGGCCGTGGAACCGGCCTCGGTCCTGCCGTCATACCCGTCAAACAGGCCCATCACTCCTTCCACCACGGCAATGTCAGCCTGCCCGGTGTTTTGTCGAAAAATTTCCAGGTTGGTCTGCTTTTTAAGCATCCAACCATCCAAATTACGGCCAGCAACCCCTGTGATGGTGGTGTGGTACCCCGGATCAATGAAATCAGGTCCCGCCTTAAAGGGCGCAACATGCAATCCACGGCGCTTGAATGCCGCCATCAGCCCCAGGGTGATGGTGGTCTTTCCGCACCCGGAGTGAACGCCTGCAACCACAATCCCTTTCATTGCACACCGCCATTTTCAAATACCCCGGGATAAAGCATGTCTGCAATGGTGTGAATGCCTTTGAGCAAATCCATGGTGGGCCGGGATACGATCTTTTCGTCCACAATGAAAATTTGATTTTCCTTTACCGCCCGGATCACATCAAAACCGGGCTCATTTTTGATCATCTCGATTGTGGGCTGGTTCATGGCGCCTTTCTGGGCTAAAAAAACATCAATTTCATGGGCATGGGATAAAATCCGCTCCTTGCCGTAAAAGGCGATATTGGTATCTCTTACGGAGGGCGCGTCCTGGGCAAGGTTTACACCGCCCGCTGTTTCCAAAGCAAAGATGGCCATGGAACCGGGGGTAAAGGTTTTCATCCGGGAATGAATGGCCTCAAAATAGACCTGTTTTTTATCCGGGATAGCCCGGGTTACCGCCAAAATCCGGGCGACTTCATCCTTGAATGCGGAGACCATCTGCTGTGCTTGATTAACCTTGCCGGTCAGAGTGCCCAGGGCCAGCCAGTAGTCAAACATCTCCTCCACACTGCCGGGCTGAAGGGAAACAACAACAATACCGGCTCTTTCCATACCCTTTACCAGGGCAACATAAGCCCGGTCGATCATGGGCCGGATCAAAACCAGGTCCGATCGGGCAGCCAGAAATTTTTCAAGCCCGTCATGGTAGGAAAATATCGGTTTCCCCGCCCACTTGTCCATGGGACAGATACCGATAATTTCATCATCAAGTCCCAATTTTTTCAAATTCCGGGTATGGGCACCATACAGGCTGATAACCCGGGTAAAAGGCGCATCAACCTTAATGCTGCGTCCGCCGGCATCCGCAACAACATTACCGGCATGACTTTGCTCGGGCACGGCCCAGAACAGAAAAAATGAAAAAAATATAATAATTATGGAATTAATGATCTTCATAAAAACACCACCTGTTTGCAGTGGATAATTTCATCGAAATAAACTCTGGATGACACGTCAAACACCTCTTTAATCACTGATTCCGTGAACACCTCGTCCACCGGCCCATGGGCTGCGACCCGCCCATTTTTTAAAAACAGCAGGGACCGGCAAAACCGGGCGGCCAGATTAAGATCCTGCATCACACTGATCACCGTCAGACCCTTATTTTTAACCCTGTCCGCAGCCAGGGTCATAAGCGACAGGGTATGGCCAATGTCCAGATTGGAGGTGGCCTCATCCAGAATCAGATAGGAAGCATCCTGGGCCAGGGCCCTGGCAAATACCACACGCTGGCGTTCTCCGCCGGACAATTCCGTGACATGGCGACGGGAAAAATCGCTGATCCCCGTGGCAGCCATGGCCTGGTCCACCAGTTCCCGGTCCTTTGCACCCGGCGCACTGAACCGGCCCAGATGGGGATATCGCCCCATCATCACCACCTGGGCCACGGTAAAGGGAAAGTTCACCCGAAAATCCTGGGGCAACAGCGCACATTTTTTTGCCAGTTCACCGGCGTCGAAATCATCCAGATGCCTGCCGTCCAGCAGGATATTACCGCTTTCCGGCTTCAGGTGTCCTGTAATCAGGTCAAGCAGGGTGGTTTTTCCACTGCCGTTGGCCCCGAGTACACCATGAAAGCCCCCGGTCTCCATTTCCAGACTAATCCCTGAAAAAATGGATCGGGTTTCATAAGAAAAACAGATATCCTTTAATGTATATCCCATAAGCCTTAGAACCTGTTTTTTCCGGAAAATTGCCGTTTAAACACATAACAGAAAAACGGCCCCCCGATTAATGCGGTGAGCACCCCAATGGGCAACTCCGAAGGTAGTACGGCCCGGGTAAAAGTATCCGCACACAGCAGCAGCACCGCCCCTGCCAGAAGGGAAACCGGCATCAACCACTGATTGTCGGCACCCACAATCCCGCGCATCATATGGGGCACCAAAAGCCCCACAAATCCTATGATGCCGGACACGGACACACACACTGCCGCCATGAGCGACGCAGCGGCCAAAAGAATCAAACGGGATTTTCTCACATCCACGCCAAGGGAAGCGGCAGCCCGGTCGCCCAAAGCCATAAGATTCAAGTCCCGGCCAAAACACAGGCATACCGCAACGCCGATGCTCACAAAGGCAAAGGAAAGCCCCACATCCATCCAGGTTTTGGCGACAAAACTACCCATAAGCCAGAAAATGATCACGGAGACCCGTTCATCCGCCGCATATTTTAAAAAACTGATCCCGGCTGAAAGAATAGCGGCAACGATAATACCTGAAAGAATCAGGTTGTTGGATGAATACCCGCCGGCAGTGCCGCCGGACAGGTAGAGCACCACGGCCAACGTCATAACGGCACCGGCAAAGGCGCATAACCCCACACTCAACCCCTGAAAGTAACTCATATTGAAAAAAAAGGCCACACAGGCCCCAAAGGCCGCACCTGCTGAAATGCCAAGGGTATAGGGATCCGCCAGAGGATTTCTCAAAATCCCCTGGAACACCACCCCGGAAACAGAAAGGCCGGCGCCCACAATGGCGGCCGTCAAAATTCTGGGAAGGCGCACATCCCAGATAATGGCCGAAGCCAGCGCATCCACAGGCCTTAGGCTCCAGAGCTTTTCCCAGATCACGGCCAATACCTGTACAAAAGGCAGGCGAACCACGCCCATAGCCGCAGACAAAACAATGACCCCGCCCAACACGACGCCAAGACCAATCGCCACCCGGGCGGAAGAATTTTTTATGCCTGTTAGAGCCGGCATAGTCAACAACCGTCCTTTCAATTATTATTTTAGGAATGAGTCCGAAATAACTTAACATAGGAGCGCGGGCGTCTCGCCCGCATCTTTACAACACTTGGGACATGCAGGCGGGACGCCCGCGCTCCCGGAAATAGCAAAACATGCAAGCTAATTAAGACCGGTTCCTAAATGTGCCATTGCCTTTGTCAGCTGACCCACCCAGATGTCGACAAATTCATCATACTCAGCCGTACCTTTAAGCACAGTCTGACAGGAAAATCCCACCTTGGTAAGCTGGGATTTCCAGGAATCTTCTTCGTCGCCGGCCATATCATTTTTTGCATGATCACCGGCAACCGACATAAAGGGCATTAACCAGACTTTTCCAGTCTTTCTTTCCTTAAGCCAGGCAATGACATCCCCAAGTTCAGGATACCCTTCCACAGTGCCCATGATAATGTTGGGGTCTTTTTGCTGAAGCTGCCAGTTCATGGCAGAATAATAAATATTCCCCGGATGGTGGGTGCCATGCCCCATGAGTACAACAGCATCGTTGGCCTTACGGGCCTTGGGCAGCGTGGCAAAGACAGCATCAACCGCTTTGGCAACTGTGTCCTGGGTCCCCAGCATGGGAAATCCCAAAATGAGCCTGTCAAAACCACCGGGCATGGCTTTGAAACCATTCACGGTCATGGTCAGCTCATGGAACTCTTCCCCCGGAATGGTATGAAGGGACTGCACTGCCACATGGGTGTATCCTTCATCCATCATTTTGGCCAGAGCCTGGGCCGTAGAAAGAGTCAGCTCACCCTGCTTGGCCAGTTTATGCCGGATGATATGGGAGGTATAGGCCCAGACCACATCAACGCCGGGAAACGCCTTTTTCACTTTGGCCTCAATGTTTTGAAAAGAGATCTTTGCAGAGGCTTCGCTGGTACCAAACGCCACCAGCAGAATGCCTTTTTTCATATCTCTTGCTTCTTTGTGGGCATATGCATTTGCCGCACACAAAACCATGGCCAAAACAATTGCTGCGGAAATCAACTTTCTCATATAACGTTCTCCTTAATACTACATTAAAAACAAAAACCGACAAAAACGTATTTGTCCATACATTCCTGCCGCCATACTCCCCCAGGAGGCGCGATCCCGCAAAGCGTATAAAACAACCCCCAAAAAAACAAAACAGCCCTTCAAGCCTTTTATGACTTGAAGGGCTGCACCCAGTTTTCTTGGCCCTGTAATATTTATGTCTGCGCCGGCAATTCCCTTTGCATAACGCACATCATCAGCTCAGGCAGGTCTTCTGGCTCCCGGATCATCCAAATACCTGCGCCTTCCCATACGCCTTAAAAAAACGAACAGTGACAATATGCAGGTTTTGTCCCCGGTTACAGCGGCGGGACCGCTCCCGATTCTAACGGGATTCCCTGTTAGGCCCAAACGGGCACCTCAACACAAGATGTATGATTGCGCAATAAGATCCCCCTGTCAAGCGGACTTTGGGGAAGGAAACAGCGCGGTAAGGTGGGCAACGCTGCGCCTTTGTCCACCCTACCTAGCTACCTGGCTAAATGACCTCCAGAAAAAGCCCATGAGCTCCCTTCCTTTTACCCAATAACACTTTATTATTTTAGGTAACGATCACTGCGACACCAACAAAAGGTCTATTCATGGTTCTAAAATTCTTTATAAATCCGCGCCAAGGGATGGCCAGGAGCTTCGATGACCAAGTCGTTGTAGTATCCATAGGCTGTCAAGGATGCGTCATATTCTGCCGTCAAAAGTCTTTGATGCACTCTTTCTAAAAGCAGCTTGGCTTGATCAGGATCAGCTTTTTCTTCTCCGAGGTGGGTAAACGAATGGAGCAAAATCTTGTTAACATTCCATTTCCTGGCCAGCCATTTGGCATTTTTCACAAGTTTGGTCTCCGATGAACTACCTTGCCCAACATCTTTTGGTTCGATATGGACAAAAGCTACGACAACTTTATTTTTTCCATCCGGCTTTGATATTGGAACTTGATCAAGGGTTTTTATCGTAGGGGTCCAGGCAAATTTATCACAATACCAAAATAATACTCTCATTATGTGTTATCCTAATATTTTCCTGCAGTAAAAAATATGATTTGAAAAACTGAAGGCCTTCAAAAAAACGGGCTTGATTCTATTGTAGGCCATTTTTCGTAGGGGCAATCCCTCTGTGGTTGCCCTCTTTAGGTCAGGCACGGTGGCCTGCCCCTACAGCGGCCGACGTTAGAACCAATCCCCAAAAAACGAAACAGGCTGCGCACATCCCGTGTTCAGGTATCAGCAATCACGGAATCTGCCGAGGCACGTCCCTGTTAAAAAAGCTTTTAATTTTTGCAAAAAGCATTTTAATACCCCGCCATATTTTAGGCAGCAGCCACACAACCAGACAGATAAAGCCAATCAGAAGAATCAAAAATAAAATGGGATTATGAATCGCTACCAGAATGCCACCAATGACGGCCACATCTTCGAGTACCGAAGCAGTCCAGTTAGAAAAGGGTTCAGGGGAAGCGTTGATCAGCAGTCGGGAACCCGACTTTGTCAGATGGCTGCCCGTGGCCAAACCACCGCCCAGGATTCCGGCAGCAAGGGCCAAAGAAGGATTGACATCGCCCACAGCACCTGCGGCAATCATCACGCCGGCTGGAATCCGGATAAAGGTGTGGATGGCATCCCACCCCGTATCCACCCCGGGGGTTTTATCTGCAAAAAACTCCACAAAATACATGAACCCGGACGCCCACAGCACCGCAGGATCGGATAATATTTGAAGATTTTGGGGCAGCACCAGGTTGCCGGTTGCACCCAGAAAGCCCAAAACAAATACCGTGGCATACAGGTTGATTCCGCTAGCCCATGCCGCGCCCATGCTCAATGATATGGTTTTAATAATCTGATCAAAGGAGTCCATTTATAAATTAAAACAAACGGCTTAATTCTTGTCAATCTATAATGATGGACTCGTAAAAAGCTCTACTTTTATGGTTGGCTTGTGCTCCCCAAAAAAAGACAGACTGTACAAGAGCATAAATTTTTTTTTGATCAAGTAGGATTAAATCGCCGCTCTATTTATTTCTTTTGAATAGTGGTAAATATTGGAAAAAACAATAACCTCGAACCCTTTTAAAGGAGAATACAAGCAATGGCAGACAAAACCGCCCAATATGGATGGGATGCATCAACGGGAATTTCCCTCTATAATAAAATTCGGCAAGATATGAAAAAATCCATGATAAACAAAGACACTCAAGTTCGGGATACCATGCGCCTGATTATGGGGGCGTTTCCCGAAATCACAGTTCCCATCACCCTTGAAAGCGGGAAGAAATCCACCCGGGCCAAAACCCCGGAAGAGATCACGGATGAGGATATCCATAATATCATCCGAAAGTTCGTCAAATCAGAAAAAACCGTACTGGAGATTAAAAAAGAAACATCATCTGATTATCTGGCACTTTTAGAATCTTATCTGCCCAAAATGGCGACCACAGAAGAGATTGAAGCCTGGATCAAAAGCAATGTGGATTTTTCTGCCGTCAAAAGCCCCATGCAGGCCATGGGGACTGTGATGAAACATTTCGGCAAACTTGCTGACGGAAATCAGGTCAAGGCTATCCTCCAGGGGATGACTGTTAAAAAATAATCTTTAAAACAAACAACAATTGGTATCACCAATTTTCACTTGATATCAAGTTAGGGCCATGAAAATTTTAAAATCCACCATTAGGACGAAGGATTTTTGCCCGTCTTCAAGGCGCATTAATGGGAGCATATTCGAAATATGTGCCCATTGATGCAACGAAGAAGACGGGTAAAAAGATAATCCCTATGGTAGATTTTATTGTTTCCATGGCCCTTAAGACACAAATACGAATTTTGTTGCTAATAAATGCAGAGAATAACAGATGACACCATTAAATATTATTTTCACCCTCATAATTTCTCTGATCTCGGTCTTTTTATGCGTCCAACTTCTTAAGCTTTACAGACGATTTAAACAGGCTTCGGACAATGCCACCGCAAAAAATATTTATGTCATCAAGTACAATAACATTATAGACGAAGATTTCCCGGAAGCCTGGAGAGAAACCGAACCAGCCGCCCCTCTGCCGGAAGGTCCGAAAGGGTCGGAACGCCGCAGTTACCCCAGAGCTGAATTCCATGGTTTTGTAGACTTTATAAACAAAGGCTCCCTGTATAAAACACAGGCCCAGGATCTGAGTTACTCCGGCATTTTCATCCAATCCAGGACACCGGAAAAATACAAAAAAAACGATTTAATCGTTATGACCTTTCAAACCAAGGAGGCTGGCCCCCAGCGGCGGAACGGCCGGATCACCCGAATCAGCCCCACCGGTATCGGCGTTAATTTTGTCCGCTGACTTTCATCCCCGGCCATTTGGACCTATACACCCAAGGCTGTAATGCCTTACCGGTCTGAAATCTCGTTTTCAAGTTGCCGTTAAGTTGATCACCGGCGTTCCTTTTTTCAATTGATATTAATCAAAATCATCAATAAAATATCAGTCATGGGCCATTCAACCTTAAAGTATTACAATCAAAATTCCTTGAAAGTGGCTGAGAGGTATGAATCTGCGAATGTCACACAACTGCATGATTTTCTTTCATCCAGCCTGGAACCGGGCGGCAGACTTCTGGAGCTTGGTTGCGGCTCCGGCAGGGATGCCGCTTTTATGGTCAGCCAGGGGTTCAGGGTGCTGGCGACAGATGGCTCCGCATCAATGGTTGAACAGGCAAAACTACACCACCCCGAACTTGCGGCACATGTGGTTCACTTGAAACTGCCGGATGGACTTTCAAGTGCCTTAGGGGTATTTGACGGAATATATGCCGTTGCCGTTCTAATGCATCTATCCATCCAGGAAATTGAAAATACAATATCTGCTGTTAATTTTCTTCTTGCTACAAGGGGCCGGTTTGTATTTTCAGTCCCCGCCCGGCGGGATGATGTCATCACAAATGAGTTTGATTCTAAAGGCCGGCGATTCACAACACTTTCTCCGGATGGGTGGAAAAATTTATGCATGAAACACAATCTACAAATTGTTCGGACCATGATTTCCGAGGATGGTCTGGGTAGGGGCAGGATTGTTTGGATGAACTGTCTGGTAGAAAAGCTTTAGGCCGCTTTGATATATGCCTTTAGGCTGGGGGAGTAGTCGTTTCTGAAACAGCCGTCATTTATAGCAAATGGGAACACTTTTGTTATATTCAAAACAAGGAAAAAATAAATAATGAAATGTATGCATTGCCAGGGAACAATGATCAAAGGTACGGCACCTTTTCATATTGATAAAAAGGGATACCACTTAACATTGGACAGTGTACCTGCCTGGGTTTGTCAACAATGCGGTGAGGTCTATTTTGATGAACAGGCAGTTGATTCTATTCAGGAAATCATCAAAACTCTGGAAGACCGCACAGATAAACTTACTGCTGTGGCATAACGGCCACAGTGGTTCAGCTTTTTTAGAGTGCCTTTTTGGCTCTTAAAAACATGAGTTGAAGTATTAAAGAAAGGGGGGCTTTTTGAACTAAACCCTTTATTGCCAGACTTCTTGATTGGTCCTACCCCAAGTCCAGACAGCAAAGGGCCGATTTGCACTCTATGTTCCGGCCCGGCGGGATGATGTCATCACAAATGAGTTTGATTCTAAAAACCGGAGCTTCACAACACTTTCACCGGACGGTTGGAAAAATTTATGCCTGAAATGCAACCTGCAGATTATCCGGACTATGATTTCCGAGGATGGTCTGGGAAGGGACGGGATTGTTTGGATGAACTGTCTGGTAGAGAAGCCTTAGGAACTCCGGAAAAATAAATTGAAATACTGCATTATTGCAGGCCTTAACCGTGCTATGGATTTTTTTCTAAAACAGCTCCGAAATCCCGGAGATGACAAAAAATAGCAAAAATTCTCCCTAAATTGTCAACAACTCTTTGAGCGAAAGTTGCATGAGCCTATTTTTGTGAAGGAATATAGCGAAAACTATCAGCCTTTTATATATGGATGGCATATTAGTGGAAACACTGGAAAATACACGGCATATTATTTGCATTGACTTTTTGTTTTAAAAAAAATTACGTATTATGCGACCATGGGAATAATGTTATACTTGATAATCCAGTTTTTAGAACTTGACTTGAGGCTACCGATTTAAGCCGGGAGACCCTTTAAAACAAGGCTTCTCCAGCCCCCCCCGGTTCATGAGGATTAGGTATTGCAAAACTCTCATCAACCGAGTCAAACTATCCCACGTTATGTCGATAGCCTGACTTTAAGATATGCCAACATAACAGGCAATTTAAATAATACCATGAAGCCGTCAGGTAAGTCACAAAAAGCCCAAAAGGATTGATAAAAGGGCTTATTTAAAATGCAAGATCAAAAAACTGGATCATCGAAATTATGGTTTTCACTATATTTTACAACCTATGTGTTACCCGATTTTAAACCAGGCCAATTAAATTATGGACCAAGACTTTCATAAAGCTATAACGGATTATGACCTATCAGAAAAAGCCCAACATGCTTTAACAATAAACGATATTAATGATTGTTCTTCTTTTCTTAGCGTTAACGTAAAAAAACTTTACTATACTGAAAAAGGGCATAAGCAAACAATAGATGAACTTTCATGTTTCCAAAACATGCTAACGAAAGAAAAAGAAATATTAAACGAAATATTGCAAGCCAAGCCAGATTCAATTAAGTTAACAGAAAAAAAGAAGAACAAGGAGACATCCTCAAGTTCTATTGAAAAACTTATTGATGAAAAGGGGCTTCCACAAAAGAAGCATATTATAATTCAAGAACTACATATACAGAATCATATTGGAGTACCTAAAAAGGATATGCCGTCACGGGAAAATGCCCATGACGGTTTTGTTCGGTTTGTTCAAAATGAAAATTTTTCTGTCCGAGCCACCAATGTCCTTTTACAAAATTGTTATTCACTTGATGATTTCACCTCTCTAACAGAAGAAAAGCTGGTTAGCTTCCCTAATTGTGGCAGAAAAACGGTCCGTGAAATCTTAACCTTTCTTGCTGAAAACTGTTCTGATGGTGTACCCTCGCCGCCACTTCCGCTTGAGAAGCAATTAGCTGCTCCGCCAGAAGACTCTTCTATTGAACGACTTCCCCTTTTTTCCTTTAAAAGATTGCATGAATTTGCAGTGGAACAGCTTCACCCTGGTTTCCAGGGTAATTTAAAAAATAAAGATCTTGCCCTCTCTGTACGCACCTTAAATATTCTTGATGAACTGCAATTGGAGACCATCGGCGAAGTGATGCTCACGCCAGGTTCAGAGCTTCTGAAACAGCCCAACTTTGGTAAAAAATGCCTTCGGGAATTGCAAGATGTAGTTTGTGAGCTGTGTGCTAATGAAGCCAAGCAAGAACATCTCTCATTGCCGCCAACGGAGCATTCTCTTGCAATTTTGCCTCTGTTTTCTTCACAAAGGTTCAGGGGGGTATCAGTTACAGATTTGCACCATGGATTCCACGCTACAACAAAGCTTTCTGAAGTTATAATATCTCATCGGACATCGAATGCTCTGACACGATTAGGGGTACTATCAATTGGCGAAGTTATGCTTACTCCTGGCGATGAACTGCTGCGCATCAAGGGTTTTGGCCGCAAGAGTTTAAAAGAGGTAAGGGATACTGTCCGTTCGCTCTGCTTTTCCGATAGTCAGTTAGAAGAACAAGATGCCGTAGATTACTCAAGCTATGATGCAATGGTGGCGTGTTTCGTCGGCCAATGCCTGAAAAGTATGCGAAATCAAAACCTTTTCAAACAAAGGTTCTGTTTTACTGAGGGTAAAGCCCCGACCCTGGAGGAACTCGGCCAACAATTTGACATTACAAGGGAGCGGACTCGACAAATTCTGAAAAAAGGACTTAATAAGCTACGCATAAAGCAGAATCTGGATAAACTCCGTTCCTTTTGGCAGCAGCTGGATGAGCTTGTTATGAAGGGAGGCGGTTTGGTCAAGCTCGGAACATTATCTACTGTTTTGCAGGCTCATTATGACTGGCCAACACCTCCTTTTCCCCCAGCCTTAGGACAATTTCTTCTTCTCAAAAAGCCGGATGCAGTATTTAAGCAGGATGACGACCTACTGACAATCCCTTCTCCTTGCCAGAGTTGCCGCGTGCCAATGGAACTGTTGCAAAAATTTGACTTTGAGACGACAGAATCTTTCCATATCCAGGTTGTGGCAGCCAGACTGAGTGATCATTGCAAGGCCCAATGCCCTGAAGGCAAACCTGTATCTACATTTTATCCTGCGTTTATTGAGCGTTTAGTGGAAAATAGCGATGGCTTGTTGATGCTTCATGATGATGTGGTGCTTTCCTCTAAGCGATGGCGGGAGAAGTATTGTGACAACCTTGAAGATGTCGCCTGCCAGATTTTGGAAAACCATGGAGGGCCCATGCATTTTCGAGAGATTGCTAACAGTATCCGGCAAGCGAATAAAAACTTCAAGGATATTTCAGACCACAATGTTCATGCCGCCATTATACGTTACGATTCCATAAAGATAATCAACCGGGGCACTTATGGCCTCAAATCATGGGGACTAGATGGTTACCGTTCCGTTTCCACGGCCGTCGAACAGTTTATTGATGAAAAAGGCCTGCCGCAAAAAAGGCAGGATATTATCACGGCCTTACAGGGGAAATTTTCAGAACAGAATATCACTGCTGCCCTAAACCTTGAGACAAGATTTACGAGCATCGGAGAAGGCTTTTATGACCGCCCCCCAAATTGGCATCAGCGAACCTGCCAAGGGCTTATTAAACTTCTACCGGAACCGGTAGCTGATTTTGCCAACTACCTGGTGAGCCGTAATAATACCTCTTACAAGCTGGTCATGGCCTTTATTTTCATCCGCAGCATGGATGAGGATGGCTCCATCTACCTCTACAAGCTCAAGGACATGTTTTATAATTTTTACCGCTCCCGCCACAAAAAAGGCCTGGTGGTTGAGCTTGATTCCTCTGTAATGAGTCATATCGACGAATTGCCACCTGCTGATATGAAAAATAAAGCAACTAAAAGGCCATTGGAAAGTTTTTTACATACCGATTTTTTTCAATGTTATTCGCAACATGGCACCAAGCTAAAACTCGTAGATAATTTGGTCACAGAACTGCGGAAAGATACAACACGGAACACCTTGCTTATCACCATCCTTAAGGCCATTGACGATTATTTTTTAAAGATTAGCTCTGCCGAATATCCTTCCATAGTGCCACCGCCACTTAATGTTGCGGAGTCATGCCAAGAATTTAGGCAGCACGAACCAGAAGCTGAGGCTGACCAGCACTCTCCCTCTATTACCATCAAGAAAAAGAGACGGGGGAAGATAAAGCTATGAATAAGCCAATAGGTAAAAGGGCCTATTGGTGTGACGCCTGTCATGTACCCCTGCTTGGTCCAAAATGTTTGGCCTGTGGCGCTCAGGGCCGGGACCTCTGTGCTGCTACCCTGGTGCCGGTTTTCCGACCGGAAATTCAGTATCTCAAAAAAATAGTGCCAAAGGAAGTACATCCACTGCTCAAAGAGGGGGAGGTGTGGGTAGCCCTTGGCCAATATGCCTATTATTGTCAAGGCATTTTGATCTTTAAATTGGCAGCCAAGACAGAACAAGTGACCATGGCTCCTGAGGCTGAACAATTACGCCCCCTGACCAGAACAAAAAAGCAATGGCTGACCAATCTCCAGCAGGCCAACAGGAGATATATCGAAGATTTGCAATATGAGGCTGAGGGCTTTATCCGAAATACCGTGACCGAGCATGGTGATAAAACAACCCTTATTTCATTTTCCGGGGGCAAGGATTCCACGGTGGCCTCCCACCTGGTCATGAATGGACTGGGCCGTAGTGATGTCCTACATATCTTTGCCGATACCACCATTGAATTTCCTGATACTTATCAATACATCAAAGACTTTCAACAACACCATCCTCTTACTCCTTTCATCAAGAGCAAGTCAAAGCTGGATTTTTTTCAGACGGCAGAGACCATTGGCCCACCCAGCCGAATCCTGCGTTGGTGTTGCACCACCCATAAAACCAATCCTCTGGCCAAGCTTATTGACTCCATGAGCCCAGAGTATGGTGTATTGACTTTCGATGGAGTAAGACGCTCCGAATCAACCAGGCGCTCAAAATATCCGCGTATATCTAATAAACATAAAATCGCAAGAGAAACTCTTGCTAGCCCTATTCTGCATTGGACTGATGTGGAAGTGTGGCTATATCTCCTTTTTCACGAATTACCATTTAATCAGGCCTATAAAAAAGGATTCCGGCGGGTTGGTTGCCTCTACTGCCCCTTCAATAGTGCTTGGTCGCAAAAGATGATTGCCGCTCGCTACCCGCAAAAAGACAAAAAATGGAAAACCTTTCTCCATAAACAGGCCCAGCGCATGCAACATCCAAACCCGGAAATATTTGCTGATCAAGGTTGGAGGGCGCGGGCAGGTGGCCGGGGTTTGGATCATTACAAGTCTGCTTTAGAATTTCAACCTTGTAAGCTCTCCGCTGATGCAGTGATGTATCAGCTTCTGAGCGGTGATATTCGTCTATTGCGCCATTTTCTCAGGCCCTTCGGCCCACAGTCCATGGTGAGTAGTGACGATTTCTCCGAAATTTTCCTTATCCATGATCAAAAGACCCACGAAATTTTGGCCAGTGTGGAAGTCGGTTATGTGGATGAGGCTATTCGCATCAACTATCTGATCAAAAAATATCGGCGGCTTTTCCAGCAACGGGTAGAGAAGCAACTCAAAAAATTGCAGACCTGCATTTTTTGTGGGGCATGCGGGGCAAAGTGCAAAATGAAGGCCCTTAACTCAGAGGGTGGTTTTAAAATAGATGAAACAAAGTGTATTAGCTGTTTATCATGCGTTAAACATGTATGTCCAGTCCTCGACTCTTTAACAAAAAGAGGGAAATAATAAATATGGCAAAATTTGAATTTGGTTTCGAAGAGGCATGGTTACGCCTCATCCTAAAAAGACTACCGGACAACCCGGATCTCTTTCTTCCGAAGGCTGTTGAGAAGGCCCAATCCCTTTTACGGGTGGGAAAACTTAAGGTTGGTGCCGCCCGGGCCTGGGCCGAGTCTGCCGGGCTTGTCTGCAAAAAGAAAGGAGCTTTTATACTCACCCCCCTGGGCCAGATCATTGCCAAACATGACCCTGACCTGGAAGAGGATGGGATCTGGTGGCTATTGCACTATCATCTGGCCAAGTCAAATAGCCCAGCCTGGTTCTATTCCTATTATTGTAATGAATTTAGCCAAGACAACTTCAGCCGTGAGGATTTTGAAAAGGCTTTGCGGGCTCATTGGGATGACAATCATGAAAAGCCCATGACCGACAGTGTTTTTCATAAACTGATCTTCTCACCCCTAAAGCAGGTATTTGAAGGAACACGGCTCGGTGAAGAGTTTGGTCTCTGGTTGACAGATAACGATGGTAATTATCTACGCCAGACAGAAAATGCGCCGCTTCTCCCTAAATCTGTCCTCGCCCATGCCCTGCTGGACTGGGCCATGGAGCAACAACGCCAGTCTGTTCATTTGGAAAAACTGCTGGAGGCCGGTGGTGTGGGGCGTATTTTCAGACTTGCGCGTGAGGACTTTGACAACCTGCTGGTTGATATTGGAGAGTATTATCAAAAACAGGTGGCCTGGATCAGTCATACCGCAGGCCTCAACTCAGTTTCCCTGATGGATTGCCCGCCCCTGGCCATGGTGAGTGCATATTATTACGAGCTGGATGGAGAGGAACCCATGGATGCTCTTGCCATGGGAAAAACCGAGGTCGATAAGCTGATCGGCCAGGAAACCTCACTTTTTTCATAGGTTATTATTATGCATAATTATGAAGAACTGCTGGAGCGATACCATCGCTACCGAGAACATCGATACAAGGTGATGATTATCATCAAAGCTCCCCAGGACACCCTGTTCCCAAATTCTTTGGTGGAGAAATTTGCCCAAACTGTTGGAGCCCAGATGATCAACTTTGAGGAAAGCTATAAGGGCCGGTTGAATGAATTTTTCATCTGGCAGAATATTCGCAATCAGATTTACGAGATGGCGAATACACAGGCAACAGTTGCGGTCGACATTGAGGCGATCTATACCAAATGGCCTGAATATGAGAGGCTGGCGTTTCTAAAAAATATCCTCCTAAGTGAACCCAAGCATCCTCTTGTTTTGTTGCTGACTTGCCAGGAGGACCTAAGCGGCTTACAAGAAATTAATGAAAACAACAGGGGCCTTATTTGGGCGCCATCAAAATAGAATACGATGAGGCACCTTTCTTATTAATGAATGGAGAACAGGCATGACAACCCAGAATTTAAGTGACTTTATCCATATATCGCCAGGCTTTAAAGCGGCGGTGAACTTACAAAATGACCGGGATAACCTGGAAAAGGTTGGCGGCTTTATTCCAACCGAGGTGGCCAGGGAAATTATCCTGGATTTAGCAAAGAAACTTCATCCTACCAGTGATCTGCGCTCACGGATCATCATGGGCACCTATGGTACCGGTAAAAGTCACTTGGCCCTTGTCCTGCTTAACTTCTTTGTCCGCAGTTTGGAGACGAAGCAACTGCAGAAAGTCATTGAAAAACTGGATCATGACACAAAAGATGTCTTGACTCAGTTTCGCCAACTGGTACCGGAAAAATTTCTTATTGTTAACCTTTACGGAGATGCCGGAAATATTGCGGACGGCCTGATGATGGGTTTGCGACAGGCCCTTGAGGCAGAAGGATTAGATTATCTCCTACCCTCCTCTGCTTTTGATGCGGCTCTGGCAAGAATTGAAGAAATAGAAGCGAATTTTCCTGAGAGTTTCACCAAACTCAAAAATGAACTTGAAAACAGCCCTGTCGAACAGAACCGTATGTCGGTGGAAGAGTTAAAAACCAGGCTGCAGAATTATCAAAAGAAAGCCTTTGATGTATTCAGATCTATTCATCCGGCATTTTCTGCCGGCAGCCAGTTTGAGTTTACCACCATGCTGTCGCCCAATGAATTTTACACCACAGTTGTCAATGAGCTGAAGGCGCAACATGGTTTTGCGGGGATTGTCGTTTTCTGGGATGAATTTGGCCACAAAATGGGCGAGGTGGTTAAGGACCCAACAGGCAAGGAAGGCTTGGTTTTACAGGAATTCGCCGAATGTTGTAATGCCAGTGGAGAGAACCAGCTCCATTTCTACTTGTTCTGCCATAGATCACTAAAGGAATATCATGATATCTCTATGAATGTCATGGGGACAGATAATCAGCAGCTTGAAGATGATTTGCGCAAAATTGAAGGCCGTTTTAAACAGTACATCATGAAGAGTACTGATGTTGAAACATTTCAGCTTATTGACGGGGTTATCGTGGCAGATACCTCTGCCCCAGGCTGGCGTCTTCTGACGACCAATCATGAGGCCTATTTTGACTCATTGGTTCAAGAAACCGCCCGTTTAAAATATTTTACAGGTTTTACCCCAGACGAACTCAAAGCCACAGTCGTTCTCGGAACCTATCCCTTGCACCCCATGTCGGTTTATAGTTTACCGGCTATCTCGGAAAAGGTTGCTCAGAATAATCGAACCTTATTCACCTGCCTCTGTGAAGATGAGCCTGGAAGCTTTAACCGCTACCTGGCCAAAGCTGTTTGTGATTCTGAAGCGCCTTGTCCGCCGATGTTCACCGTTGATGGTTTATGGGATTATTTTGCCAATGATGTCAAACAACAAGAGCGGACATTTTCTATTTATCGAGATTTTGAACATCTCAAAACCCGACTGGGTGGTGATGACGAGTTGGGATTACGAATTTTAAAAGCTGTGTCTGTTTTTCGTGTTACCAATCCAGCAAAGATTAAAGTAACGGAAGAAATTCTTGCTTACTCTCTGAATATCCCCCAGGAAGAAAAGCCGGCTTTTGGTGACGAATTGGCCCGTCACTCTGATTTACAAAATGAGAACCATATTTTGTTAAAGCTGCCTTCCGACGGTTCCTATCGACCAGCAGTGAGCAGCACTACTGAATCTCTCATGAAGAAAGTGGGTAACTTATTAAATGAGACCCCCGAAAAATTAGGAACGAGCCCAGTGCAGTACCTGAAATCGTTATGGTCTGTATTACCGGTATCTGAACGCTATGAGGCAACAAGTTATGGTGACGAGTTTGGCGTAGTTCGGCAGTTATTGATTGAGCCGATCAGCATGAACCAGCTCAAAGAGCGCTTACATATTTTAACTAAAAATCTGGGGACCGGATCATATCAAGATGGAATTCTCTTGGTGGTTCTTTGTACTAATAGTAGTGAAATTGATGAGGCTAAAGACATTGCTGCGACAGAGCTTGCAGATAAAAAATATAATCAAGTGGTGCTGGCTATCCCCAAAGCGCCGGTGCGAGTTTTCAACCTATTGAGAGAGCATCAGGCCCTTACCTATTTGAAGAACAACGAAGCGAGCCTGTATGCCGAAGGGGGGGAGTTGCACCAGGAGTGGCAGGTTTGGGATCAAGATAAATTTACCCAGCTGACGGATACTTTTGGTGACTTATTTTCACCAGAGAAGCAAATGCTTGGATATTTTTGGCAAGGGCAAGAGCAAAAGGTGTTGAACACCAGGCAGGTTAAAAAATTGACATCAAAGGTGATGTATGAGGTATTTCCTGATTGTCCAAATATTCACGAACCCAAGCTGACCTTAGATGATTTCGGTGGGAATTGGGGATACAGAAAGGATTGCCGGGATATCATTATTAAACTGGCCGGCAAAGGAGCGGCAGAAAAACTCTGGAACGAAACTGCCACGGCGCCCAAACATGTCATTACCCAGGTATTCAAAAGCAATGGTATGCTGAGAAAAAATCAGGCCGGAGAATATGTTATTGAAAGACCTGATGACTCTGCCTTTAATGGTGCAAGCAAGACTTGGGAGTGCATAGAGAAATACATCAATAAAGCTCGTAGCCAGCCGGTAAGGATGGATAATGTTGTGCGGGCTCTACGAAAACCTCCATTCGGAGTTAAGTGTCGGGCCATGCCCCTGTTTTTCGCGGCAGTAGCCCATAATGAGTTGTCTTTTGGCAATATATCATTTGAGTTCCAGCGTAATACGAAGCAAGTTGAAAAAATCACCGTCATTGAAAATGATACCTTGGAGAAGGTCTTCACTACACCAGAAAAATATCAATTGGTTTATGTCAATGTCAGCTCCAATCAAAGGGCTCTGACCAATGGCCTGGCCAAATTGTTCAATGTTGAATTGACACCGGCTGATCCGCAGCTTGAGAGGGTGAAAAAGGTTGGTGTGGCCATTGGCGAGTGGTGGCGGAGACTTCCTGTACACACCCATTTAACAGAAGAAGTTTCAGATGGCGCGTGGCAATTAAGAGAACATATTTTTAAACCTTTAGCTGAACTGGAACCGGATATACAACAAATAGTACTCAAAGATTTTTTTGAACATGTTTTTGATGATGCCCAAAAGGTTACCCCGAAGCAGATCGAAGAGGGCATCAAGCCATATAAAGAAGAACTCGAAGGCTTGCTGGGGGATCTAAAAAAACGAATTATTGCAGAGTATGTTCATATCTTTGGGGAAGAATCCAACCCAGGCCATGGTTTAACTGCCTGGTTCACAGGACTTTCTGGGGAAAAGAAAAACCATGTCTATGTCGGCGAAATGGCCAGCCTGGTAAATACCTGCCGGGAAAGTGATGACATCAACGATGACACCTTGCTGAATATAGCCGAGAAGCTGACAGGATTGCCGATCTCATCTTGGGCGGATGATCTGGTGGTAAAATTTGGGGCAAAGCTTGAATCTGCCAAAACTTTTGTTGATTCATTTGAGCCGCCTCCACCTGTAAATCCAGATACAGGTGATGACACCGATCCTGTAACGCCGCCCCTACCACCAGGCCAAGGATTTCTGAGTCTATTTTTGAATGGAGAAAACAAGGTAAGAACCTTTAAGATTTTTGATTCCCTATCTCCAAATGGTGATGTCATGGAAAATATGCTGAATTCAACCCTGGAGCAGCTTGGGAAAGGATTGGATGAGCAGGAAAAGGTAGCAATTATTTATCGTGTTGTCGGCAAGCATGTCTTCGGAGCATAAGGCCTATGATTGAAATTATCTGCGACCAATATGAACTTTGCCAGGTGGCTGAGGCGGATAGCCTTGTAACCGAAGCCGATCAATTTGAGGCAGAACTCGATAAGATTAAAGCACATTCCGAGTACGGAGATAATTTGCGGGTTATTGTTCGGAACCAAGTTCTTTTTAGGAATTTTGACGCCGCAATGAAATATGGCGCAATGAAACGGGTTCTTGACCCGGTCGCAATGCTCGCCGAAAAGCTACAGCAAACAGTGGCTCCAAAGTACTTGCAGGATAAACCAAAGTGGGTTGTGGAATTGGATTTACTTGGCAAGGCAAGGGAGCAGCCTGGGAATGGGGAGGCAATTGAAAATTGGTTAAAGAGAGTTCTTTTGGGAGCTTACTGGGTTGAAAACCATTTTCCTGACTCTCAAGAAGGCCTGTCAGCTTTATTTTCTTACTTCACAAGCCATGATGACAAAAAGCTGCACCCCCTTGAAAAGCATCTTGTAAGTGAGCAATTGCAAAAGTGGCACCGGCAGAACCCCGGCAAAGCAGAACTTCTAACATGGCTGCAGGAGAACCCATTCCAAAGAACAAGATTTGTCATATGGGAGCAGCAATTAGCGCTGTTTCCTGACAACAAGATCTCTGACTGGTTACAGCAGGATGATATTTGGTTTGAGTTGTCCAAATTCCCTAATCGTACTCAACTTCCCCTCCTCATTTCCTCTCTGCAAATTCCAGAAAAGATAGCTGCCTTTGCCAGGGATTTTCTATTGGAAAAATGGAAAACTTCACCGGAAGAGGCCATGCCATTTATTTCGGGTAAGCTAAATTTTGAAACAAACTTTGTCCAGGAGCAGCTTCGTCAACAGCTGCAGGCTGGGGTGGCCATCAGTTCTACGGTTTATGATCATATAGTCGCTATAGATATCCCCGAACTCACCTTTCTGGCCAAACAACTCATTCTTTCTAAGACACCATCTTTCATATCTGATAAAAGCAGTGTAACTGAGGTGCAGGGGTGGCTGGAAAATGAGTATCTACCATTTTACCACTCCTGTTCGCTGCTCGGAAAATTAGACGCAACAGAACCATATTTGGCAAATTTTGAAAAATGGCTTCTGCTGCACTATAAAAAGGAGATGCTGTTTAATGGAGAGGGAATGGCCTATCGTCAAATTTCCCAACTGAAAGGATGCAGCATTGATGAGCCGGTCCTTATGGTTGTCTTTGACGGCCTTGATTATCTATGCGCTTGCGAAGCGTTGTTGCCTATAATGCAGAACAATGGCCATTTTCCATTAAATGAACCAACACCCTTTTTCTCCTTTTTGCCTTCGCAAACTGAAATTGCCAAGCCTGTCCTGGTGGCTGGAAAAATGAAATCACAGATCCCGGATGAAAAGCCGAATGCAATCTTTTACAAAGAGTTATTGCAAGGCTGTCTGGGATTATCGGGAGATGATATCCGGTCGAAAACGGATAAAGATGGCTCCCTTCTTGAGCTCATCCAAGAACCTGCTAAAATTTATTTGTATTTGGATAATCAGCTCGATCGAGAATATTTGCATTCCAACCTCCGGCAATATTCAAGAAAGCAAAAATATCACGAGTATATCAGCCACCAAGCGAAGCAAATTGTTCAATGCCTAAAGGACTTCAAAAATTTATATGGCAAGTCTCTCAAGATTGTTATTTGCAGTGACCACGGCTACACAATCCTTCCTAAGGATGCTGAGGTTATCAAGATTGCTGCTGCCGGTAAAATCGGCAAAACTCGTACTCTCTCCGGATACGATTCCGAGCATGTCGAGGGTCTGCCTGAACAGTGTGTTTGGAAGCTGCATCCCGATCTATCCGGCTTAAATGAAGAAATGATTTTACCTCGGGGGTACGCATGTTTTAACAGTCGCCCTCACGGTGCTACCCATGGCGGTTGTTCTCCTCAAGAGATGGCTGTTCCCTGGTTTGTATTCAGTGATGAAAAGCCTGAAGCTATTGAGGCACTTAGTTTTTCATTTGAGGGAGAGATCTTTCGCAAACGCACTGAGAATGATGTTGCATTGAACATATTTAACCCTAACAGCTATGCCGTAACAATTTTTGAAATGGAAGTGACTGGAATAAAGACCAGCTCAAGCCTGCCACTTATGATTGGCAAAAATAATACCTATAAACTTCACACCACATTCAATGCTTCTGCCATAGGCGAAAGTAATATTGATTTTTCTATTAGCTATCGCATTAAGAGTATGGCTGGAGAAGGTGAAAAGACCTTAACAATAAAAGTGCCGACCAAAGGTGCTATGTCTACGGATTTTGATGATGACTTCGATATTTAAAAATGAAATTAATCAGGAATATCTTGACCGAAAAATAGCCAGCTTATTTCCGGACGTATGTGTCCACAAAGGATTGGCAGCAAGAGCTGGACTTACAGGGCGTACTATCCCAGCCTTTGTTTCTGACTGGTTGGTCAGCCGTTATAGCGATGGTTCAGGTAGTATTAACAGTGATGGGATGCAAAAATTCGTCGCAAAATACCTGCCGGACAAAAAGCAAAAAGAGACCTTGATGTATGATCTGCGTAACGGTACTCCACTGAAAATTCTGGATTCATTCAGCGTAAAAGTTCACCCAACCAAAGGCACGCTGCAACTTAGAATCCCCTGTCTGGATCTCAACGGGCTTGTCCTTGACTCCATAGTCGATGCCAATCCCTTGTTGCTGATGGGCAATGTTTGGGGAAGTGGCACTTTAACCTGGATGCCGTCCCAGGAGAAGGAAGGTACGTATGATGTTGTTATGACGAATTTTAATCCGATGCAGGCGGCAAGCATTGACCTGGGATACTTCTTAGCGAAACGAAAAGAATTTGACCTGGCAGAGTGGTTAGTATTGCTATCCCGGACTATGGGGTATGACGAGCGTGAATACTCAACCAGACAAAAGCTATTAATCTTAAGCCGACTGCTACCTCTCATTGAGCCCCGTGTAAACATCATGGAGCTTGCCCCAAAAGGAACAGGAAAATCATATATCTATAGCCAGTTATCCCGCCATGCCTGGCTTGTGAGTGGTGGGGTAGTTACCCGTGCCCAGCTTTTTTACGATATGAGCCGTCAGCAGGCTGGTATTATTTCAAACTTTAATGCCGTAATTTTAGATGAAATCCAAACAATTAAGTTGAGCAACGAAGGTGAGATCGTTGGTGCCTTAAAAGGGTATCTGGAATCAGGAGAATACCGGGTTATGGGCTTCCATGGTTCCTCTGATGCCGGGTTTGTTATTTTAGGCAATATCCCGATAGTCGATGGCAGACCACGAGATGAAAATTGTTTTACCGAACTACCGAGGTGGCTGACTGGCCATGGGGCCACAGCACTTCTTGACCGTTTCCACGCTTTGGTGCCGGGTTGGGAGCTTCCCAGGATACAATCGACATCGCTATGTCAGTCTTTCGCCCTACGAGCAGATTACTTCGGCGAGGTATTATACTCCCTTAGGACAAGCCAGGAGCATATGACTTTTGTCAAAGATCACATGCAATCCAATGGGGACCTGCGAGACACCCGGGCCGTCCAACGTCTGGCCTGTGGCTATCTCAAGTTATTGTTTCCCAACTTGGACACCGTGACGTTGGCAACTTTTGAGGAATTTTGCCTGCAGCCTGCTATAGATTTACGATCTAATATTCGTCGGCAAATGGCAATGTTAGACCCAGAGTTTTCACCGAAGATTGCTGATATTAATATTATGTGAAAAATCTAAATAGGTACCCTAAAAATGAACGAAAAAAACTAACCGAAAAGATCAAACGGATAGAGGCGCTTTTTGCCGGGGCGACCACTGACGGGGAGAGGGATGCTGCGTTTAACGCCCTTCAAAAAATCAGGGATCGGTTAAGCGAAATAAAACAGATAGAGTAGTCATTGGAAATCTGAAATTATTTGTTTGATAGTTTTTGCCAGTTTTGGAATATCATTTTTACAGGTATCAAATATTTCTTCAGCATTTACCTCATAATAATTGTGGGCCACAACATTTCTCAGCCCTTTAATTTCACGCCAAGGAGTTTGCGGATATTTTTTGAACAAAGCCTGTTTTGTAATATGATCAATTTTTGTGACCAATTCACCAATGACAATAAGCGGCATCAACAGCAAATCCAATTTTTCTACTCCGGCAAAAGAATCCGTCAACTCAGAAACAGATGTTACCTCTTTAAATCGCACACGAATACGCTCTGTCAATTCTGCCATTTTACCTAACAGATCGAGAACAATTTCTTAATCATACATAAATCACGTCTTTGTTAATACGTTTTTTCAACAAAGGGCTTAAGTTTTCCGTATAATTGACAACATCAACCGGAACACCGAAAAAGTCCTCTAAACTCTGTCTGAGTCCGATAGTGTTGATTAAATTTTGCCGGTTTAATTTAACTACCACATCAATATCACTGCCGACAGTGGAGGTGCCCCTTGCAACAGAACCGAATATTCCCATTTTTACAACCCCCAATTTAGGCGCAGTATGGGTTTTAAACTGTTTAAGACGTATTAATACCTGATTCTTATCCATGTCTCCCTCTTGGCTTTGCTTTAAAAAAATAGAGCAAGTTAATCAAAGAATCAACCGCTGTATTGCAAAAAGGTCAATCTTTGCTCAGATCCTGGTGGTCTGCGGAAACAGACATTAGGATCCCGAGAGGAATAACCTGCAAAATCAACTTCTCTTAATCCGCTCTTCGAGGTCGGAGGGTGAAATAAAAATAAAAGTTCGCCCCTCTTTCAGCTTGCTTAGAAGATTTAATTTATCCGACATGTATAATAAATCCTTTCTTGCCGTTTCATAGGAAATTCCATGTGAGTTGCGGTGCTCGTTAATATTATAAATAAATCTCGGATTTTTCAGCGCATGACGGAGAATGGCCAATTGCCTGAAATTCAGCTTCCCTCCAAGGTGTTTGGCATTCCGCAATGTTTCCTGGGCCTCTTCAATATCTTTTGTCTTTTTTTCCAAATAAGCATGCAGATCCTGAATGGCCTTTCTAATAACTTCAAGTTGATGAATTATAAAATAGGTGGCATCATTATCGTCGGTTTCCGTGTACAGGAATGCCCTGCCATACTGAACGGGTGCTGATTTAATAATCCGGGATATGGAAATAAATTCTGATAACCAATACCCCTGGCTTATCATTGACCAGTAAAATAATGCTCTTGCCGTTCTGCCATTACCATCAACAAAGGGATGGTCGTAGGCCAGCATGAAGTGAAGCATTATAGCCCTGATGACAGGGTGAATAAACCCCACATCCGACTTACAATTGGCAAACTTACATAAAGATTCTAATCGTTTTTTTAATTCTGAGGCATCCGGCGGCGAATGTAAAATGTTAGAACCTGTGTGATCGGATACATAGACTTTATCATTTTCCGACCTGAAAACACCTGCTTTTTCCGGATCATCTAAAGTCTTTTCCGTTAATATTCGGTGGAGTTCAAAAAAAAAGGAAGGTGTTAATTCATCCTCCTTAAAATCCCTTATAAACTGCATCGCATGAAAATTATTCAAAATCATCTGTTCGCTCTTATCTTTTGGGTCTCTTCCCTGCCTTATCATTTCTTTTGCAACATGCCTTGTTGTGGAGGCCCCTTCCAGTTGACTGGAATTTATCGCTTCTTCGACAAGAGATTTGATTAAATATGTATTTTGCATACCTTGATTTGCGACGGGTTGATTTGCAGTAATCGTTCCGGCTGCATTCATATCAAGCCAATGCAAATCACGATTGACAGCATCAGGGGTACAGAAGTTAAAAGGCTGATTAGATTTATCGTATAATGGAAGTGTCGTGAATAAATTCTGTCTTTTAAATCTAATTACGGCCCACCACTCTTCGCTGGTGAAATCATCCGGCGGCGTTAGATGTCTAAGTTTATCCCAATGAAGATATCGCCCCTTTTCATCAGTTACACTTGCATTGAAAGCCTCAGCAAAAAGCTCACTTTTTTCTGTAATAATTTTTATGAAATCAGGTGGACTGACTGGTATTTTCATTGCCAATAGCATCCTGTTAAATTTCTTATAAGTTGTATTAAATACTGTAACAACAGGTAAAATTGATGTAAATACCATTTTTTCAAAATTAGTATTTAAACAAACAATGCCGGACGAGCCAGGCCCTCGGACGAAAAATCTTCTGCTAAAAATGGGGAATGAAATGAATTTTTCCCAACAGCAGCTACTCTGTGCCGGGGCCATGGAAAAGTTAATGATCTTCGTTATCAACAGAAAGCCCCTCATCCTTGGCCCGCTGGGAGATCTCCATTAATTTGACTTGTTCTTTGAGTACCTTTTTATTGGCTTCTTCGGATTTCTCCTGCAATGCAAGCGTTTCTTTAAGATGTTTTAACAGTTCTGGATCATTGAGCTGCATGTCATCGGCATCTTTGATAAAATCCGTGGCGGATTCAGCGGCCTGAAGGGCTTTTTTCTTTGCGGACGCCACCCTTTTCTCCGCATGTTTGAGTTCATCAAACAAAAGCGCCAGTTCACCAGCCCTGCCCTCTTCCGGGGTTGAATCCAGTTCAATTTTCTGGGCTGCCATGACCATGGCAACCGTTTTCAGGCTTGGCAAAAGCTGGTCTGCCGGCAGATCGCCAAACATCAGGGTATTATCTTTTTTTAAGGAGAAAGGGATAAAAACCAGGTCTGTCTGCCCGGATGTTTTTAAAAACACTTTTTCATTGATTCCAAGGATAACCTTGGGTTCGGCCTGGATACGAAACTCATCCAGGGTATCGGAAAGCATCTGTATGATCTGCTCGTTGTCCCGGTCCAGATAACAGGCTAAAAGCCTGATTTTGGCACCCTCCCAATAACCGTCCCTTGTGATCAGATAGGCAAGAAGAAGCATGAGCCGGCTGGTGTCGTCATCCTTCCACCAAACATCAATGGTTTTTTGTTTGTCTGAGTCTTCGGCAGTTTCAGGTAGTTCTTTCGGGTCCCAGAGAATGATATTGCACCCGGACTGAACGGCCGGCCGAATCAGCTCCCGGTAATTATGAAATTGTACGGAGCCATCATTCTTAACAGACTGCTCATTCCAGCTCATGAGTACGGTATTGGCCTTAATCGGCCCAAGCCCAAAGCTCTGGCACAGCACGGACAGGCCGTTGGCCACATACTCTGAAGAGAGTACAAGAGAAAATGCTGAACTTTCTTTCTCGGAAATAATCCGGGCCAGATCCTTTTCCGCCTCTTCCTTAAGTTTTACAGCACGGTATCCCCGTGCCGGAAGAAGTCGTACAGCTGTTGTAATACCGCTTTTTCCCTCAATCAGAGAGGAAAAATCCAGTAACTGCTTCATATGTTCTTCGTCATTGGACAATACAAGGACATAGGGTCGCCAGTCCCTTGAATGCGCGAGAACCTTTTGTGCCTCCAACAGATTGTTCCTGACCAGTTTAAGATAGTAAGAACGCCGGCTGTCCGCCCACCTTGCAGGGGTAGCTACCCGTTTGAGATACTGGAAAATGGCAAAAAGAATGGCCACGGCAGCAATCCCGGTTCGAAGATCAATGGCCAGCATCACGCCCAGGCAGACCAAAGCGCCTACAAGACTGATCTCTTTGCTGTACCACCGAAACCGGGGCCTGAAAGACGGGCTCTCGGCAGACGCCTCAAAATAAGTGGCATAATTGAGCAACCCGTAGGAGATTAAAAAAAACATGGAAACAACCCCTGCAATGAGGTTCAGCCGGCCCATGGATATGGTGGCCACAGCAATTCCGAATGAAAGCAACACCCCCCGGCGGGGATTGTCAGACGGACCAGAGCCTTTGGCAAAGGGGTTAAGAAAGGGAAATATTTTATCCGAAGCCAGGGACTTTAAAATCCTGGGCGCCCCAAGAAACGAGGCCATGGCTGAAGACAAGGTGGCGGAAATAACACCGGCATTTATCAGCCAGCCATACATGGAAATCTGCTTCATGACTCCGTAGTCACCGGCCAGGGTTTTCAAAGGTGTGGAAGCGGCAAACACCACAGCCACGGAGACATAGACCAGTATGGATAGAAAGACTGCGGCAAAGGTCCCTGTGGGCAAACTTTTACCGGGGTCTTCAAGATCGCCGGACATGCTTACCCCTTGGGTAAACCCGGTCACCGCCGGAAAAAACAAGGCAAAAAGAAGCCAAAAAGGAGCCGTGCCTTCCCCGACAACCCAGTTTTCCATCAAAAGTCCGGTATCCCACTGCCGGATACCCCCAATATAAAAGGATAGAAGCGCCAGGATCAAAAACACCATCACCACATACTGGAACTTAGTGGCCAAATCCGCGCCGATCCATGCCAGCACAAAAAGAAAAAGCAACGCCGTACCTGCAATAAGTTGTACCGTTACATGACCGGTCAGGCCGAGGATGGCGGTCAGAGCCTCCCCGAAACCAATGCAGTAAAAAGCAATAGACACAGACTGAGCTAAAAACAGCACAATGCCGATGGCCCCGCCGAACTCTATGCCAAGGGTTCTTGAAATCAGATAATAGTCACCGCCGCCGCCAACCTTCATATTGGTGGCAATGGCAGCCAAAGAAAAGCTGGTCAGAACGGAAATCAGATTAGCCACGGCAATAATAATCACAGCTTTCCCAAGCCCGGCAGCGCCCACCACATATCCTAAACGCAGGAAAAGAATAATCCCGAGAATGGTCAAAACACTTGGCGTAAAAACACCGGCAAAAGTACCCAACCGGCCGGAAACGACCTCATTACTTTCTGATGACATGGAATTTTCCTTTTCTTACACTACCTATATCAATGGGGTTAGGGCCTGTTTTTCAGCGATCATTCTTTTAATATCCGGCAGCCGCTCAAGGCATTCGTCCATCCCCTGGCGCATAAGGGCAATGCCCTGGTGGAAATCATCCCAGGCATAAGCGCCCACATCCGGGTAAAGTACAAGGTTTGCGTTTTTTACAAAATCACTGGCGGCCTTACCGTGAACAATGCTGATGGTCTGGGAAATAATCTGCTTAATGCCGGGATCTTTCTCTTGTGTTTTAGCCTGAGAGGGTTTTGATTCAATGCTTACGGCAATGACCATGTCTGCGCCCTTTCGAAGCAGGACATCCACAGGCACCGGGTTCAAAAGTCCGCCGTCCACCATCCACCGGCCCTGGTGTTTAAAGGGAGAAAAAACGGCAGGGATTGCAATACTGGAACGGACGGCATCCGTAACATCACCGGTTTCAAAAATCACTTCCTCTTCGTTCAAAATATCTACCCCAACCAGGTAGGTCGGGATCATCAAATCCAGAAAATCCGCATTGTTTACTGCTGTTCGTACAAGCTGAGCCGCCTTTTTACCCTTGAGTAAGCCTTTTCTGGGCAGGGTATAGTCAAAAATTTTTCTGCGGGTGTCGGCCCGGGTTAAAAACAGGTCAATAGTAGACTGCTTTAATTTTTCAACAGAGGCGGTGGCCGCATAAATCCCGCCTACAAGCGCCCCCATGCTGGTTCCTGAAATCATATCAATATGGATGCCGGCGTCCTCCAACACTTTAAGCACGCCGATATGGGCCCACCCCCTTGCACCGCCGGCACCCAGCGCAAGCCCCAAGCGGATACCGGCAATTTCCCGAGCAACAGCCCTTGCCCCCCGTACGGGGAAACATTTATCAGTATCTATCCGGTCGTTAACCGCCAACTCCGAGCGGTCCACCCAGATGCCCGGTGTCTCAGAGAGCCCCAGACGCTGCTTCAGTTCCTGCCGGGCCACCCCTGTTTCTCCGTATAAATGGCTGACCCCCACCCGAATTCTTCCTAAAAACGCACTATTTTCATAAATTGCCTCAAGAGTTGAAAGCCGGGAGCGAACCTCTCCGAGTTTTTCCTCTGTATTATGAATAAGTAAAAGCGTCCGGTCACACAACCGGATAAACAGCCGTTCCATATCATTAAGGCAATAGGTCAGATTGAAAAACACCACATCATAAGATTCTTTCAGGCCGGTCATCAGAACCGGCATAATCTCAGACAGCCTATCAGAGAAACCGGTTCGCAGTTGCAAAACGCGAAAGCCTGACAAATGTTCATACCAGTTGATCTCTGCGGCGTTATAGCTATCCGGAGGCAGAAAGCTGAAAAGTCCCGGGTCCGGGCATTCCATCCGGGTCAGGTCATATTTCTGCATGATTCTGTCAGCTTTAAGATGAGGCTCAATCACCACCACCCGTTTATGTGATTCATCAGAAATGTGAAAGGAAACGGAATATAAAAAATGAGACACCCCCAGCTCCGGGCCTGTGGCTGAAACAGCGTAGAATGTCGGTGTCAGGGCCTGACACCCGCCACCCTCGGCCTCAACACTCATGCGTTTGGCATAAAAACGGCTCAGATACAATCCAATGCTTCTATTGGTTTTGATCAGAACGTCAAAATTCTCACGAGTCAGACAAAACACAGTCACATCCAGCGAGGCCTCTACCGTTGAGTTTCTATGCGAACCAGAAAGCAGGGACATTTCACCAAAAAAATCCCCCCGTTTCAACTCACTTACAAAAAGCCTTTGCCCATCCGCTTGCTTGGACACCGATACCATGCCCGAACGAATTACGTACATGGAATCTCCAGGCTCGCCCTGGCGGCAGATAACATCGCCCTTAAAATAAAACTTCTTTGTAAACAACCCGGCAATTTCCCGGATCTGATCCGCAGGTACAGATGAAAACAACGGCACCCGCGAAAGAAAATCATGAAGGTCCTGTAGCTCAGTAGTCATAAAATTAAATACTCAAAATTGTCACTGCACTTAGATAGCTCAGTAAAAAAAACCATAGCCTCTAAACTATTTCTTTCTCAATAATTTTTCAACATCCTTCAGTGATGTCCGGTTATATTTTTGCGTTTAGCCATTTTTAGCTGAAAAAAAGCGTCTCAATAATTAGAACAATGCCCCCCAAATTTTCATTAAATTGCAGCCGATTCATCAATTACCAAACAGGTTCTCAGGGTTTGACATGGTAAAAACGCAGTGCTACAGTGCGTTTCAACTGCATAGTCAATGGAAGGCTGGGGGAGCCGAAGGCAATTCGGCTGAGAGAAAACAGATAACCCCTGTTTTGACCCTTGGAACCTGATCCGGATCATACCGGCGAAGGAAAGCTTTTTCCCCTTCCCCCACCCCTGCGGCATTGCCTAACAACAAGACTGGACCCAACCTATGCTTGAGGTTACAGACCTGGCCAAGTCATTTGGTTTGCAGGCCATTTTTAAAAATTTTGATCTGACCCTGCCACAGGGGCGGTTTACGGTCATCGTAGGTCCGTCCGGGTGCGGAAAATCCACCCTTTTTGATTGTTTGACGGGCATAGTCTGCCCTGACCAGGGTCGGATTGTGTGGCAGGACAGCAACATTGCCCATCTTGGCAGCCTTGCCGCCTATATGCAGCAAAAGGACATGCTGCTGCCCTGGCTGACGCTGGAAGAAAACAGTCTTTTGCCGGTGCAGGCAAAACCCCGCGCGCGAAGAAATATGAAACAGGCCAAGGAGACTCTTGCCCGGATTTTCGAAAGAATCGGGCTTGCAGGATTCGGAGCCCATTATCCCTACCAGGTATCAGGCGGTATGCGCCAGCGATGCGCCCTGGCCCGCACCCTGATGTTTGACCGGGATCTGGTCCTGCTGGACGAACCCCTGTCCGCCCTGGATGCCATTACCCGCCGGGAACTGCAAAGCCTGCTACTCATGCTGCAAAAAGAGTTCGGCAAGACCGTTCTCATGATCACCCATGACATTGAAGAGGCCTTGGCCCTGGCAGATGAAATCATCCTTTTAGGTCCTGCCCCCATGACCATCCTGGAACAATTCCAACCCAAAGCATCCAAACCAAGGGATTTCAGTCTGCCGGAATTCATGGACATCAAGGCCCGGATTCTTTCCCGGTTGCTCACAGAAAAGGAGAAGGCTCAGGGATGAAATGGTCAGATACACTTTTCCCGGCATCCCTGACCCTGGGCATACTGGTTTTATGGGAGGCCCTTGTACGGGCCATGGACATTCCAGCATTTATCCTGCCCCCGCCATCGGCCATCGGTCTTTGTGCGGTGACAAAATTGCCTCTGATCTGGCCCCACGCCCTGACCACTGCTCTGGAAATCGTATTGGGCATTGTACTTGCTCTGGGGACATCCATTCCTTTGGCCATATTCATGTTCGCCCGGCCCGGCATTGAAAAAGGCCTGTCCCCGTTTCTGGTGGCATCCCAGGCTGTACCGGTGTTTGCCCTGGCCCCGCTGCTTGTGATCTGGCTGGGGTACGGCATCTGGTCCAAAGTCTTCATGGCCTGGGTCATCATTTTTTTCCCCATTACCGTAAGCCTCTTATCCGGTCTTAAAAGCTGCGACCCTGATTTTCGCAGGCTGTTTACCCTTATGGGGGCTGGCTTCTGGATGAAACTACGCCTATTGTACTGGCCCTGGGCGTTGCCCCAGTTTTTCTCCGGGCTTAAGGTGGGCGTTACCGTGGCCACCATCGGCGCGGTCATCGGCGAATGGGTGGGGTCCCAGAAAGGGCTTGGGTATCTAATGATCCAGTCCAATGCCCGGCTGAATACGGATCTGGTATTTGCCTGCATTCTCTGGCTTTCGGCCATGGGCCTTGGGCTGTGGGCGCTGGTCGGTTTTGCTGAAAAACGAATGGTGACGTGGAAAAACAATTAATTCCTGAAAAGAAAGGAGAAATAATGAAACGACATTTTGTTCTGACACTGATAATCTTTATAATGCTTTGCAGCACCGCCTCAGCACAGAAACTAACACTCATGCTGGACTGGTTTCCCAACGTGGACCACCTGCCTGTATATCTTGCCCAAAAATCCGGATATTTTGCAGCCCAGGGTCTGGAAGTTGAAATTATCGTCCCGTCAGAGACCTCGGATGCGCTGAAGCTTGCCGCAGCAGGCAAGGTGGACCTGGCCGTGTCCTACCAGCCCCAAACCATCATGGCGGCAGATGCAGGCCTCAAAGTTAAAGCCGTGGCGCCCCTTGTGGTCAAACCCCTGACCACCCTGATGTTTTTAGACGAGTCCATAAAAACGCCTGCGGATCTGTCCGGTAAAAAAATCGGTTACACTGTGCCCGGACTGATGGACATGCTGCTCAAAGGCTTTGCAGACATCAACGGAATCACGAACTACACCCCGGTAAATGTGGGATTCACCATCCTGCCCGCCCTGGCTTCAAAACAGGTCGCCGCCGTTATGGGCCCCTTTAAAACCTACGAAACCGTGACCATGCTGCAACAGGGGGTTACCGCCCGTTTTTTTGAACTGGAGAAATACGGCATTCCGGAGTACGAAGAGCTGATTTTCGCGGCAGGTGCAGCCACCCTGAAAGCGAAAAAAGCTGCGGTCCACGGATTTGTCGTGGCTGTTCACAAGGCTCTGGCCGACATTCAAAAAAATCCTGATAAAGCGCTGTCCCTTTACTTTGACGCCCTGCCCGACGTAGATAAAGAGACAGAAACAAAAGCGTTCGCCCTGACAGCAAAATATTTTGCAGCCCCGGGCCAGGTCAGTAACCCTGAAAAATGGCAGGCATTTATAAATTTTTCCTTGAAATATGGACTGATTAAAAACACAATCAGCCCCCGGGATCTAATTTACAACGGAATCATCATCAATTAAAAAAACCAATCCAAAGGTACTTTTATGAAAACATACTATCGCGCATTAACCATCGCAGGTTCCGACAGCGGCGGCGGGGCCGGTGTCCAGGCAGACTTGAAAACCTTCAGTGCTTTAGGGGTATTCGGCATGTCAGCCATCACGGCACTCACGGCCCAGAACACCCACAGCGTCACCGGTATTTTTCCTGTTCCCCCGGCATTCATCGGAGAACAGATTGATGCCGTGATGTCGGATATCGGCGCCAATGCCGTAAAAATCGGCATGCTGCACTCTCCTGAAGTTATTGAAGTGGTGGCCGAAAAACTCAAACAATGGCAATGCTCCAATGTAGTGCTGGACCCGGTGATGATCTCCAAGTCCGGAGACAATCTGCTGCAGGATGATGCCGTGGACGCACTGAAAAAGCACTTGCTGCCCCTGGCCACGGTGATGACCCCGAATCTGCCCGAGGCCTCGGTGCTTTTGGGCAAAACCATTGATACCCCGGATAAAATGGAAGACGCTGCTGTGGCCCTGGCAGATTTTGGCTCAGCCAATGTCCTGGTCAAGGGCGGGCACCTGACTTCGGGACCGGGCATTGACCTGCTTTATGAAACCGCCTCCGGACAGACAACCCGCTATACGGCAGACCGGGTAGACACTAAAAACAGTCACGGTACAGGATGCACCCTGTCATCGGCCATTGCCGCAGGCCTTGCCCGGGGACTTGATCTGAAAACAGCCGTTGCCGAGGCCAAAAATTATATCACCGAGGCATTAAAGGCCGGGGCAAATATCCAAACCGGCTCGGGGCATGGACCGGTCCACCATTTTTATGCGTTGTGGGAGAGGGTGTGAATTTGCATCTCACATTCCCGGCAGTTAAAAATCACTTTAAACCGGTGTTTACCATGGGTCAGGAACAACGGCCCCACAGCAGGCCAGGCCGAGGAACCGGTCCTGTTTTTATCTGCCTTTCCGGTGCACCACCCAAGGCTGCGGCGGATACAGTGTTTTGTGGTCATGACCGGTGTACCCGATCCCGGCGAAGCACATTCAAAAGCCGGATCAATGGATTTTACGCCTCTTTTTTTATAAAATTGAACGGATAGACGATTGGCTGCATTGGCCCGGAAATCAAGGTTATCCTGATAAAACGGAACCGGCATCGGCCTGGGCCCGGCAGTCAAGCGCACATAGGCCTTTAACCGATTCTTTTCCAGGCACGCCACCAGGTCCCGGCGCAAACGGTTCAGGTCTGCGGCAGGCAGGAACACCGGTTTTGAAAGAATTTCAAGACGATTCAGCTCAAAACAGGTATTGCCCAGCTTGCCCAACTGCTTTTTAATGGCTGCCCTAGCCGTGTCGGGGTTGCGGGCAGGCTCCCCCAGGCCATCAAGCAGGGCCCAGGCCTGGAGATTGTCCTCATCCACACAGGACAACTCAAATCCCTGGGGGTGTTCACAAAACCTCATATCCAGGGATATCTTTCTTTGGGCGGTCATGCCTGCCATAAGGCGTGCAAACCGAAGGTCATGGTTTCTGAATACCATAGTTCCCTTTGGCAGATCCTTTTTGTGAATCTGTGTTTTCCCGGACGGAAACACACGTTGGTTTTCATCCACCCGGTTTACATAAAACCCTTTGAGCCGGCCCGTTGCTTTGGGAAAACAAATTCCGTCCCCGGCCCGCAGATCATGGGGCCGATCCAGTACCAGAACCTGGTTTTTAATTTGTTTCACATGTCCTATGGGTTCTCCCACAGATTTTGGCGTATCAAAGGCGTCAATTGAGCCAGGTGGGGAATCGGGTGAACCGGAAAGAAAATAATCGGTAAATCCCCGGTTAAATGTTTTGCAGGGATCGGGTGTGAAAAAAAACGTGGTCCGGCCCGAGGACGCTTTGGTGTAGGAGGAACCGGTCTTTATCAGGGCATCAAGCTTCTGGCGATAAAATCCCGTGATATTTTTCACATAATCCAAACTTTTAAGCCGTCCTTCGATCTTAAAAGAGGTGATTCCAGCCCGGACCAGATCCCCTAGGAAATCAGCGCGGTTCATGTCCTTTAAAGAGAGCAGGTGCCTGTTTTCACAAAGAACCGTACCCTCTTTATCCTCAAGGTTCCAGGCAAGCCTGCAGGGCTGACCGCAGGCGCCACGGTTGGCGCTTCTGCCGCCAATGGCCGCACTCATATAACATTGTCCGGAATAGCACACGCACAATGCCCCGTGGACAAAGACCTCAAGATCCACACGCGTGGCGTTTCGGATCTGCTTAATGGCGGACAAAGACAGTTCCCGGGCAAGAATAACACGCGAAAACCCTGACTGTTCAAGGAATCTGACCTTTTCCGGGGTCCGGTTATCGGTCTGGGTGCTGGCAAATAAGGGAATGGGGGGCAGATCCATCTCTAAAAGCCCCATATCCTGGATGATCAGGGCGTCCACCCCGGCATGGTAAAGCTGTTCAATCAAACGCCTTGCCGGCTCAAGTTCATTGTCGAAAAGCAGGGTATTAAAGGCCACATACACCCGGGCGAAATAACGGTGAGCATAGTTACACAACGCTTCGATATCCGAAACACTGTTGCCGGCGGCAGCCCTTGCACCGAAGCGCTCGGGGCCGATATACACGGCATCGGCACCGTGATCAACAGCGGCCTTGCCAAATTCCATATTTTTCGCCGGTGCCAAAAGTTCCAGGGTGAACATGGTATCTCCTTATTGTGTTTTTCCAACTGGTTCAAGAACCATTTAGTACACATTGTTGTCAATCTTTTCTTCCTAAAACTTGATCAAGTTTTTGTTAATTTGCCCAACTTCGGCGTTGGAAACAATTTTTAATCCTCAAAATATGTCGTATATTCATCCGGTTAAAAATTATTTCCGCCTTGAATTTGAACAAATTCCCTAAAAACTTGATGATCGAGTAAACGTGCCCCAAAACATAAAAAACTGCACGCATTTAATAAAAACAATTGACTCAGCTTGTAAAAACACAGCAAAATCAATTATAAAAAGGAATGAAAGGAAAATAATCATGTCCCATACAGTTTTAATTGTAGACGATGATGCAAGACTCATTGATCTTTTAACCGAGTATTTCGGAGAAAACGAATTTCTTACCCATGCTGTCATGTTAGGCGCCGACACCCTTGATGCCATACGGGATAACCAGCCGGAAATTGTTATTCTGGATATCATGCTGCCGGATACCAATGGCTTGGAGGTATTAAAGCAGATCCGGGCCAAACACACGATACCGGTCATCATGCTTACAGCCAAGGGCGATGATACAGACAGAATTGTGGGCCTGGAACTCGGGGCGGACGATTATTTGCCCAAACCTTTTAATCCCAGGGAGCTTCTTGCCAGAATCCGGGCCATTCTCCGACGTCAGGACAGGGCCGAACCCGATACCGATACCGTGATTATCCGTGCTGGGGATCTGGAATTGAACCGAGCGACACGGACCCTGATTTCAAATGGCGAAAACGTGCCCTTATCCACCACGGAATTTAATGTTCTGGAAGTGCTGATGAAACACCCCAACACAGTGCTCAGCCGAGAGCAGATCACAAACATGGCCCAGGGCCGAAACTTTATGGCTGATGACCGCAGCGTGGATATTCATGTTTCCAAACTAAGGGGAAAAATCGAAAAAAATCCTTCTTCCCCGTTGCGAATCAAAACAATATGGGGAACGGGGTACATGTTTATCAATCCGGATTCATAACCAAGGTGTTTTGGCTATGACAATCAAGCGCCTTTACCTGAAAATCCTTTTTGCCTTTCTGGGCATCCTTCTTATCACTATCCTTTTGACCATCGGTCTTTTCATCGCGACTGCGGGACGTTGCTATAAATCCGACCTGAACCGCCAGACCATTGCCAAGCTTAAGATATTCAAGGTCATGGTACAAAAAGAGGCGGACCGGCATAAAGACCTTCCGGCGGAAAAAAACCCGGACCTTATCCAACTCTTGGACACCTGCACGGCGTTGTTCGGCGTTAAACTCTGGATGACCGAACCCGGGGAGTATATTATATTTAAAAATTTTGAAGGGCCGGTGAATTTTCTCCCCGACAGGGCCCAGCGACAGGTCCATCACGACAGCGGAATTACGCTTTATCATTATATACTTAAATGGAACAAATACTATGCGATCATACCCATAAACTACCATAACCAAGGATTTCTCCTTCACCTGTTTGTGGACACCGGGAAAACCAGTCGCCATGAAGGATTATTTTTAATGGGGCTTCTTGCCGTCGGTATTGCCGCCACCCTGATGCTGCTCCCTACGGTTTCGTACATCACCCGCCGGATAAACCGACTGAATCAATCCGCCCTTGAATTTGCCGGTGGAAATCTGTCTGTGAGAACGAATATTAAAGGCCAGGATGAAATTGCCAAACTCGGGGATACATTCAATCTAATGGCAGACCGGTTGGAACGCCTGGTGGGCAATACCAAGGAACTGACGGCCAATGTGTCCCATGAATTGCGGTCGCCCCTTGCACGTTTAAGGGTTTCCAAGGAACTGATCAGAGACAAGCTGGAACAGGGCGCTTCGAATGATGCCATCATGCGATTATTAAACAACATGGGATCAGATATCAGGGACCTTGACACCCTGATAGAAGAAGCACTGGCCCTTTCCAAAATGAATTATCAGGAATCGCCCCTGGCACCTGAGACATTCATATTTTCCGATTTTATGAAATCCATGCTGGACACATACCATCCACTATTAAGCAGTAACGATCTGGTCCTTGACCTTGACATCCGGGATTCCGGCAAGGCCAGCCAGGATAAAGCACTGGTAAAATCAATTTTTACCAATCTCATGGACAATGCAATAAAATATTCCCCACCCGGCAATACCATCCATGTATCTGCCGGAACCATCTCTCCCAAGGGCCTTGAATTCTCAATCAGCAATCCCTGCAAACCGATGAGTCAAGAGGATATTGATCGCCTGTTCAATCCGTTTTTCCGTATTCCCGGGCAAAAAGCACCGGGAACAGGACTTGGACTTGCCATTGCAAAAAAACAGGTCCTGCGTTGCAAGGGCACCATCCGTGCAGAACACACCGGCCGGGAAATTTGCCTGACCGTTTTTCTGCCTTAATTTATAACCACGGAATACACGGAAAGCACTGAAGGTTAGAGCGCAAAGTGCTCAATTCCGTGTTTTTCCGTGTCTTCCGTGGTTTAAAATTTTAAAGAATAATATTTAAAATTCGCCGCAAAGGTTCGGCCGCACCCCAGAGCAACTGATCACCCACGGAAAATGCGGTAAGAAAATTTTCACCGATATTCATTTTCCGGATTCTACCCACAGGTACGTTCAGTGTACCTGTCACTGCGGCGGGCGTCAGATCTCTGATGGAATCTTCCTTATTGTTGGGTATTACCCGAACCCAGTCATTATTAGCCGCCAGGGCGGCATTGATCTCGTCTAAAGGAACATCATTTTTCAACTTGATGGTGAAGGCCTGGGAATGGCAGCGCATGGACCCGATGCGGATGCATTGGCCGTCAATGGGGATGGGATTGTCCGAGCGGCCCAGAATTTTGTTGGTTTCCACAAACCCCTTCCACTCCTCCCGGGTCTGGCCGTTGTCCATGGCCCGGTCAATCCAGGGGATCAGGCTGGCACCCAGAGGAACGCCCCAGTTTTCAACGGGATAGGCATCGGACCGCAAGGTATCGGTAACCGTTCGGTCAAGATCAAGAATCGCTGAAGCAGGATCATCCAGAATCGGAGTGGCCTTATCACCAATGGTTTTCATCTGGGCCACAAGCTCTCTCATATTTTTGGCACCCGCTCCGGAAGCCGCCTGATAGGTCATGGAGGTCAGCCATTCCACCCAGTCATTTTCAAAAAGCCCGCCCAGGGCCATCAGCATCAATGAGACCGTGCAGTTGCCGCCGACAAAGTTTTTAATTCCTTTGGATATCGCCGTTTCAATAACCGGCAGATTGACCGGGTCCAGAACAATAATGCTCTGTTCATCCATCCTTAAGGTGGATGCCGCATCAATCCAGTAACCGCCCCAGCCCCGCTCGCCTAGCTTGGGACGCACGGCTTCGGTGTAAGAACCGCCTTGACAAGTCACCACAATGTCCATTTCCATCAGTGCATCAATATCAAAAGCATCAATTAGTTCCGAAACCCCCTGCCCCACATCAGGGCCAGTCTGTCCGGTTTGGGACGTGGTGAAAAAAACCGGCGTAAATTTTTGAAAATCGTTCTGTGCAGACATTCTTTCCATGAGTACGGAACCCACCATGCCTCGCCAACCAACCATTCCGACTTTTTTCATATCTTTTATCCTTTTAGCTACAAGTATGTAATTTAAAATTTAAGGCTTATTGCATAGCTGCTTTTTAAAAAAAAAGCCAGGGGCAGATATAAAAAATCAGTGCAATCACCATGTAATCTACCTGCAGTTTGATGCCAATTTCGAAATTATTTTCAACATATTTGTAGTATGTATACATAACCGCCTTGTTATGAAGTACACCCTGGCACGACACTCTATCAAAATTATTACGAGTTTAAAAATAATTATTACAATTACGTCCCTGTATTAGTTTCAAAATTGAAACTTTAAGTGGAGTACATATAAACTCAAACCAAGTGACATCTCTTTTTCTACAAATTTATATTTACGTTATTTCAAATATTTATAAATAAATTTCTTTAAAGAACTTCCTTTCCCAACGCTTTTTTGTTCACTTCGGCCCGGCCTTTGCACTACCCCTTGCAACTTAGTAATACTTTTTTATTAAAACGTAATAATTATAGGAGAAGCGATGAAATTTAAATCCAAAGTGCTTATGACCTTAATTTGTCTGTTTGTTGTTTTTGGCAGCGCCCAGGCTGAACCGTTAAAAATCGCCTACAGTGACTGGCCCGGCTGGATCGCCTGGGATATTGGTGTCAGAAAAGGTTTTTTTGAAAAACATGGGGTTGATGTTGAACTTAAATGGTTTGAATATATGGCGTCAATGGATGCATTTGCAGCCGGCAAAGTTGATGCAGTATGCGTTACAAACGGCGACGCCCTGATCCTGAACGCCACGGGTACCCGCAACATTATGATTCTGATCAATGATATCAGTAATGGAAACGATAAAATTGTTGCAGCCCCGGGCATTGAATCCGTCAAGGCGCTGAAAGGTCACAAAATAGGGGTGGAGATCGGTTGTGTCAGCCATCTGCTGCTGATAAATGCTCTTAAAAACAACGGCATGACTGAAAAAGATGTTACCCTGGTGAATGTTCCCACCCACCAGACAGCCCAGGTTCTGGCATCCGGCGATGTGGATGCAATTGTTGCATGGCAGCCCAATTCAGGGCAGGCCCTTAAATCCGTACATGGATCTTCACAGGTTTACACCAGTGCCAATGCCCCTGGTCTGATTTATGATACCCTGACCGTATCGCTTAATTCCGTTTTAGAACGCCGCGCAGACTGGCAGAAAGTTGTGGCTGCCTGGTATGACATTGTCTCTTACATGAAAGATCCGGCCAACAACACGCAAATGCTTGAAATTCTTTCCTCTCGTGTTGCCCTGACCCCTGAAGAGTATGAACCCTTTCTCAAAGGGACCAAAATTTTCACCCTGGAAGAGGCGGCAGCCGCCTTTCAACCCGGCGATGGCTTTTCAAGTCTGTACGGCTCCAGCGATACTTCAGACAAATTCATGATTGCCAATAAAGTGTACGACAAACCTGTTAACACCAAAAAGGTCATTGACCCCTCATTCACCAAAGCGTTGATGAAATAAGGAAACAAAACCCATGACCTGGCTTTCAATTCAAAAACCACTTCCGGGAAAGAAAAAAGCAGTGCTGATTTTACTCTCCTTTGTCCTTCCCCTGCTGGTATGGTCGGCGGTCAGCTACCTGCCCTTTGTATGGCACCCCATGATGGAGATCCAGTCCGCCGGAGACAGCCTTTATTTTGAAGAAGGCCAGCGAGTCCTACGCAAGCTCTTTGCGGCAGAAAACAACCGGATCAGCGAAAGCGGCGGGAAGAAAGCAGCGGGAAAGCGCGTTAATCCGGTATACCTTCCGCCGCCGCACAAGGTGTTAACAGCAGTCTACACCTCTTTTAAAACCAAACCCCGCAGACCGGGAGACCCATGGCTCCATGAAAGCCTGGCCCATAGTATCCGGGTGGTTTTTTACGGATTTTTGCTCTCTTCCATCATCGGTGTGCCCTTAGGAATCATCTGCGGTGTATTTGATTTTTTCTCAAAGCTGACAGAGCCGTTTATGGAGTTTTTCAGATATATGCCGGCACCGGTATTTGGGGCCCTGGCAGTGGCGATTTTAGGCATTAATGATGCTCCCAAAATTGCCATTATTTTTATCGGTACTTTTTTTCAGCAGGTGCTGGTGATTGCCAACACCACGCGTCTGCTGCCGCCATCCTTGCTGGAAGCGGCACAAACACTGGGGGCTGGCGGCGGCACCCTGTTTAAAAAAGTGGTACTGCCGGCCATTGCACCCCATGTTTTCCTGGATATGCGAATTCTTCTGGGCTGGGCATGGACCTACCTGATTGTCGCCGAAGTGGTCGGCACCAGTACCGGCATTACCTGGTTCATCAACCAGCAGGCCAAGTACCGTATTTATGAAAATGTGTATGCCGCGATCCTTCTCATCGGATTTATCGGGCTGTCCACTGATATGCTGCTGGCCTGGATCGGAAGAAATGTATTTATCTGGAACGGCGGACGGCGCAACACGTTTTTTCAAATTCTTGTTGAGACCTTTACCGGCCCCAGGGACACCACATTTACTTTTTTAAACAAAAGAGACACAAGATATGAACGCGCTGACACTGCCCAGTTATAAGGACCAGAGTCCAAAGGTTGCAGACCGGTTTAAACGGTTAAAAAAACGGGATGTCATCCTTGAAGCTGAAAATATTACCAAAGTATTCAATTCAGAAATCGGAGACATCACCGCCCTTGAATCCGTATCCTTCAAGGCATACCGGCGGGAATTTCTCTCGGTGATCGGTGCCTCCGGGTGCGGGAAATCCACGTTGATCCGTATTTTATCCGGTCTTGAGACAGTCACATCCGGGCAGGTGCTGCTGGACGGCAAAAAAGTAGAAAAACCCGGGCCTGAAAGGGGTATGGTTTTCCAGGGCTATACATTGTTTCCCTGGCTGACGGTCAAAAAGAATGTGATGTTCGGCCTGGAGGTTGCCGGAAAAAGCCAGGCAGAATCGGAAGCCATGCAGTGGATAGACATGGTGGGACTTGATCAGTTTGCAGATCACTATCCCAGCCAGTTGTCCGGCGGCATGCAGCAGCGGGTAGCCATTGCCCGGGCCCTGGCCAACCAGCCCAGGGTGCTGTTGATGGATGAACCCTTTGGTGCCCTGGATGCCCAGACAAGGGCAAAAATGCAGTCCTATCTGCTTCAGATCTGGCAAAATGTAGATATCACCATCATTTTCATCACCCATGATCTGGATGAAGCCGTCTACCTGTCGGACAGGATTCTGGTGCTGGACAATCATCCGGGGCGCGTCAAGGAAATGATCGAGGTGCCGGTGGAACAGCCGCGCTCCGTCAAACAACACCTGAACCCGGAGTTTCTGGCCACCAAGGAACATATTGAAACCTTGATTCATCCACACAGAGATGAAGAGGACCGCCTTCCCATAATCCGCTTGACCCAGGTCAATGATGATATTTTGTAGCCGGCATGGAAAAAGGAAAAAGAGACCATGAGCAGCTCAACCCACGATAAAACCCAGAGAATCAGTGTCTCGCTGCCGGTTCAGCTGACAGCGGAACTGGACAGGATGGTTGTGAGCGGTGGATACCGAAACCGCAGCCAGGCCATGGCGCAGATGATCCGCAATACCCTTCTGGATCATTACGAACAAAGCGGTAGTCGTATCATGGCCGGAACAATTACCCTGATCTATAATGAGGCACAGGCAGGTCTGAAAACCCGTCTAACCCGTATTCAGCGGCATCATATTGATTCGGTAATTTCCTGCCTCAATGTTTTGCTTGAAAAAGATTATTCCCTTGAAGTGCTTCTGGTGCAGGGCCCGGTGGATACCCTGAACAAAATAGTCAAAGAGATACGGGCCTGCAAAGGCGTCGAAAACTGTAAACTGGTACTCTCATCTGCACTGATGCCGCCAATTCATGAAAAAACAGGAGGAAATAATGAATAACAAACAATCCCAGAACAATGAAACATCCGGAAAACTGCGCTTTGAAACAATCGTTCCAGGCGGGTGGAACTGGTCCCATATTATTAAAAAAGGCTCATCCGTGCGGCTCACCGATCTGGAAGGCGGTGCCAATGCATCCGCGCTTTTCTATAATTCCGCCAATCCCAGTGAGCGCTACAATATGGGGGATACACTCAAGATTCAGCACATTTCATATATTACCCAGGGGCACTGCATCTATTCGGACATGGGCCGGATTCTCATGTCGGTCATTGAGGACACCTGCGGGTGGAACGATGTGATCTGCGGGGTGACCGATGCCGCCATGATCAAGGCCCGCTTCGGCACAAAGGCATACCAGGACCATCACAATGACTTTTACCGCAACGGTTACGATTCTTTAATGGTGGAACTTGCAAAGCACGCCCTTGGCCCCAGGGATTTCACCGAAACCATCAATTTTTTCACAAAAGTCGGGGTGTCTGATAATGGAGATCTTTTTTTTGTTGAAGACTTTTCAAAGCCCGGCAGCAGCGTCACACTCAGGGCTGAAATGGACACCCTTCTGGTGCTGGACACCGGAATGCACCCCCTTAATCCCACAGGCGACTATGTAAGAAAACCCGTGAAAATAACTGTCATGGATTGCCCTCCTGCAAGGATGGATGATCCCTGCCGCACATTCTGCCCCGAAAATGAGAGAGGCTTTATTAATACAGAACAGTATCATTTGTAAAATTTGAAAGGAACTCACAATGACCATCCCACTAACCCAAAGCCCTCTGGACACCCAGGATGCCATATTTACCCATACCGTAGCTGCCGGGGACGGCTGGATGCATCTTTTGAAAAAAGGACAGACCCTTCGGATTACAGACCTTCACGGCAACCAGGCCGTGGACACCATTTTTTTTAATGCGGACAATACCAACGAGCGCTACCACGCCGCAAATACCATGAGAGAACAAAAAAATGTATATATCTCCACAGGCACAGATATTCGCTCCAGTGAAAATAATATCATGCTGACGGTAACCGCAGATACCTGCGGCCGTCATGACACCTTAGGCAGCGCCTGCTCATGCGAAAGCAACACCGCCCGGTATGACTTTGACAGACGCTATATGCATTCGTGCAGGGATATCTTTTTAAAGACGCTTCTGGATTGGGGCAACGGCATGGATAAACGCGACCAGGTCTGCAATATCAACTTTTTCATGAACGTGCCGGTGAATCCGGAAGGCGGTTCCAATTTTGAAGACGGCATTTCCCAGCCCATGAAATATGTGGAGATGGCGGCCAAAATGAACGTCCTTGTGCTGGTTTCCAACTGTCCTCAGCTCAACAATCCGTGTAATGCATACAACCCCACGCCCGTGGAAATGACCATCTGGAATCCTGCCTGAAAGGACTGTAATTATGTTCAGCAAAGTATTGGTAGCCAACCGGGGTGAGATTGCCTGCAGAATCATCCGCACCCTGAAAAAAATGAATATTGCCTCGGTAGCGGTTTATTCGGAAGCCGACGCCCATGCCATGCATGTGATGGAAGCCGACGAGAGCATCCTGATCGGCCCTTCGCCGGCTGCAGAGAGTTACCTGAATACGGAACGTATTTTGTCGGCCGCCCGGGAGTGCGGTGCCCAGGCCATCCATCCGGGCTATGGCTTTTTGAGCGAAAATGCTGATTTTGCCGGCCAGTGCGCCCAGGCCGGTATTAGTTTCATCGGTCCAAGTGATACACATATCCGGGAGTTTGGCCTGAAACATCTTGCAAGACAATTGGCCGAGCAATTTGATGTCCCCCTGGTCCCGGGTTCGCAACTTTTGCCATCGCTGGATGCAGCCCTTAATGCGGCAACTGAAATCGGCTATCCCGTTATGCTTAAAAGCACATCAGGCGGGGGTGGTATCGGCATGGCGCTTTGCCGGTCAAACGATGACCTGTCCGAAGCCTGGGACCGGATCAAACGGCTGAGCGAAAATAATTTCAACGATGGCGGGCTTTTTCTTGAAAAATACATTGCAGACGCCCGGCACATTGAAGTCCAAATATTTGGAGACGGCCAGGGCAATGCTCTTGTCTTAGGAGATCGGGACTGCTCTGTTCAGCGAAGAAATCAAAAGGTCGTTGAAGAGACCCCGGCCCCAGGACTGTCTGATGCCCTTCGCCAAAGTCTTCACTCCGCCGCCCGGCGCCTGGCCCAAGGCGTTGGCTATCAATCGGCGGGCACCGTGGAGTTTGTTTACGATACCCAAACCCACCAATTTTATTTTCTGGAGGTCAACACACGGCTTCAAGTGGAGCATTGCGTTACCGAAGCGGTTTTTGGTGTTGACCTGGTGGCATGGATGATACAGCTTGCCGCAGGTGATCTGCCACCCTTGAACCGTCTGACACCGGAATCTTCGGGTGCCGCCATTGAGGCGCGGATTTATGCTGAGGACCCCGGAAAAGCATTTCAACCCAGCACCGGACTTCTGACACAGGTTGTTTTCCCTGAGTCTGCCCGGGTGGATAGTTGGGTGGTAACCGGCACCTTTGTATCCGCTTTTTATGACCCGCTTCTATCCAAGATTATCGTCCATGGAGAATCCCGCGAGGACGCGGTTTGCGCACTGAAAACCGCACTGGCCGAGACCCGCCTGAAAGGGATTGAAACCAATCTTCATCTTTTGCGCAGCATCTGTGAGTTGCCCGGATTCCAACAAGGGACATATACCACCCGGATTCTGGACAACTACGCCTACCATGCCCCCACCATTTGCGTGGATGCGCCGGGTATGCAGACCACGGTGCAGGACTTTCCGGGCCGTGTCGGCTACTGGGCTGTAGGGGTACCGCCCTCCGGCCCCATGGATATGCTGAACCACTGCCTGGCCAACCGCATTGCCGGAAATCCTCCAGAGGCAGCCGCCCTGGAGATCACGGTCAAAGGCCCAAATCTGACCTTTAACGCAGAGACGATTTTTGTGCTGACCGGCGCAGACATCCAGGCCACCCTGGACGGCAAACCCGTACCACGATATTCACCCGTAACCGCGCCGGCCGGATCTGTGCTGAAAAGCGGTATTGCCATGGATGGTCAGCGGGCCTGCCTGGCCGTGCGGGGCGGCATTGATGTGCCCCTGTACATGGGCAGCCGGGCCACATTCACCCTGGGGCAGTTCGGCGGCCATGGCGGCCGCAGCCTTCAAACCGGCGATGTTCTTTGGACGGGAACCCTTTCGGCATCCAAGCCCCGGGCACTGGAACAGTCCCAATGGCCCGAACTGACAGACCACTGGGAGATTGGCGTATTGTACGGCCCCCACGGTGCCCCCGATTTTTTCACATCCAAAGATATGGAGACGTTTTTCAACACAGAGTGGGAAGTCCATTATAACTCATCACGCACCGGTGTCCGCCTGATCGGGCCGGGGCCGGAATGGGCCAGGCAGGATGGCGGAGAGGCTGGCCTGCACCCGTCTAATATCCATGACACCCCCTATGCAGTGGGGGCGGTGGATTATACCGGCGACATGCCGGTGATATTAGGGCCGGATGGTCCAAGTCTTGGCGGCTTTGTATGCCCGGTGACCATTATCCAGGCAGAATTGTGGAAAACCGGACAGCTCAAAGCCGGCAGTCGGGTGCGGTTCCGCCTGCTCACGCCCGAAGACGCCCAGGCCCTTGAAGAACAGCAGCAAGCATTGATCCAGGACCTTTGCCTGCCAGACCCAGTGGCCCCGGTTAAGGGAAAGGCCTTTACCAGTACGGAAACGGCCATCATTCACAAATTTTCGATTGACGGCGACATCCAGGTGGTCTGCCGAAGAGCCGGGGATAAAAACCTGCTCATCGAATTTGGCGAACCAGTGCTGGATCTGACCCTTCGGTTTCATGTCCACACCCTGATGCTGGCACTGGAGGAAAAACGACTGAACGGCATCCTGGATCTGACCCCCGGCATCAGGTCTTTGCAGATCCATTACGACAACCGGGTCCAACCCCTGAACGCATTGCTGCAGACCATTGAATCCGTTCAAAAAACCCTTTCCGGCCGCCAGAGCCGTAAGGTCCCGGCCCGGATTGTCCATCTACCCCTAAGCTGGGACGATCCAGCCACCCACCAGGCCATTGAGCGCTATACCCAATCGGTCCGGCCCGATGCCCCCTGGTGCCCGTCCAATATCGAATTTATCCGCCGCATCAACGGCCTGGACAGCATTGAGGATGTGAAAAACGTACTGTTCAAAGCCAGTTATCTGGTGATGGGTTTGGGCGATGTTTACCTGGGCGCGCCGGTGGCCACGCCCCTGGATCCAAGATACAGACTGGTCACCACAAAATATAATCCCGCCCGTACCTGGACCCCGGAAAATGCCGTTGGGATCGGCGGGGCCTATCTGTGCGTCTATGGCATGGAAGGGCCTGGTGGTTACCAATTTGTGGGCCGCACCGTTCAGATGTGGAACCGTTATCATGAGACCAAGGAATTCAAACCGGGTAAGCCCTGGCTGCTGCGATTTTTTGACCAGATCCGCTTTTATCCGGTGGACCACGAGACCTTGATGGAGATGCGAAAGAATCTGCCCTACGGCCTGGCCGGCATCCGCATTGACGAAAAAGAATTCGACCTGGACGCATATGAAGCGTTTCTGGCTGAAAACAAAGAAAGCATTCAGCAGTTCAAAGACAAACAGCAGTCCGCTTTTGAAGCGGAACGCCGCCAGTGGATAGAAAACGGTCAGCTCAATTTCAGCAGCGAAGTCCCGGAGCACGAGGAAAAGGCAGAGACCGTGCAGGTGATGCCCGGATGTGAAACCGTTGACAGTGCTGTTTCCGGAAGCCTTTGGAAATTGCAGGTCAAAGAGGGAGATGCCGTCAAAGTTGGGGAAACCATTGCTATCCTTGAATGCATGAAAATGGAAGTGAATCTCAAATCCTGCTGCAACGGCAAAGTTAGCCAGATTTTTTGTTCACCCGGAGACTTGATATCTTCCGGCCAGCAACTAATTTCCATTAAACCCTGTCAAGGAGCCGCCTGATGAATTTGACTATTGAACATTTGCAAAGGTGTTATAAAGACCAGAACCTGACCCCTGAAAACCTGATTCACAAGCTGATCCAAATCTGCCGGGAAGACCCAAAAAATGTCTGGATACGCCTGTTAACCGAAGATGAGATTGCGCCTTTCCTTAAAAACCTCGAAGGAAAGACGCCTGAGACCCTGCCGCTGTTCGGCATCCCTTTTGCCATTAAGGACAATATTGATCTGGCAGGCATTCCCACCACCGCAGGATGCCCGGAATACACCTACACGCCGGAAAAATCGGCTTTTGTGGTTGAGCAGTTGATCAATGCCGGTGCCATCCCCATGGGCAAAACCAACATGGATCAATTTGCCACAGGACTCGTGGGAACGCGTTCGCCATACGGTGCCTGCCGGAACAGCTTTAATCCGGATTACATTTCAGGCGGCTCCAGCAGCGGCTCGGCCGTTGCCCTGGCAAGCGGCATGTGCAGTTTTTCCCTGGGAACAGATACCGCAGGATCTGGAAGGGTCCCGGCCGCGTTTAATAATATCCTGGGTGTCAAACCCAGCAAAGGCCTGCTCAGTACCCAGGGGGTGGTTCCCGCCTGCCGCAGCCTGGACTGTGTATCGATTTTTGCCCTGTGTGCACAAGATGCCGAAAAAATTTTTCAAACAGCTGTGGTCTTTGATCCGACAGATCCCTTTTCCCGGAAGGCACCCGGCACCCCGAAACAAACCTTCAATAATTCCAAGTTTACCTTTGGCGTTCCTGCGGCAAAGGATCTTAACTTTTTTGGCAATCAGGCCTATGAGCAGTGCTTTCGTAAAAGCATTGATATGCTCACGGACATGGGCGGCACCTGTATTGAAATTGATTTTGCACCATTTCTTGATGCGGCACAATTGTTGTACGAAGGCCCATGGGTGGCGGAACGCACCCTTGCCGTAGGTAATTTTCTGTTGGAAAACCCAAACGCAGGCGTCCCTGTGACCCGTCAGATCATCTGCGACGGAAAACCATGGACAGCAGAGGCCGTTTTTTCTTGCCTTTACAAGTTGCAGGCGCTTAAACAAAAGACCGATGCCGTCTTAGATACCGTCAATTTTCTGGTCACCCCCACGGCCGGCACCTGTTATACCATTGATGCGGTGAATGCCGACCCGGTTCGGTTGAACAGCAATTTAGGATATTATACCAATTATATGAACCTGCTGGACTACTGCAGCTTAGCCGTTCCCACGGCCATGACACAGACCGTGCCCTTTGGCGTCACCCTGGTGAGCCAAGCCTTTGAGGATTTGCTGCTGCTTCAGGCGGGTGCATGTCTGCATGCTCAGGCTGCCCTTCCCATGGGCTGCGGGCCGGATACGCCCCCGCCGCTGCCTGCAAAATCTTTATCCAATGAAACCGTGCAGGTTGCGGTCTGTGGTGCCCACCTTGAAGGGTTGCCCCTCCACCACCAGTTAATCGACCTGGGCGCGGTCTTGTTACAAAAAACCCATACAGCTGACGTCTATCGTATGTTTGCCCTGGAAAGCCAACCGCCGAAACCCGGCTTGATCCGTGATGAACACGCCGGAGCAGCCATTGAAGTGGAAATTTATGCGCTTTCAGTGTCGGCATTTGGGCAATTTGTCCAGCAGATCCCCCACCCGCTGGGTATTGGAAAATTGGAATTATCCGATGGCACCTGGGTTTCAGGTTTTATCGCAGAGCCGATTGTAAAGGAATCCGGCTGTGAAATCACACAATATGGCGGCTGGCGAGCCTATCTTAAGCCCTGTAAAAAAATTCGACGAAATAAAAAAGCCTCAAAGAAAGGGTCCCGGAGACAATAGCAACCTACCCCAAGACTTGTAGGTTTGCTGCGGAAAACCATAAAGGGCAAAAAAGTGCCTGGCACTTCTGTTATTTGTACGGCTTGGAATAAAAAGACCAAGGGATCGGAATAATTCAGGCTGGCTCACGCTTAACTATTTTGAGCATCAGTTTTGATGCAGTAAAAAACTTATCATAGATGTCCCCAATTTTCCTATCCCGATTTGAATTTGCACGGGTTATTTTTGTTATTTTTTCCCTATATCCCTATCAACCATACTACAGTAGGGATGTAAAACAAGGCAAAAATTGTGCCCAAGAGAACTGTCGTTGCAGCTTTTTCGGGTTGTACGTTAAGCTGTGCGGAAAATGCAACGACATTTGCGGCTGATGGAACAATGGATATTAACACGATCAGGTGGTAAATATCTGTTGTGAACATGTGTGATACCGCGTTATCGAACCAAATGAACAGACCTCCTAATAATGGTATTGCTAAAAATTTTCCAATAAAAACCAGAACTGTGAGTTTCAGATCAAAGATTAGGGTTTTCATGCTCCCTAATACAACGCCTATAATCATCATGCCTGTTATGACATAACATCCTTTAACATGCGTCCAATATGTCCAAAACATTTCTGGAAGTTCCATATCCATTGCATTGACGATAAGGGCTGTTGCTATGGCATAAATAGAAGGGAATTTGAGCAGCTTTATTAAGCTATCCCGTACACTGAAATTGCCTCTGGCAGCAATATAATAGCCGATTGTTGCCTCAAAAACGGACAGTCCCAGCAGCATAAAAACATAAATTGCCACCTTATCCGCATCAAAAAACAGGAGCACCAAAGGCAAACCAAAATAACCGGCATTGCCCATCGCAGAACAAAGAGCCATTAAGTTAGCCCTGCTGTCTTTTTTGTATATGCGCTTGCCCAGGGCGTAAAAGCTCAAGGCGGTTATTGTGTTAGCGACATAAAGGAAGGCCGGTAACATAATATATGACGGTTTGAACTCCATGTTGGAGACAAAGCCAAATATGACAACGGGAAGGAAAAAGTAAATGGATAGAGAAGCCATAGTTCGGCTATCTACTTTAAAAGTGCGTCCAGCGAAATATCCGGCTGCGATAAGGGCATAAAGAGGTAACAAGTTGATAAATAATGAGATAAAAGAAGCCATTCAATTTTTACGCCTTTTCCAATATTGATTTAGCCTATCACCTAAAAGTTGCAAGCGCCCTATAGCCGGATATGCAAGACATCGGACATGTCGCCGTAGTGGAAAATAACAGAAAAATAGGGGACCGGCCACGTTTTTGCGTTTTAGAAGCTAAAACGTGGCCGGTCCCTTATTTTTCACGTCGCAATGCGCAGGGCAACAAGTGGAAAACCAAGAAAAGGTCACTTGCGCAAAATGGCGTAGATCGAGACAGCAATAATTATGACAATGCCATACACCATGCGAGTCCATAGGCCTGAGATACCGGAACTGATTATGCCGGCTTCGATGATACCGATAATCACGGCACCGATGAATGAACCGTAAATAGTCCCTTTGCCGCCAAACACAGATGTGCCGCCGATAAAGACTGATGCAAACACCAAAAGCATGTATCCTTCTCCCTGGGTCGGCCACCAGCTTGCCATTTCCATGCAGAGGAATACGCCTGTAAGTGAACTTAAGACTCCCATGAGGCAAAAAACACTGATCTTGGTTCTATCTGTTTGTATTCCCATGGCTTTTGCCGCATCCTGATTGTCGCCTATAAAGCGGATATTATCCCCAAAGGGATACCGGTTTAAAAGCAGCCACAGCACCAGTGCGATAATAATCGTCCAAACCGTCTGTGCCGGGACAACACCCGATATCCGCCCAACAAAAATCCCGTGAAACGGTATTCCCCGAATATCCTCCATGCTTTTTGCGAGTCCACCTGAAGAAAGGACAGTAGCTCCGCGCCAGAAAAATTGGGTGCCAATGGTGGCGATGATGGATGGCACACCAATTTTTACGACAATCAGACCATTTATTACGCCGGCTGTCATGCCGGCAAAAAGCGCTGCTGCCAACGCAACACCGACAGAGCCGGTTTCAAGGTAAATACCGGAAAAAACAAATCCGCCGGCTGCCATTACAGCGGGAAAGGACAGGTCGATTTCCCCTGAGATAATAACCGGCGTCATACCCAGGGCCATCATTGCTGTAAACGGAATGGTTGACATATATGCAATGTAGATCCTGGACGATAGAAAGGTGTCCGGAGCAAGGCAGATAAAAAGCCCCAGCAGAGTAATCAGGATCAGGGTGATAAAAAACTGCTGCCGATATTTCAGGTAAAAGGCCGTCATGTCTGCCTGTGGCCTGCGTTCATCAGTTTGTGTGTCAAATTATCGAGGCTGATCTGGGACTTTAAAATATTGCCGCAGATGCGACCCCGGTCCATCAATATAAAACGGTCGGAAACATCATAGATTTGCTGAAGATTATGGGAAATCATGATCACCGCTTTTTTCCTTTTTTTCAGCTGGCGGATAAAACTCAGCACCTTTTGAACTTCATTGACGGCAAGGGCGTTGCAAGGTTCATCCAGAATGACGATATTTGCATTAAAATAAACAGCCCTGCCAATAGCAAGCCCCTGGCGTTCCCCACCGGAAAGCATAGAGACTGGGCTGTCCGAATGAATACCAACACCGGTAAGGCCGATGAAATCCTTGAGAACAGACATTGCCGCCCGTTTTTCATCCCGGTGTTTTATCATCCCCAGTGCATTGGTCATATGGCGTCCCATGAACAGATTCCGCCAGACCGATTGCTGATCGCCCAGAGTCCGGTCCTGGTGCACGGTTTCAATACCAAACGCCCTTGCCTGAGAAACGCTGTAACGCTTCATATTTACCTGGTGATCCTTGATGATCATTCTGCCACCGTCTGAACCCAATACACCAGAGATAATTTTAACCAGGGTTGACTTCCCGGCCCCGTTATCCCCGATCAGTCCGAGTACCTCATTGGGCATAAGTTCCAGGCAGATATCCTCCAATGCGCATATCCGGCCAAACTTTTTTGTGATGTGTTCAAGTTTTATCAGAGGATTCACGTGATAACCTTGCAAATGATTAGCGCAGTCCTTGTTTGGCCAACGGCTCGATCACCGATAAATTGTTTTGATCAATAAATCCACCGCCGGTATCAATCTTTAATCCTGAAAACCCATATTTTTGTGTTAAGGCAACCTGGAGCACACTGAAATATCCTAAAAGAAAGGGCTGGGCGTCGCCGATAAGATCAACATATCCTGCCTTGATCGCTGCTGCAGTGGCAGGGCTGAGACTGAAACCCGACACATTGATCTGTTCCGGCTTCACGCCTGCTGCCCGAAGGAAATTGCCCATCTGGGCCGTCAGGGCGCCGTGGTCCACGATCATTAGCTTACAATCCGGGTGGGAAGAAATATAACCGGTCATTACAGGGGTTCCAAGTGACGGGTCTTTATCGATTTCAGGAGAAATTTCCAGGTAATCCACTATAATTTCGTTTTTTTCGAGGATCTCAATAATTCCAACGGCTCTTCGTCCCCTGGTCGGAAGACGCTTGAGCCCCCAGACAAAAGCGCGGTCCCCTTTTTTCATATCAAACCGCCGGATGGTTTCCATTGCCATGGCCTGTCCCTGGATATAGTTATCCGGTCCGACATACCCGAATCCCTGGGGCTGATACCGCGCATAGTTCTCGGGCAGCGGCGTATCCACACTTGTAACAATAATCCCTTTGTCACGCGCCTCTGTAATAAATGGATTAAATGCCTGGTCACCCGGATGGCCCATCACCACTATTCCGGTGGGTTTGGCTGCAAGCGCTTTTTTAAAATTATCAATCATCTTTTCCGCTTGCCAGTCTGAGTAAAGAAAAGTGATTTCTGCACCAATATCCTGGGCTGCGGTTTTGGCACCGTTGTATACAATTGTACTATAGGTCCCGCCCACAGGGCCGCCTGTGTCAAACCAGATTTTAATATTGTCTCCTGTCTGCTTTACAGGACCTGCCATGGCAACCGTACTCATCAGCAACCACACCACCAATACCGCGATACACTTTTTCATTGATTTTCTCCTTTGTAACTTGATCATCAAGCTTTTAGGGAATTTGTTCAAATTCAAGGCGGAAACAATTTTTAACCGGATGAATATACGACATATTTTGAGGATTAAATTTTTTTTCCAACGCCGAAGTTCGGCAAATTAACAAAGACTTGATCATCGAGTATAAATTTTGTTTGTAATGAAGGGGGGATTATATCATTTCAATAAATGCTTCGATTCTGACCCGAAGCTGTTCTGTGTCTGACTCTGAGTAATCTGTCTCAATATGCAGGTAAGGAAGCGAAAACCGGTCGGATACGAATTCTTGGATTTTGTGTGCCTCTATATTATAGGTATGGCAAGCTTGCCAGGTCAGATCCACCACACCGTCGATGGAGAATTCCGGGATCATCTCTTCCAATAATTCAAACCGGCCGGGATTGGGACTCATGACAGAACAGGGGATGGAAAGATATTGCTCTGCCAGTGCTGTAATCGGATCTTTATTTTCATCCACCTGAAACGCTTTTTTATAACCGCTGCAATTTTCAAATGCCACAACACTGGCGCCTGACTCCTCTAATATATTGACTATTTTGTCCGACCCTAAACCAATGGGTACTCCGGTCAAAAGAATCCTTGGTGTGTCCGGCGTATATGGGGTTTGATTATTTAGACTCAGGGTTTCACAGACATCTGAAATCTCGTTCATGATGGCAATGCCCTTTTCCTTGTCGGCAAAAAAACCGGTTTTAAACAGAACCTCCAGCAGTTCCATTCCGGTCAGGGGGGAGGGGTTCGCTTTGGTTACATCCATCAATCTTTTCAGGGCTCTTCTCTCACGGTTCAGCAATCTAATTGCGTCACTGATATCCTGGGATGTAATAGTTCTTCCGGTCAGGTTTTCCACCTCTTGTTTTAGCTGCTCAATTTCCTTTTTCCAAGAGGATAAAAAAAGATCAATGTTCTGCTGCTGAGGTAACTGAAGCACATGAACCGGCTTTATTTCATTCATCAGCTCAAACATTTTCTTTTTACCGTCACAAGTTGTGTCTGCAACTATCAGGTCTGAAAATTTGAAAAACGGGCAGGTGTGAGACGCTGCAAACCCATAGCTGCTTTTAATCAGGGGGCACAGGTTTCTGGGAAGGACCTCCTCAGCCGCCTCAATGGGGTCCTGGCGTGTACCGCATAGCGGCAGCGGGATGGCATTGGCGGCTACGGCCAGTTCTGTCGGCGCATATAGACAATAAAATCCAATCGCCTGATTACCTTTCTCCTTATGGGTTTCAATATCGATCAGATTTTGTTCCGTGATCTGTTGCAGTTTTTTAAGCAATTGGGCTTTCATGAGTTTTAATCCTGTTTCTTTAAAAGTAAATAGGTTATTGGGCGGCGAGAAGTGCCGCACCTACAGCGCCGTTCATTTCAGGTGATTTTGGAGCCCATAATGGATCTATAACCGATGTCTATGCCCGCACTGATCATCCGGCGTCTCTTTTTTAACATAGCAAAAATGGGCCAAGGATAATTTAAGCCTGATCAAAGAAGCAAATTGATTATTCAGATAAAAGCCTTCGGGATTATAAAAAATAGCTATAATGCCTTCCAAGTAACTAAAATCCTAATTTTTGTGATTTTAGTTGCTTATGAATGAAGTCGTACCGAATGTTACGTATTACCCGGAAATTTTAGAACACCGGCAGCGTATAATTGTGTCTTTTGGCTTGGGCGGTATTGATAGGTTCGGCTCTCGGCTTAGCATATCCCGATGCACATCGTAATAATTTAGCCCGCAATGCTTTTGTTATTGAAGACTGCTTTCAGATAGGCTTGGTCGAGCTTATATCGGTAAGTTCTTGATGAACTATGTGGCAAATTGAAGAAAAAAATTTACAAGCCTTCCCAGATGATGTTAATGATTTCAGCATTGATTTTTTCCATTTATTCGGATCTGGTTATTCTTACTTTTCGGATTTTATCTCGTTAGATAATTGAATATGAAAAATAAACGGAAACTATAGACCAACTTGGTCAGGAGATCATACCTTATGTGTACTACTAAGAGCCAGCAGACGAGACCTCGGGCGCAGTCCAACCAAGCAACCCATGTTGCTATTGCACTCATTCTGGTTGTCGCTGCCATGACAACGGTCGCCTTTCTCGCAAAGTTTGGTTTTGTTCCATATGAGGCAATTATTTTTGTATCAGGAACCGTGGGAGGCGTGGTCAATAGTTTTCGGCGGATTCAGAACTTGACCACATCCAAGGCCCAGGAGCACAGCGCGGTGACCGAACGAATGGTCACAATCCAGATCTATGTGTCGCCCTTTGTTGGCGGAGTCTTTGCGTTTGTTTTGTATGTAATCTTTATGGCAGGATTCGTGCAGGGCTCACTCTTTCCGGTCTTCGCATCGGGAGATGAGGCTTACAAAACCTTTAGCGATTTCGCCGCATTGTACGTTCCAGCTACGAATGCAGACGTTGCTAAAGCCATCATCTGGGCTTTCATCGCCGGTTTTTCAGAGGGATTGGTTCCAAATTTCATAAGCAAGATCGCCAAAGAGGCAGGACAAAAAGACCAGTCGGACGACTAAAGCGGGGACTATGTCTATAAATCCAGACCCAAACACTTGCCAATTCAGGCGTTCACTATTCAGCAATTCTAAATTTAATAACGTATTATCTTTTCTGCTTATTTTTTTCTTGATCGTGCTCTTAATCATGCTCTTGCTCGAAGTATTATTTCGAGCAAGAGCATGATTAAGAGCACGATGGTGTATCGACTCAAATTTAGAATTGCTGTTCACTATTTCTGTTATTGGTGGTGCTGTTTTAGTTTTTATTAACGCGTAAACAAAGCCCGGCCTGAATATTTCCGAAGCGTCACGGAAAACCGTACCCGTTGCACTATTTCCTCTTAGAGCCCCTAAATCCTTATCACCGGATCAGACTTGACACGTAAAAACTAAATTCCTATCATCCTTTGATTTTGGGTTTACATTAAATCAGGAATAAACATATGAAAAAATATCCTTTTTTGGAAGAAATCGGCCTTGAAGTTCTTTATGAAAAAGACGGTGAATCGGAATTGGCAATTGATTTAACAGAAAAACACAGTACCTCCTGGGGATCCATGCACGGTGGTGTGACAATGACATTGTTGGATGTCTGCATGGCACGGGCTGCACGCTCAGCGGATCCGGAGGAGAGCGGGGCTGCGACCATTGAGTTGAAAGTCAGTTTTTTTCAACCCGGTGGCCGGATTGGTCAACGTGTGACCGCGAAAGGCCGTCTTTTACATAACTCAGGGCGGATGTTCTTCTGTGAAGGGGAGGTTTGGAATGGTGAAAAACTGGTTGCCAAGGCGTTGGGCACTTTCAAAATCTTCCATACTGCAAAGTCGTCTAAAAGCTGAAAACGTGCCCATAAGGCCAATCGGTCCATCACTGACCGAAAACGCTCAATTTTTCTTGCAATCAATAATCCCAAAATATAATCAATCTATCTGAAATATTATTTTATTTAAAATCAGGCCCGACCCGGGCGCAATTTCTTTCAACGGCAAGGCCTGGCTGCCTGAAAGGGATTGTTTAATGCGGTTTAGATCGATATCTTTTTTCCCGAGTTTAAACAACTGGCCCATGATTAAACGGACCTGGTATCTTAAAAAACCAGATGCCTGAATCCTGAGCAGCCAACTTTTTTCCGGAAAAAAACTGGCCTGGAATTCGGTGTTTTCCTCAATCCGGCAGACACGGATGTCGCGTTCAAGGCAGGTTTTCGGGCCGGGTTTGGTGCAATATGAACCAAAATGATGCTGCCCTTCAAACAGCCTGGCGCCCTGTTTCATCAATTCAATATCAAGATCTTCTGGAACCGTATGCATCATGGCCGCACAGAATGGATGGCTTTTGCATCCAAATGCAAACAGGTAAAGATATTCTTTTAATTTGGGAGAACGGATAATATTAAAAGTTCTGGATTTTTCTTCCACGCCTGTCACACGAATATCATTGGGCAGGTTTATATTTAATTTAGACTGCAGTACTTCCATATCCAGTGCATCACGGACAAAAAGCATGAATGCTGACTGATTAGCCGAGACTTTTGAATCGGTCCGGCTGGTGCCCAAAATCCTGAACCTGGATTTTTCCAGGATAAAGCCAAGCGTTTTTTCAATCATGGCTTCAATGGTTTTTACACCTGACTGCTTCTGCCAGCCATGGTACCGGAAACCCAGATACTGGATATGAATCAGATAATGGTGTAATTTTTCCTGTGCCATAGAAAAATCATTTTAACTGAAATAGCATCCTAACACCACAGGATTTATGCGGGTCAACTACCCGTTGATCACTTAGATACCGTTTATTTTCTGGTCCCCCCCCCCCACAGCCATGACACAAACCGTGCCCTTTGGCATCACCCTGTTGGGCCAAGCCTTTGAGGATTTGCGGTTGCTTCAAGCGGGTGCATTTCTGCACGCTTATTTTATTGACCTACCAGGCTTCCGTGCTATCTGGTGCAAATTTTTCTGGACCTCAGCAACCCACCAGGACGGACCCGTGCCCGCATCAAATGCGGCCTATGTCTCCTTTGGCAGGGCCATAGGCCAAATGAGACAAAGGATTATGGATGTGCACGGGACCGGTGCCAGAGAAGTGATCCCAAAACAGGTAGGCCCGTTATCGTGCATGGCCCCTAAAGGGGGGATGTCCGGCGCATAGACGGGACAATGATGGCGGGACCTCCCCCCGGGGAGTTTGATGGTCCCGCACACCACTTTGACATGTTCGACAAAAAACCACGAGGGGTTTCTTTCCCGGAAAGAAGCCCCCACGGGCCCGCCTCCGAAAAGAATGCAACATTTAAGTGTAACTCAATAAGTTGTTCAACTACTTTCTTGGTTTGTTGCGGGCCCAGAATATCCCGTCACAAGAATACGCTTTGATTTGACCGGTCATATCTCGAGAATGATCTTACCGACATGCGCTGCGCTTTCCATAAGTCGATGGGCCTCTGCAGCCTGCTCCAGGGGAAATGTTTTGTGGACACTCGGTTTGATTTTTCCCGCCTCAATGAGCGGCCATACCTTCTCCCTGAGCTGTGTCGAAATTTCAGATTTGGAGGCATCCGTACGGCTGCGCAAGGTGGAGCCTGTGTAAAGTAGGCGTTTCAGCATGATAGGCATCAGATTGATCTCGACTTTGGAACCCTTGTTAAATGCAATCTGAACGATGCGTCCATCCGGAGCCGCCGCCTTGATATTGCGTGCAATGTAGTCTCCTCCGACAATATCGAGAATGACATTGGCACCCTTGACTTCATCTCTAACAACTTCAACAAAATCTTCCGTGTTGTAGTCAATAACCCGATCGGCACCGAAACCTTTGCAGGCTTCACATCGTTCTGCAGGGCTGTCGGTGGCATACACCTTTGCGCCGAAAGCTTTTGCAAGCATGATGGCCGTTGAGCCGATACCGCCGGAACCGCCATGGACAAGAAAGATTTCCCCTTCTTTGAGCCCGGCCCCCATGAATATATTGCTCCAAACCGTAAAGAACGTCTCGGGAATGCCCGCGGCTTCCACCAGACTCAAGCCTTTTGGAATCGGCAGGCAATGGGGCGCCAGAACGGCACAATACTCGGCATAACCGCCGCCGTTGGTCAGGGCACAGACTTGGTCTCCCACAGACCAATCATTGACATCGCTGCCGGCGGCAACAATGGTTCCTGCGATCTCCAGGCCCAGAAGGTCCGATGCGCCCTTTGGCGGCGGATAATGCCCTCTACGCTGAACTATATCGGGCCCGTTTATACCAGTGGCCGCCACCTTGATCAGCACCTCGTCCGGTTTCGGCTCAGGCAGAGGCCTGCTTCCCACAGAAAGGGCCTCGGGACCGCCCGGTTCGATAATTTCAATCACTTTCATCTGTTCCGGTAATGTGGATGTCATCGCTGATTTCCTCCATCGTAAATGATTATGAATTTACGTCCATTAAATATCGTCAGGGTTTTTGTAAAAGTTACTGGGGTTAAAATTCTCCTGTTCACGTTATAATTTAACTTCAGTATCAGGTCAAATCATAAAAAAGTGAGCAGATCAACCCGTCGTAAAATTTATATAGAGCAACGCTTTGGACAAGTCCTTGAATAGGAAGGATTCCCAAGCCATTATTGAAGCGGCGTTGGCTAATTTTGTGAACCCACATCTTTCGGTTGCCGGCCTGGGGGGGGGGAATTAGCCAGACCGTAGCCACTGAGGTTGAACTGCCTAAGTTGAAAAAAACTGCGGGTGAACTTTATTGCACTTTCCTGTATAAGGCTTTCTTTAAAAATTTTTTACAATAAGGATTGAATATCAACTTGAATCCTGTTTAATAGACATTTCCAGACCATTATGTTTATTATTTTTAATAACGGCCATGGCCGACCTGGTCTTCCACCGAGGTTAGGCCACAACAAATCATGAAAGAAACCAAATGGTTAGTTCATTTCTTTCATATAAAAAGCTTAACAGCCTTAATGTTTGGAAAATTTATGGAATACAGATTTGATATTGATAAAGTACGCACCACAATACTGACAATAGATCCTTTTGAATTCCCAGAAAGGTTACCAGAAATCATGGAGCTTATTGATTATTATTCTGTCTTCTTAACCAAGGCTTATAACACTACTTTAGAAATTTCCAAACAGTTGGGAGCCAAACAATATTTTAATTATTCTGTCTGGGCTTTTATGACAGCAGGCCCCGCTTTCATTGCAGCAGAACAACAAGATACTGATGAAGGCTCTGAATGGCAATTGCATTTTTTAAACGGTCTGTCCAGAGTTGTACTTGAAAATATTAATAAAGTTCTGGCAGCACCTTTGGTTCCAGGAAAATTTCCAGAACATTGGATTGTTTCTTTGGATTAAAAAAGAAGGCTCTGTCCCCTTGGGTATATCACTACGGAGAATATTCAACAGCACCTGCTGGAGCCTTGCGCCTTCACAAGACAGCACGGGCAGTTTTTCATCATATTTCTTCTTCTAAGTAACTAAAATTTTTTTCTTGTAATTTTAGTTACTTGTAGGATCTGGTTCAGCCCCGGCTGAATGGGACGCTTTTTAAGGTCATAGTCTGTGGCAGCCAGTTCCAGAATCTCATCCATAAGCTTTTTGGAATAGTGGGAAGACATGTCGTTGGCATTCGATTTTCTTGCAAAACTAAGCATCGTGTTGACGATCTCAGCCGCTCGCAAACCCGAGTTATTAATCGCATTAATCATACGAAAATGTTCCTCTTGTCCATAAAAGCCCTGATATCCTCCATTTTAATACCGAGTTTCTCTGCAACTTGTAAATTTGCAGGCATATTCGTACTTTCAAGCCGGGACTTCATGACATATGCACTCTGCATCATCCCTGCGATTGAACGAGTTATCCATCAGTGCACCTATTACCATTCAGCTGCCGAAAAAACCCGCGATGCAGAGTTAAATAATCCCGGTAAAAATGAATAGAGAAACCAATTTCGGGCCGATATTGATGTCGCTTAATTTTAGCATATAACATCCTAAACTTTCTGACAAAAGAAGCAAAAAAAACGCTGCAGTTAGCAATATACCCCGATTTATCAGTCACTTCAACACTTATCAATAATGTTCAAATCATTTAACAGGGCGGAATTATCCGACGGCTCCTGGGTTTCACTTGATCACCAAGTTTCAGCGTTATCGTAGAAGCGATGGTAAAGGAATCCGGTTGTAAAATTACGAATTTCCATTTTTATTTACTCTTTGAAATTATATGATATACTCAAACTATATACATTTTGTTAAATTTAATTCTTTAAGGCAAACTCATGGTCTCAGAAAATCAGGAAATACTCGCGCTGACCCAAAGTCCCTCTCCAGGAACGGCCCAGGTCTTATTCTGCGGAGATGTTCTCGTTTTTACACTTTCAGTATCCCCTGACAGTCCGGGTCGTGCCTTTGTCAGAACCAACCTGGGCAATGCAGACGCGATCCGCAGAGAAATCATCCGCCGGGTGGAAAAAAACGAAATCAAACTGGGCGAGGCCTGGTGTGATTTGCCTATGAAAGAAGATGGTGATGGAAATTTTTCCATCCGCCTGCCCCTGACCCAGCCCGGATCGTTCCAAGCCAAATGTTTTTTTCTTCCCGAGGACAACGACGTTCCGGTATGGCCCGAAGGAGAAAACGCCATCCTCTGCGTTGAACCAGCCGGTACCTGTTGCGCCAATATCATCTATAATGCTTTTGTGCGGCAGTTTGGCCCCACCAAAGACGCAAAATCCCAAGCCCCGGATCTGGATACCTTAATCAACAAACTGGATGACCAGGGATATACGGTAATTCCCAAATCAGGAAAATTCAGGGATCTAAAGGAACAGTTAAACTTTATCTTTTCCCGGATGGGCTGCCGGGGTCTTCACCTTCTCCCCATCCATCCCACACCCACCACCTATGCCCGGATGGGCCGGTTTGGAAGCCCCTATGCAGCCCTGGACTTTTCGGATGTGGACCCGGCCCTGGCCCAATTTGATCCGGCAGCCACCCCCCTTGAACAATTCATGGAATTGGTGGATGCCGTACATGACCACGACGGCTACCTGATCCTTGATATTGCCATCAACCATACCGGCTGGGCAGCCAGTCTTCATGAATCCAATCCCGAGTGGCTGGACCGGGAGGATGACGGCAAAATCCGCATGCCCGGTGCCTGGGGGGTTGTATGGGCGGATCTAACCAAGCTGGATTACCGGCACACGGACCTGTGGCAGTACATGGCGGATATTTTTCTGCTCTGGTGCCGCCGAGGGGTGGACGGATTCCGTTGCGATGCCGGGTACATGATCCCGGAACGGGCCTGGGAATATATTATCTACAAGGTCAGAAGCCAGTACCCCGACACGGTTTTTTTCCTCGAAGGGCTGGGAGGACCACCCGATGCAACCCGCCATCTGCTCCAGCGCGCAAATTTTAACTGGGCCTATTCAGAAATTTTCCAGGAATACTCCCTTGAGCAAATATCCCGGTACTTACCCCATGCCATAGAGATTTCAAATACCTGCGGCCACTTAATCCATTTTGCGGAAACCCATGACAATGACCGGCTGGCCAAGGTGTCCCATACCTACGCTAAAATGAGAACCGGCCTTTGCGCGCTGTTCAGTATCTGCGGGGGATTCGGATTTACCAACGGTGTGGAATGGTTTGCCGAAGAAAAAATAAATGTCCACAACTCCCCGGGCCTGAACTGGGGAAATCCTGACAACCAGGTGAATTATATCACCCGGCTTCATCTTCTTTTACGGGAACACCCTGCCTTTTTCAGTGGGACACAATTAAGACTCATCCATGAAAAAGAGAGCCAGGCCCTGGTATTATTAAGATTCAACCCCCATCATAATACCCGGATGCTGGTGCTGGTCAACCCGGACTGCGACAAGCGAGTCAAGGCGGTGTGGCTGGCCGGCACGGAAGGCGGCGCTGCCTTTCCATGGACAGACCTGCTTTCGGGCAACACTGTGCAGGCAGAACGCAGAGAAGGGAAATACCGTATTCTCCTTAAACCGGGCGCAGTGCTGGCCTTAAGCCCTGAAAGAAGTGATCTAAACCTGCTTGAAGCCCAGCCGGTCGGAAAGCTTTCCATGCCCGGCAGGGTTTTGATGCAGAAACGAAGGGCACTGGCCCTTGAGGTGATCACTGCGGTAAACGGCTACATGGATATAGCCGACCTGGATGTGGACCAGGCCGCCATGGATCTGGCACGGGATCCTGAAACCTTTATCCGGGAACTTTACCCGGACAAGCGACCCATCCGTACCATCCTGTTTGATGCCCACAAGGATATCAATCGCAGGGTAATGGTTCCCCCGGGCTTTTTCCTGCTGGTCCGGTGCAACAAGCATTTCAGGGTTCAGCTTGAAGAAGCAGGGCTTGACAAATATTGCCTGGGATTCTCTGAAAGTCTGTCCGTAGAAGGGGGGTCCGGATATCAGGCCATTTTCATGCCCATGGAAATAAAAACCAATTGCAGGGACTGCCTCCTCAAACTACGCATATCCGGCCCCGAAGGAACCAAAGTAATTACCGGCAACATCAGGTATCTTGCCCCGTTTGAAGCGCTTAACCTGCGGCTTTCCTTTATCCGCAGGGAGATTGTCGCTGATCCGTCCATCAAGCAGTTGTCCACCACCTGCCTAGGTGCAATGATGCGCGCAGGGGCTCACTTCAGTCATCTGGAGAGTCGTTATGATGCCCTTTTGGGTGCCAACCTGAATCCCCGCCTGCCCGAAAACCGATGGATGTTCCTGTCCAGATTCAGAATATGGGGCGTATTCCAGGGCTATTCCAGGGAACTTGGGCTGGATTGCATGGATGCCTTCTGGGCCTCCCATGACCAGGGCGGAAAATGGCGATTCAGGATACCCTCATCCGAAGGTAGATATTATGTCATTGATCTCTTTCTGGAGATGGACCGAGAAACCAACGCCGTGACCCTGACCCTGCACCGGGAAACTTCACCTGCGAATAATCCCCGGCGCCTTCAGGCCGAACGTGAGGTTACGCTTATCATCCGTCCCGATATTGAAGACAGAAGTTTCCATAACACGATCAAGGCCTTTAATGGTCCTGAACAGCAATGGCCATCCCGGATTTCGACATTTGAAAACGGATTTTTCTTTCGCTCCCAAACAGGGCGGATACTTCGGCTGTCAAGCAGCCGGGATGCGTTTTTCTTGAAACCGGAATGGCACTACATGGTCCACAGAAGTATTGAAGCCACCCGGGGAATGGATGCCGAGTCCGATCTGTTCAGCCCGGGCTATTTCGACATCCATGTCAAAGGCGGAGATACTGTTCGCCTGAAAGCCTGTGTCATTAATGAAGAGACAATGCCTGAACCCGCGGACGACAAAAATATCCCCCTGCCCGGTCCTTTTCATTCAACGGTGCCGTTTTTTCAGGTAGTCCAGGCAAGCCTTGACGCATTCATCGTAAACCGGGGAGAAGAAAAAAGCGTGGTGGCGGGATATCCCTGGTTTCTGGACTGGGGAAGGGACAGCCTGATTTTCTGCCGTTCCCTGATTGAGATTGGCCGAATCCGGGATGCCTTTGCCATACTCTCCCTTTTTGGAAAATTTGAAAAGGACGGCACCCTGCCCAATATGATAAGTGGTGAAGATGCAAGAAACATTGAGACCTCGGATGCCCCCTTGTGGTTCTTTGCCTGTTGCCGGCAACTGACCCAAACCTTAAGCAAAGAACCGCTGCTCACCCAAAACATCGGCCGGCGAACCATGATCCAGGTGCTCAAAGACATGGCATCATCCATGATCAACGGCACGCCCACCGGGGTCAAGGCAGATCCTGAATCCATGCTGCTCTACAGCCCGGCCCATTTTACCTGGATGGATACCAATTTCCCGGCAGGGACCCCCCGCCAGGGATATCCCATTGAGATCCAGGCGTTGTGGTATCATGCCCTTGAATTTTTATCCCAGGTTGATGATTCGGGCGCACAAGCAAAATGGCAAAAACATGCCGACACGGTCAAACGCACGATCATGGACCGGTTCTGGCGTGAAGATGATGGTTTTTTCAGTGACTGCCTGCACTGCAGGGAACCAGTTGACGCTTGCCATGCGATCCCTGATGATGCCCTGCGGCCCAATCAACTGCTGCTGATCACTTTAGGGGTCATCGACGACCCGGAAATCATGGCCCGGGTGGTGGGAACCTGCCGGGAGCTTCTGGTGCCTGGAGGCATTAGAAGCCTTGCGGACCGGCCCCTTGCCATGCCGTTATTCATTGAACGGAACGGGCAGCACCTGGTAAATCCCCATACCCCCTATGCCGGGTATTACCAGGGAGATGAGGACACCCAAAGGAAACCGGCCTACCACAACGGCACAGCCTGGACATGGCAGTTTCCAATATTCTGCGAGGCCTGGGCCACGGCCTTTGGCCGCCCGGGTATTCCAGCGGCTTTGGCCTGGTTAGGCAGTTCACTGCCATTGATGCGCACGGGCGCAGCAGGTTTTGTACCTGAAATTCTCGACGGTAATTTTCCACATACCCCCAGGGGATGCGATGCCCAGGCCTGGGGATGCAGTGAAATTGCCAGGGTTGCCCATAAACTGACCCGGATGCGAAATAAATAATATTATTCGACAGGTTGTTACGCCATAAATGTTTTTTTAAGTTCAAGGCGAAAAATCAATTTGACCAAAGGCATACATGCAGCACTCTGAGGATCAAATTTATTTTTCCAACAAAGAAATTGGAAAAATTAGCATTTTTTAACAGCCTGTGGAACGTAACGTTACCCACCTGCGCCTTGCACTTGGGAAACTTAATGTCCAATTACAGGTGTCATTTTTTTTTACAAGATGTCAAAATTTAAAAAACATAGATGTTAATTTTTTTTACATGATGTTAAAATTTTCAAAAATTTATGTTTTTTTAGCATACACCAGGGTGTCAAGAATACTTAATTACTTTTTTGTCACGATCATAAAAAAACCGAATTATGTCTGGATATGCTGACAACACAACTTGTTAGCAATCCATTGCGTTATTGATTTATTGAAAATTATCTGAACGTTAACATTTTCGGTATAAAAAATGCTGTCATTAAATCTTAATTGATTGCGACCTGTCAGCTAATTATGGACAGTACCGGCAGCATTCCGAAAACCAGGAAATGAGAGGTGTTAATGCCTGATAGCCCAAGAATTCTTATTGTAACCCCGGAAGTAACCTATCTGCCCGAAGGTATCTGCCCTGATGGCGATGATTACTCCGCCAAGGCCGGTGGTCTGGCAGATGTCTCGGCAGCACTGATCTCGGCGTTGTATGATTTAAGCTGCGACGTTCATGTGGCCATACCTGACTACAGATCCATCTATCATGGCGATCACGAACCAAGGAGTCACCGGGAGGTGGAAAAAATCCGCCGGCGCCTGCATGAGGAACGGATTCATTTTGCCGTGGACCGGGTGTTCCTTTACAAAGACGGTGTCTATTCTGGCTATTCGGATAAGGATCTCAAGGTGTCCCTGGCGTTTCAGCGGGAGGTGATCAACAACATCATCCCAAGAGTGAAACCGGACATCATCCATTGCAACGACTGGATGACCGGACTGATTCCGGCCATGGCCAGGCGATACGAAATTCCGTGCCTGTTCACCATTCACAACATCCATACCATGACCTCCACCCTGGCTGAAATTGAGGACAGGGGGATTGATGCGGCAGCCTTCTGGCAGTGGCTCTACTTCAAACGTCCGCCCATTAACTACGAAGAGAGCTGGGATAGCAACCGGGTGGATTTTCTGGCGTCAGGGGTGTTTTCCGCCCATTATGTAAATACGGTAAGTCCCTCCTTCCTGCGTGAGATTGTTGAAAACCGCCACTCATTTGTGGCACCGGAACTCAGGAGTGAGCTGGCCCATAAATGGGAGGCAGGATGTGCCACAGGCATTTTAAATGCACCTGAGCCCGAATTCAATCCAGCCGTGGATGACATGGTCCAATTCAATTACGGACCCAAAAACCACCGGGCCCAGAAAGAAAAGAATAAAATTTTTCTGCAAAAATCCGTGGGCCTTGAAATAAATCCCGATGCTCCTGTGTTTTTCTGGCCCTCCCGCCTGGATCCTGTGCAGAAAGGTTGTACACTTCTGGCAGAAACAATGTATGATATTATTTCCCGTTACTGGGATACAGGTATTCAAATTGTATCCGTGGCAGACGGTCCCTACCTAAGACACTTTCACAATATTGTTGATTTTCATGACCTGCGCCGGCGAATCAGTGTCTGGGGATTCAACGAACATTTGTCCCACCAGGCATTTGCATCCAGTGATTTTATCTTCATGCCCTCCTCATTTGAGCCGTGCGGGCTGCCCCAGATGATCGGAGGCATATACGGCAGCCTGCCCATTGTCTTTGACACAGGCGGCCTGCATGATACGGTCAAACAACTGGATGTAGAGCATTCAACGGGCAATGGGTTTCTTTTTAATGTCCACGATGCCCAGGGATTGAACTGGGCCGTGGACCGTGCCATGGATTTTTTCCTTCTGGATCCGGATGAAAAAGAATGCCAGCTCCGAAGAATCATGACTGAATCCGTACTTGAATTCAACCACAGCCGATGCGCTGAAAGTTATATTAAACTATATGAAAAAATGCTCAAAAGACCGTTTTTGGTCTAATCCTTCATGGACAAATGATCCGTATCTGTCACCTTTTAAGCCCATTATCCGGTCACGGTTTGAAAAGGCCCTGGCAACGGTAGAAAAGCTGAAAAACAAAAGGTCCTGGTCTGAAATGGCCAACTATCATGAAATTTTTGGCCTGCACAGGGATAAAAAAGGCTGGGTGTTCAGGGAATGGGCACCCAATGCATCGGCCATGTTTATCCTCACACCGGCCAATAACTGGGAAAAATCTTCGGATTGGGAAGTGAAAGGGCCTGACCCCAACGGCATATTTGAGGCCCGTTTCCCTGATCACTTTTTTTGCCATGAACAGCTCTACCGGCTCAAAGTGGTGTGGGACGGCGGCGAAGGCGACCGTATCCCCACGGCGGCCACCCGGGTCATCCAGGATAGCGCCACCTATATTTTTAATGCCCAGGTATGGACTCCAGACCAGCCATACCAGTGGCTGGCAAAAAACCCTAAACTGTCCACAGATCCTATTTTGATCTATGAAGCCCATGCAGGTATGGCTTTAGAAGAAGGCAGGGTCGGTACCTGGCGGGAATTTGCCGACCACATCCTGCCCAAGGTCATTGATGCAGGATACAATACCCTGCAGATGATGGCGGTTCAGGAGCACCCCTATTATGGTTCCTTTGGGTACCATGTGTCGTCATTTTTTGCCCCTTCTTCCCGGTTCGGCACCCCGGATGATTTCAGATACCTGGTGGACAAAGCACATGAAGCCGGAATCCGTGTGCTCATGGATATTGTACACTCCCACAGTGTAAAAAATGAGGTGGAGGGCCTGTCGCGCTTTGACGGTTCCTTGTACCAGTTTTTCCACGACAAGGACAGAGGGGATCATACACTTTGGGATTCCCGGTGTTTTGACTATGGCAAACAACAGGTAGTGCATTTCCTGCTCTCCAACCTGAGATATTTTCTTGAACAATTCCGGGTGGATGGTTTCCGGTTTGACGGCATAACCTCCATGCTGTTTGCCGATCACGGATTAGGACGTGCTTTTACAGGGTACCAGGATTATTTTGGCGATGATGTGGATGAAGATGCCTTAAGTTATCTTTATGCAGCCAATGACCTGGTTCATGAAATCCATCCCGGTGCAGTAACCATTGCAGAAGATGTGAGCGGATATCCTGGGCTTGCTGCGCCGGCAACGTTATGCGGAACAGGCTTTGATTTCAGGTTTTCCATGGGGGTGCCGGATTACTGGATCAAACTGCTCAAGGAGGTCAGGGACGAAGCATGGCACATGGAAGCTCTGTGGTATGAACTGACCCAGCACAGGGATGAGGAGCGCACAATCACTTACGTGGAGTGCCATGACCAGGCCCTGGTGGGGGATCAGACCGTGATGATGCGCCTGATGGGCGGGAAAATCTATAATTCCATGGAAAAATCCAATACAGACATCACCACGCAACGGGCCGTGGCCCTACACAAGATGATCCGCCTTGTCACCCTGGCCTGTGCCCACAAAGGGTATCTTAATTTCATGGGCAATGAGTTCGGCCATCCTGAATGGATTGATTTTCCATCCCCCGCCAATGGATATTCCTATGACCATGCCAGACGCTTGTGGTCCCTGAAGTATGACAAAAATCTGTATTTCCCGGATCTGTTCGCCTTTGACAAACAGATGATTGCCCTGGCAAAACAAACCCAATTGTTTACATGGGACAGGCCAAGGCTTTTACACATCCACGAACAGGACAAAATTCTGGCATTTGAGCGGTCCGGCCTTATTTTTGTATTCAACTTCCACCCGGAACACTCTTTTTCCGACTATCTGATTCATGCGCCGGCAGGCAAATATGAAATGCGCCTGGACACGGATGAAGCGCGGTTCGGCGGATTGGGACGCCTGAACCCGGACCAGGTGCATTTTACCAGCCCCATAGGTGATGAGGCTGAATACCGCTATGATGCCCTGAGCCTTTACCTGCCCAGTCGCTGCGCCCTAGTCCTGACCCGGGTATAAAATTTTATAGTCTGTTATCAATGAATGATACCATTTTCTTTCTCGTGCTCTTGCTCTTAATCTTGCTCGAATCCATAGGATGCTTTTGCCTCCCAATTATATAGAGCAAGAGCACAATAAAGTATTAATTCACTTACGACGAACTATAATTTAAAAACAGTCGCAGATGGGCGACTGTTTACCTGAAAACTACTCCCTATAGGAATCAATCCCCCATATACTGTCCGCATATTCCTGAATAGCCCGGTCACTGGAGAAGATCCCGGTGCGGGCAATATTTTTCACCGACATGGATAGCCATTTGGCACGATCCTTATAATCATTACCTATCCTTTGCTGGGTCGTAACATAAGCTTTGAAATCCGCGAAGTGAAGATAATGTTCCCGAGTGCCCATGAGCTGGCTGAAAACAGGTTTGAAAATACCAGGCTCGTTGGGACAGAACCGATTGGAATGAATGGCCTTGAGAACCCTTTGCAGGTCCGGATCACCATCGTAAAAGGTTTTTGGGTCATAACTTGGACGGAGCGCCTCCACTTCGTCCACGGTGAGGCCAAAAATATAGATATTTTCTTTTCCCACCTGTTCTGCAATCTCTATATTAGCCCCGTCCAGGGTGCCGATGGTCAATGCGCCGTTCATGGCAAACTTCATGTTTCCGGTTCCCGAGGCTTCCATGCCGGCGGTGGAAATTTGCTCGCTGACGTCCGCAGCCGGAATAATCTTTTCCGCCAGGGTTACCCGGTAGTCCGGCAGAAAGACCACCTTGATCATGTCATGAAGATCGGGGTCCTGATTGATCACGTTGGCAACTGAATGGATCAATTTGATGACCAGTTTTGCAAAATGGTAACCCGGAGCGGCCTTGCCGGCAAAAATAAAGGTCCGGGGATGCCCGATATCCTTTCCGTCCTCCTTGATAGAAAGATACAGGTGGATGATATGAAGCACATTGAGCAACTGACGCTTGTATTCATGAATCCGTTTGGCTTGGATGTCAAAAATAGACAGGGGATCTACAGTCAGAAACAATTTTTTACGAATTAAGGCGGCCAACGCCTCTTTGTTGGCCAGCTTGATCTTACCCAGTCGTTCCAGGAATCCCGGGTCATTTTGATAGGTTTCCAATTCCCAAATCCGCGATAAGTCCCCTATCCATCGACGACCGATGAATTCGGTAATAAAATCTGCAAGACCGGGGTTACAGGCTGCGATCCAACGCCTGGGGGATACCCCGTTCGTCTTATTATTGAATCTTTGGGGCCACAACTTGTAAAAGTCGGGAACAAGTTGCGTTTTGACCAAATTGGAGTGTACCTTTGCCACCCCGTTTATTGAATGGCTGCCGATAATCGCAAGATTGGCCATGCGCACTTGTTTGACAGGCCCTTCCTGAATGATGGACATCTTTGCAATGCTTTCAGTTGTTACATCATAATCATGCACGGTCAAGTATTCCAGGAACCGCTGGTTGATTTCATAAATCAGCTGCATATGCCGGGGTACCACCCGTTCCAGAATACTCACCGGCCAGGTCTCCAGGGCTTCAGGCAGCAGGGTGTGGTTGGTATAGCCAAGGGTCTTTTGGGTAATTTCCCAGGCAATTTCCCATTGTAAGCCTTTTTCATCCACCAGGATACGCATCAGCTCAACCACTGCCAGGGCCGGATGGGTATCGTTGAGTTGAATGGCCACTTTTCTATGAAAATGGTCAAAGGAATCATGGTTCATTTCATATTTGCGGATAATGTCTTTTAATGAACAGGCCACAAGGAAATACTCCTGGACCAGTCGGAGTTCTTTTCCCGACTCTTTGGAATCCGACGGATAGAGAATTTTTGAGATGCTCTCGGATTTGATTTTCCGACCCACGGCTTTGAAATAGTCCCCCTCATTAAAAATATCGATATCAAAATCCTCGGACGCCTCGGCCGTGAACAATCGCAAATAATTTACGGTACGGCCTTCGAAGCCTGCGATCAGGATATCATGGGGCCGGCCAATGAGCAGTGCCCAGTTCGTCCATACAGGGTTATACTCCCCATATCTGTCCACACTACCCTCCACCCGGCCGTAAATGGGAACCATATACCGCTCTTCTGTTCTGCGGATCAGCCAGGGCGACCGCCGGTTGGGCCAGTAATCGGGCTTTTCCTTCTGGTATCCGTTAACAATCACCTGTTTAAACAGGCCGTAATCATAGTTGATCCCGTACCCGAATCCCGGCATATTCAGGCAGGCCAGAGAATCAAGAAAACATGCTGCCAAACGCCCAAGCCCGCCGTTGCCCAGAGCCGGATCACGTTCTTTCTCCACCAAAAAGTCAAGATCAATACCCTTTTTTTCAAGAAACCTCTTACAACGGTTATATATACCTAAGTTCAATAAATTATTACTTAAAAGTCGTCCGATAAGAAATTCAAGCGACAGGTAATGCAAGCGTTTAGCGTCATTCTCCTGGTAGCGTTGCTGCGTATCATAACCAATATCGATAAGGTACTTGCCAACGGCATAGGAAACGGCGTTTAACTGATCATTTTCCGAGGCGTGCTCAAGCTGCTTGCCCAAAAAATACTTAATGTAATTGTTAAAGGAGGTCTCAAAATTTGAAAAATCAAAATAGGACATGCGTTGACTCCATACTGGACCCAGGGGCCTTAAATTGCCGGAAAACCTATACCGTAATAACCGAGTTATCTTCCCCCTGGAAGGGAGACGGCAGATAAATATCCGCACTTTCATCGTTGATCCAGCGGGTACCGTCCACCAGGTAGCGAAACTGGTAGGACCGTTCCAAATCAAGGTCAAGGACCGCAGAAAAATCTCCATTTTTGAGTTTTTTCATGGCCCCGGCATTTTCATCCCAATTGTTGAAATCACCAACCAGATTGACCGTTTCTGCAGGACCAATCACTTTTTCCTGCAATTTAAATCTGACCCTGCACACATTTTTGGTTTTAAGGTATTGCTTTTTAAACATGACGCCCTCCGAAATGGTTTTAAAGGATAGCTACCGTTGAAAGATAAACTTATGGATTTATTCTAATTTTTTAAAATAGCGGTGTCAACAGTTTGTATTCAAATCCTGATCTCGCAACGACGGGAAAACAAGCGCAGCAATTCTAAATTTAATAAAATATTATCTTTCCTGCCTGCTTTTTTCTTGCTCGCAGTATTATTTCGAGCAAGAGCACGAGCAAGATTAAGAGCAAGATGGCGTACGGACTCAAATTTAGAATTGCTGAAACAAGCGCCTTGATCATGGCCAAGGTTTCTATTATATAGATACGAATTCTAAACATGCTGCTAAGGAGCAACAAGATCATGACATTGCTAGACGGGAGCCTGGATGAACTTGAAATTCAGATTATACTGGCGCTTCAGAAAGATGCCCGTAAATCGTATAAAAGTATTGCCAAAGAACTGGGCGTGGCCGAAGGCACGGTGAGCAACCGGGTTAACCGGCTTATCCAGCAGGGCATTCTTAAACTTGAAGCCCGGGTCAACCCCTTTGCCATGTCCAATAAAGTAGCCGCAATTGTCGGCATAAACACCACGCGCAACCACCATACCAAAGCAGCAAAGGAGATCATGGCCCTGTCCAATGTCAACGCAGTATGGGCCACCACGGGGAAATACGATATGTTTGTTGAAGTGCTGGCCGATTCAATCAAGGAGCTCAATGTTTTTATATTTGAAGAGGGGTTAAGCAACATTGAAGGCATAGAAGCCACTGAAACCCATATCATTCTTCACTCGGAGTCTAAATTTTTCAAAATCGCCCCGTCCCAGGCGTCACTTTGAACCCCAATATTGAAACTCGATCATCAGGACATATTGTCCCAGAATGACCGACTTTGGTCTTCCATGCTTGCGCCGGCGGAACGGTTACCTTTGTCTTCCTGATGTGGATTACCGGAAAAACGCTGACCATGCTGCTGCGATCCCACAAGCCGGGCCACACGATCTTCAATGGGCGGATGGGTGGAAAATAGATTCATCATCTGCTTTCCGGTCAACGGATTAACAATAAACATATGGGCGGTTGCGGGGTTAGCATCAATTTGAGCCCGGCTGCGGCTGAAGCCCCCAAGCTTTGACAAAGCTGATGCAAGGCCATTAGGGTTTCCGGTAATGCTTGCCGCAGTGGCATCTGCCAGGTATTCCCTGGATCTGGACACGGCCATCTGGACGATCATGGCGGCAATGGGTGCCACCATGGAGATCACAAGCACACCAATGATTCCAAGGCCCCCGTCATCATCATCCGAGCCGCCGAAAAAGGCTGAAAACCTGGCAATGGTTGCAATCCACATGATGGCTCCGGCCAGGGTGGCCACAATGGTAGAGATAAGAATATCCCGGTTTTTTACATGACCCAGTTCATGGGCCAGAACCCCTTCAAGCTCTTGTTGGTTCATCATGTTCATCAAGCCCTGGGTCACGGCGACCACAGCATGTTCCGGGTCTCGGCCCGTGGCAAAGGCATTGGGCGCTGCGTCGGGAATAAGATAAACCTTGGGCATGGGCAAACCGGCATTTCGGGCAAGTCGGGCCACGGTGTCAAACAGGTCCGGAGCCTGGGACCGCTCCAGGGGCTGGGCCCGGTACATCTTTAAAACAACTTTATCCGAATACCAATAACTTGAAATATTAATGACACCGGCAAAAATCAAGGCAATGAACATGCCGGTCTGCCCTGCCAAAAGATATCCGAGTACCAGGAACAACCCGGTCATCATGATCAGCAGCATGCCGGTCTTAAATTGATTTCCCATATTTTTCCTCCACACTGATAATTTATATATTCACTAAAATTTTTCATTTTCAAAACACAAACAGAATATAAATCCCACCCTAAAAAAATCAACCGCTTATACATGATGTATTTTTCAGATTTGTTAATTTTTAAGGGGTATTAGGGCCATGGTTGTTCCAACAACCCCAAAGAGGGGATATAAAAATGGCATAGACTTATTCAGCCCATAGCTGTTATTTTCAAGTATCGGCTCAGAGACGGGATTGAAAGCATGCTGCAAATCATGAAAAAACAAGGCAAAATTTCTAAACATGACCGACCAGAAATTTTTTTATGCTTGAACCAATGTTTCTCTAAATTTTAAAAAATAAGGATTATTAGAATGAATGTTATTATTGATCTTTGTGTTGTTCCCATGGGCGTAGGCTTGTCTGTATCCAAATATGTAGCCGCATGCCATGAAATTATTACCAAGGCAGGACTTAAATCAAATCTGCACGCATACGGCACCAACATTGAAGGAGACTGGGACACGGTGTTTAAAGCAGTTAAAGACTGCCACGAAAAAATCCATGATATGGGCGCACCCAGAATAACAACAACCATAAAACTTGGCACCAGGACCGACCGGAAGCAGGTCATGGAAGACAAGATCAAAAGCGTTAAAGAAAAGCTATAGTGCTGGGGACTTATCCCGACCTGCACCCTTAACAAAACCAGCGGGCCTTATGCACTCCAAAAATATTGATCTGCGCCAAAACCAACTGCCTGAGAAGATAAGGTTTTGGCGGGAACTTTGAACAAGAGAAGTCTGGGTAGTCTCTAATAATATCTAATGCCCGGCGCACAATGTCCGGCGATAGATGGATTCCAGCAGTTCCGGGGTGACGGGCTTGTTTCCTGCGGCTGCCGCCGCCCGGACCTGGGGCAGCAATCTTTGGGCAGCATCGGCATCAATGTTGATATTGCGGTGGGCCAGCGCATGTTTTATGGCGGCCGAACCTGAATGGACCCCTAAAACCATCTGTCTTGGGTGGCGCCTGCCCACCTGTTCGGGGTCGTATAATTCGTAGGATCGTGCGTCTTTCAACAGGCCGGCGCAGTGGATGCCGGATTCATGAGAAAATATCCGGGACCCCACAATGGGTTTGGCCGCATGGATCTGCTGTCCTGAAAATCTTGCCACGGTATTGCACAGCTGGCTAAGCCCTGACAGGCGCATATTACTTTTTTTGGCACCAATACCGAACAGGGCCATGGCGGTTTCTTCAAGGGGGGCGTTTCCTGCCCGCTCCCCAAGTCCGTTCACCGTGACACTGATGGCTTTAGCGCCGGCATCCACGGCAGACACGGCATTGGCCGTGGCCATGCCAAGATCGTTGTGTCCATGAAATTCCAGGGCCAGCCCGGGCAGGCGGATTAACAGGGTCTCGATCATATCCATGAGCGCGGACGGGGTAATCATGCCCACGGTATCGGCAAGCCGTACCCGGTGGACGCCTAAGCCGATGGCGGCCTGGCAGAACCGTAAAAGAAAATCCATGTCCGTGCGGGTGGCATCCTGGGCGCCCACGGATACCTGGTCAAAATAGTGTCTTGCGAACCGAACGGTTTCATCCAGGGTATCAAGCACCCACGCCTCATTTTTCTCAAAGGTCTTGAGCAGAATGGATGATGTGGGAAAACTGATATGCACCCCGGGGGTGTTGCAGCCAATGGCCAATTCAATATCTTTTTTGACCGCCCTGCACCAGCAGGTGAGCATGCTGGACAGGTTCAACCGGGCAATGGCTTTAATTTCCCGGCATGCAAACTCACCCATGGCAGGAATGCCCACTTCGATCTCGTCAACGCCGCATTCGGCAAGCTGACGCGCAATGGTCAATTTTTCCAGGGGCCTGAAAAAGACACCCGGGGCCTGTTCCCCGTCCCGAAGGGTGGTGTCTACCATCCATACCCGCACATCATGGGTTTTCATTACAGTACGTAGTCCTCTGCAATTTCGCCGTCTTCCATGGCATCTAAAATAGTGTCAATGGCTTCTTCGTTCTCCACGTGCCCATACCAGATATTATCCGGGTAAATCACCATCACAGGGCCGTCATCACACTGTTTCAAGCAGCAGGTGGAAGAGATCAGCACCTCTTCAAGGCCTCTGTCAATTACTTCATTTTCAATATAGGCCATAAAATCCCCGGACCCTTTTCTGTGACATTTGCCCTTGGGTTCTCCACTGGGACGGAAACTTGAGCATACCAGGATGTGTTTTGCAGGCTTGTTCATTTTGTTCTCCTTAATTATTCTTATTAATTTAGTTTCTTAGCTTTTAATTAATGGTGGGTGTTTGGACGGCTCGTCAGAGGAGCGAATGCTCACACCGTTGCCAGATGCAACGCCGCAGGTGGGTGACGATTCGCTCAAACACAGCTTACATACAACCGGTGCCTGTGCCCCTGCACTCCCCGCAGGCGGTCTGCGCCCGGACAACCAGATGGTTTAATGATTCTCCTTTTTTAAGCGCCACGAGCACAAGATCAATCATGCCGTTGACCTCATGGATGGTAAATCCCATGGTGTCCAGAATTTTTTTAGGGGTATCCCCGGCACCGGACACAAGAATGGTGTGGCAATCTTTAATGGTCCGGGCAAGATTCTGCCATCTGACATCCCCGCCGCCGGGTTTAGGCAAGGTTCTCGTTTCCACAAGTGTCGGGGTTTCCTGGTTCAAGTCATAAACGTGTAATTCCGTGGCCTCACCTAAGTGCTGATTGATCAACGCGCCTTCCCGGGTGGCCAGGGCCACATAGGGTCTTGGGGCAGAAGCATTAAACGCATACGTATCGTCATCTTCACCAGGCGTTTCATGGCAATACTTGGGCGCAGTGGATAACGGAATGGGAGCCGTGGCGTGGTATGTCAGTCGATCCATGAGCTTCTGATTCAAGGGATCATCGAGCAGGCCCACGGCATCGGCCCGGCAGCGTTTACAATGGGTCATCTGGGGGACAAAGACCTTGGCCGCCTTTCTGATTTCCTTGACCAAATCTTTGCCCGGCTCTGCCATGTTCTCAAAATTTGCGCCCTTGGTGGGGAAATAGGGCATGCAGTTGAAGATATCCACACCCATCTCACCCATTTTTTTGGCCACGTCTACCATATGGTCTTCATTGATGCCGGGCAACAGAATGGAATTGACCTTGACCATGATATTGCGTTCTTTAAGGCCTTTGACGGCGGCAAGCTGGCGTTCTAAAAGCAGGGCTGCACCCTGGGCCGGGCCCACGGAGCGTTTGCCGTCCCGGACCCAGGAATAAATCTTTGCGCCGATGTCAGGGTCCACCGCATTAATGGTGATGCTCACATGGGTGGTATTAACGGCTTTGAGTTCATCCAGGTAGGGATGGATGTTCATGCCGTTGGTGGCCACGCACAACAGCATTTCCGGGTAGGCGGCGCGCACCTTGGTCAGGGTTTCCATGGTTTTATCGCCATTGGCAAAGGGATCGCCCGGACCTGCAATGCCCACCACGGATGTGTTGGGTTTGGCCGCCACTACTTCGGCCAGGTAGGCCATGGCCTGGTCCGGGCTCAGAATGGACGAGGTGACCCCGGGGCGGCTTTCATTGACACAGTCGAACTTTCTGTTGCAAAAATTGCACTGGATATTACAGGCCGGCGCAACCGGAAGGTGGACTCGACCGAAATCCTTGCAGGATTTTTTATTAAAACAGGGGTGGTTATCTAAGTTCATTTTAATTTTCCTTACACTCAATGATCGAGTTACATATATGAATATCCGATTTTGGATTCGGTCTGTTTTGCCGTAAGAATTGTATTAACGATATTGTCAAACAATTGCTGGGCCCCTTTGTAGCCGACGTGCAGGATACGCGCGCCCCCTACCCGGTCGTGGATGGGAAATCCCACCCGGACCAATGGGATGTTCAGCCGTCTTGACATGGCGTATCCCTTGGAGTTGCCGATGATAAGTTCAGGTTTCTGATCTTCGGGCATGGCGGCGGCAGTCTCTTCCATGCAGGTGAAGTCCATATCATTCTGGATGATAACCTGGTCAATGAGGGTTTCGGGCAGGGTCTGTTCAAGGGCTTTTTTAAATGTTTTGCTTTTGCCGCCGGATGCGCAGAGCACGGGAACGATACCGACCTCGGCAAGAAATCCGGCCATGGAGACAACAAAATCTTCTTCGCCGTATATCAGGGCCCGCTTTTTCGATACATATTTATTACCGTCCACATAGGCATCCACCAGGCGCCATTTCTCTTTTCGGTACCGTTCCGGCACCGGCCGGCCCGAAATCCGGGACAGGGTATCCAGAAAGTGATCCGTGGCCTTGACTCCGATGGGGATGGGCAACCGTGTGCAGGGGATACCAAAACGTTTGTTTAAAATATCGCCCGCGGTTTCCAGGCCCATTTCTGCGGTGAGCGCCAGCACGGCACCGAACTCCATACTGTTGACGGCCACATTCATCTTCTCAATGGCCGAAATGGGCGTACCGCCGTTCTGGATGGCCTGGTATTCCTGCCATGACGGTCCTTCCAGGCGTTCGGAATAATCGGGCAGAATGGTGACCGGGGTATGAAAATCCTCAAAAATATCTTTTAAATGCCGCAGATCTTCGTTGGAAAGCATGCCGGGAAACAGGTTGATTTTTTTCATCTTCTTGGGCCGGTAAACAATTCTTTTACCCACCGGGTTGAACCGGTCCACCACCGCCGCCACGGCGCCATGGAATCCGTCCACGTGGGTGCCGGTATATGAGGGTGTGGAGACATGGACCAGGGCCGTGCCTTGGATGGTATTGTCCATGCTGTTTAATATCAACTGGACATCATCACCAATGGTTTCGGACAGGCAGGTGGTGGCGATCCCGATCATGGCCGGGGCATACTGGCGGGCCACGTTTTCAATGGCCAGCTTCAGGTTGGCCCCGCCGCCGAATACGGCCGTTTCCTCGGTGAAGTTGGATGAGGCAATATCCACGGGCTCCTTGAAATGGGAGATCAGGTAACGCCGCATATAGGTGGAGCATCCCTGGGAGCCGTGGAGCAGGGGCACACAGCCCTCAATGCCCTGGAACACCAGGGTGGCCCCTAAAGGTGTGCACATTTTGCATGCATTCTGGGTCGCGGTGTATGATGGTGTATCTTTGTGTTTTCTCAGGCTCATATCGCACCTTCCTTTCCGGCCGGTTTCTGCCGTCGGGGAACCAGATCCCATACCGGGCTTGTCACGGTTCCGTGTACTTCTTTGGCAAAATTGACCATGCCTTCAAATCCCACCAGGGGAATTTTGCGTTCATGGTTATGGTCGCAGAACCCGATGCCCATCTTATAGGCAATGGGGCGTTCCTTGACGCCGCCGATAAACAGGTCTGCATCCTTTTCAACGGAATACTTGGCCAGTTCCAGCGGGTTTGAGTCGTCTAAAATTACGGTGCCCTCGTTACACATCTGCCTGAGCACTTTATAATCTTCCTGGGTACCGGTCTGGGAGCCGGCCAGGATCACTTCCATGCCCAGGGTTTTTAATGCCTTGATCAAGGAAAAGGCCTTGAACGCGCCGCCCACGTATATGGCCGCTTTTTTGCCTTCAAGGTCTTTTTTCATGGTTTCCAGGCGGGGGATAATGGCCTGGACCTCTTTTTTGATCAGATCCTGGGTTTTTTTAAGAATTTCGGGGTTTTTGTCAAAAAATACAGCCACCTGGTACAGGGCATCCGAGGTATCTTCAATGCCGAAATAAGAGACCCGTATAAATGGAATGCCGTACTCTTTTTCCATCTGCTTTGCCAGGTGGGTGACCGACCCTGAACACTGGACCACGTTCAGGGCGGCATTGCGTGCCTGCATCACTTCGTCCACCCGGCCGTCTCCTGTAATGACGGAGACCACCTTCACCCCCATGGCTTCATAATATTTTTTGATCATCCAGGTCTCTCCGCCAATATTGAATTCGCCCAGGATATTGATGGAGTCGGGGATGGTAACCCGGGGGGCTTTGTTTCTTTCGATCAAGCTGAACAAGGCGTCGCAGGCCGCCGTGTATCCGTCTTTTTTGGTGCCTTTAAATCCTTCGGAGTGGACAGCAATGACAGGGATGTGGGTCTCTTCTTCCACCTGGCGGCAGACCGCATCCACGTCATCACCAATAATGCCCACAATGCAGGTACAATAGATAAAGGCGGCTTTGGGTGAATATTTATCAATCAGCTCCAGCAATGCCTTTTTTAACTTTTTTTCTCCGCCATAGATAATATCGGTCTCTGACAGGTCCGTTGAAAAACTCATCCGGTGAAGCTCCGGGCCCGAAGACTGGGCCCCTCTGATGTCCCAGGTATAGGAGGCGCACCCGATGGGGCCGTGAATCAGATGCAAGGCGTCGGCGATGGGGTAAAGCACCACCCTGGAGCCGCAGAATACACAGGCCCGCTGGCTGACTGCGCCAGCCAGACTCTTGGTTTCACATTCTATCTTAAAGGGCTGGCTGCCCTTCTGGTAGATCTGTTTTTCCCGCTGTTTGAGTACCGATATGGAGGTCATTTTATTTTTCCTTTACGACTTAAATTACTCTACCAGTTCAAAACGCTCTTCGGGTGCATCCCGGTCCGTGCGGTCCATCAGGGCGCTCAGAATCTTTTCCAGGAAATGCAATCCGCCTTTGTATCCCACGGAAGGAAAGTAGGAGTGGCCGATCCGGTCCAGGATGGGGAACCCGTGGCGTACAAACGGGATGTCCTCGTCCCGGGCAATATATTTGCCGTAGGTGTTGCAGATAAGCAGGTCCACGGGTTCGTTCTTGATCAACTGATGCAGGTGGAACAGATCGCTGGGGCCCTTGACGTTGATGTCGTCGCCGAACTTGGCCGTGACTTCCTTGATCCGTTTGGTAAAGGCCTTGCCCGGGGTGCCGGTGACAATATGGACCGGTTTCATGCCCATGGTGACCAGAAACTCAGTCATGGGGATGAGCTGGTCCGGATCTCCGGCAATGGCGACCTTTTTGCCGTACAGGTGGGGCTGCATGTCTGAGATCACATCTAAAAGCTGGCCGCGCTCCTGGGTAACGGTATCGGGTACACTGACCCCGGCTGCGGTGCGCAAGGCATCAACGAACCGATCTGTGGCCAACAGGCCGATGGGCAGGTCCTGCACCTGGCAGGGAACCTTGCACTTGGCGTCAAGGGATCTGACCGCATCTGCCGAAGCCCAGGCGCCCAGCCCGATGGAGCCGATACTGTCGCCGGTGCTCTTGAGCTCGTCGATGGAGACGCCGCCCTTGGGATACATCTGAAATTTGCCGGTCAAAGGGCCGTTCAAAATGCCCGAAGTGTCCGGAAAAAGGATAGACTCAATACCCAGCATCCCGGCAATCCGCTTCATTTCAACCATGTCCGAAGGTTCCACAAATCCGGGCACAATGTTGACCTTCCCGTTGGATTTGCCGGTCTTTTCAGCCAACTGGACAGCCATGGCCTTCACCATATTGGAAAAGCCCGTGACATGGGAGCCCACATAGGACGGCGTTGGTGTATGGATGACATACTTGCCTTCGGGGATGGTGCCGTCTGTTTTGGCTTTTTTGACAATCTGGTTCACATCGTCGCCGATGGTTTCCGACAGACAGGTGGTATGCACCGCAACGATGTCCGGGTCATAGGTGGTAAATATGGTTAAAAGGGCCTGGAGCAGGTTGGCCTGGCCACCGAATACCGAGGCCCCTTCAGTAAACGAGGAGGTGGCCGCCATGATGGGTTCACGGTAATGACGGGTTAAGGTGGATCTGTGATAGGCGCAGCAGCCCTGGGATCCGTGACTGTGAGGCAGGCAGCCATGGATACCTAAACCGGCGTACATAGCCCCGATGGGCTGACAGGTCTTAGCCGGATTAACAGCCAGGGCTTTTCTTTCTTTAATCTCTGTGGGGGTATGTCGAAGCAGCATAAGTTTCTCCTGTTGCTTTTATATCTATATGTTCAATTCAGTTCGTTCATGATTTGTTGTGGCCTAACCTCGGTGAAAGACCAGGTCGGCCATGGCCGTTATTCCCAATTATATTTGGCGGACAATTCAGGGTCCTTCTGCCAGGGCGCTTCCAGGTATTGCCAGATATTGGCGTTGAGCATGCGGTCGATTTCATCACAAAAATTTAAAAAACCTTTGAATGACGCATATGGGCCACCCGTGTCATAGGAGTGGAGCTGCTTCATGGGAATACCGTGCTTCTGAACTGCGTATTTTTCCTTGATACCGGCACAGAAAATGTCCGGCTTGTACATTTCGATAAGGGTTTCTGTTTCGTGCTGGCTGATGTCATCGATAATCAGGGAACCCTTTTCCATTTCAGGGATCATGCCCTCATACTCTTTAAACGGAAACCCCTTTTCTTCCAGCGCTTTCATCTCTTCTTCGGTTTTTCTGGGGTTGTACAAATTTTCATCCGGTTCAATTTCCAGCTCTTCAATGTTTCTGGAGTCCGCATCAACTTTAATGTCCGGAATGACGTGACGTCCTTCATAGTCATCCCTGTGGGCAAACTCGTATCCAGCGGAAAGAACGGTCATGCCGATCTCTCTGAACACTTCCTGGTAGTGATGGGCCCGGGAGCCGCCCACAAACATCATGGCGGTTTTGCCCTCGCACCGGGGTTTGACCTCTTTAATTTTGGCTTCAACAGGGGCCATTTCCTCGGCAATCACCGCTTCCACCCGGTCAATGAGTTCCTGGTCTTCGAAATAGGCCGCTATTTTGCGCAGGCTGCTGGCGGTTGAGGTTGGCCCCAGGAAACTGACCTTTATCCAGGGGATACCGTACTTGGTCTCCAGCATATCCGCCACGTAGTTAATGGATCTGTGGCACATGACGGCATTAAGGTCTGCGGTGTGACAGTTGGCAAACTGATCCATGGTGGAGTTTCCTGAGAATGTGGAAACCAGATCAATGCCGCATTTATTGAGCAGTTCTTCAATGACGAACCCGTCACCGCCGATATTGTATTCACCCAGCAGATTAATTTTGAATTTGGCGTCCATGACGGTGTCATCCAGGCCCACGACATGGGTAAAAATGGCGTTGTTGGCAATGTGATGGCCGGCAGACTGACTTACGCCCTTATAGCCTTCACAGGAGAATCCAAAAATGTTGATGCCAAGCTTTTCCTTCATTTCCCTTGCCACGGCATGGATGTCGTCGCCGATCAGACCCACCGGACAGGTGGAGAAGATGGAGATGGCCTTGGGTTTAAAAATGTCATAGGCTTCCTGGATGGCGGCTTTCAGTTTCTTTTCCCCGCCGAAAACAATATCCTGATCCTGCATGTCCGTGGAAAAGCAGTAGGGCATATAATTGTCCGCATCGTCTGACGGGGGACGGGTCTGGTTACGCCGGGTCAGCCAGGAGTAAAATCCGCAGCCGATGGGGCCGTGGGTTAAATTGATGATATCCCGGGTCGGGCCCATAATAACGCCTTTGCAGCCTGCATAGCAGCAGCCCCGCTGGGTGATGATGCCCGGGACGGTCCTGACATTGGCGCCTACTTTGAGGCCCTCTTTGTCATCGCTTGAAACCGGCGTAATCTGCTTGCCGCGTTTCCGGGCCACCTTAGGCGGATACTTTGCCAATATTTCTTTTTTTATCTCTTCCGGATTAACGGTGTCGGTTCGTTCGCCTGTCATATGTTTATACCCCTATCTTTTCTCTCATGTTGTTTTGCTTAAAATTCGTCAAGAACAGCATCGCCGCGTTCAGATGTTCTCACAGAAATGGAGTCTTCGGTGGGCATGACCCAGATAACTCCGTCTCCTGATTTTTCGGTTTGGTTGGCGTCAATAATCGTGTCTACGGTCTTTTGAACCAATTTGTCGGGCACGACCACGAAGATGGCACGCTTGGGCTGGAGGCCGTCGCTCTGGCCCAGCTGGGCAATGGCCTCTTCATGCCCCTCTTGGGCACCCTTAAGCAGCTCCATGCTCACCAGGGCTTTGCCGCGGCCCAGACACTCCATGGCGGTCATGGAAGAAACGCCCGCGTCAATCAGAGCCTTTTTGGTCTTATTGATCTTGTTCATGCGGACCACGGCCATGATCTCTTTCATGATGCCTCCTCCAGCTCTTCATCAAGGTCGATGTCTTTTTTGCCTGAGCTGATGGTATAAGAATCAATGATCGGCGAGATGAAAATCTTACCGTCGCCAAAGGCGCCTTTCTCACCGGTCTTGGCGGTTTCTAAAATGGTTTTAAGGACAAAATCGCGATCTTTTTCATCAATAACCGATAAGAGCATCTCCTTGGGAATTTCGTCATAGGTGATTTCACCGATTTTGATCCCCCGCTGCTTGCCACGCCCTGCCACACTCATCCGGGTGACCGCCGGATATCCGGATTCCATGAGGGCGGACATGACTGCGTTAACTTTTTCAGGGCGGACGATGGATTTAATCATTACTTTCATTTAACTGTTCCTTATGGTTCTTAGGTTTTGGGTTACGCCGCGATCCCGTATTCAATGAGCAGGGACTCGAGTTCTTCAATCTCAAGAGGAGTTGGGATGACAAACGTTTCATTTTCATCCATTTTTTTGGCCAGCGCCCGGTACTCATCGGCCTGGGGGTGATCCGGCGCAAAGTCGATAACCGTCTTTCTGTTGATCTCTGCCTGCTGAACCATGTTATGCCGGGGAACAAAATGGATCATCTGGGTGCCCAGTCTCTTGGCCAGCTGTAAAATCATTTCCTCTTCGTTGTCGACCTGACGGGAGTTGCAGATCAGACCGCCGAGACGCACCCCGCCGGACTGGGCAAATTTTACGATACCCTTGCAGATGTTGTTGGCCGCGTACATGGCCATCATCTCGCCGGAAACAACAATATATATCTCCTGGGCCTTGCCTTCACGGATGGGCATGGCAAATCCACCGCAGACAACGTCGCCCAGAACATCATAAAATACATAATCCAAATTCTGATCTTCGTCATAGGCGCCCAGCTGTTCCAGCAGGTTAATGGAAGTGATGATCCCGCGACCCGCGCAGCCAACACCGGGTTCGGGTCCGCCTGATTCCGTACACAGAACCCCACCGTATCCGGCTTTTCTGACATCTTCGAGTTCCACATCTTCACCTTCTTCTCTCAGGGTGTCCAGAACGGTTTTCTGGGCCAGTCCATTGAGCATAAGCCGTGTGGAGTCGGACTTGGGGTCACACCCCACGATCATAATTTTTTTGCCGGCCTCTACCAGTCCTGCGACGGTGTTCTGGGTTGTTGTGGATTTGCCGATGCCGCCTTTTCCGTAGATTGCTACTTTTCTCATTTTTTTTTTAGCTCCTTAATTAAGCTTTAATTTGGGTTTTATTTTAACAGGCCAATGACCTGTCCGTCTTCGTAATGCCTATAATTGCAACGGGCGTTCCACCGGAGCTTTGAATGAACAACAAAAATTCTAACTTGTTTGAATTACAAATTTTTTTAAATAAAAAAATTTTTTTATTTATGTTGAAGTAAATTGGAGAGAGAATAAATACTACATATATGTGCTTTATATTGATTCAAATATGTAATATATTTTCAGTAAATATATTATTATTCACTAAGCTTGATTTTCCGGGCGTTAAAATTTAATTTTTGTTGTCTACTAATAAGAATGCGAGATGCCAGTCAACAGAACCGCCTTAGTAAGCCCCACCCAAAGACACCAAAAATGTAATTTTTTATTTAAATCGCGTTTTTGCTAACAAATATATGAAGAATATCTTTCGATTTCGGCATAGGACGAGAATACAACAACACACTACGCCGAATTTTAAGTCGCCGGCAAGGCACGCCAATGCAATTAGATTGTTCCTAATGTCCGCTGGCGTAGCGCTGGGTGTAACTTAGAAGACAAGCAGATGGGCTATGTTAAAATTTTCATAGCCCTGATACTCGATGATCAAATTTTTGTTAATTTGCCCAACTTCGGCGTTGGAAAAAATTTTTAATCTTCAAAATATATTGTATATTCCTCCGGTTAAAAGTTGTTTCCGCCTTGAATTTGAACAAATTCCCTAAAAACTTGATGATCGAGTGATAGGAGATTTTAATCCAGAGATTTGACCAGACAGACCAAGGAGGTGCGTTTCCACGCTTTTTCATGATAAAAATTAAGATCGTCCTGATTGTCTTTGTCTGCAAGCAGGGATATGTATTTGATTCCTTTATTTATAGCCCAGCCCTCAATAGCAGACAGTAAAAGGGCTGCAATTTCTTTCTTTTTGTATTCACGAGCCACAACCAGATCACCCACCACTGCACCGATATTACCCCGGACCATTGAAATCCGGGTCTGGGCCGTACACATTCCGACAATTGCGTCATTCACCCACGCCACCTTCACAGCCCTGTGCTTTCCGCAGCCGTCCAGCATCAACCGAAGCCCCCGGGCCTGGGCCTCTGAATTAAATTCAAAGTCTTGTTCCATCGCAAAAAGTTGAGCCAACAGAGGCAACATCTGATCAATGTCCACAGGGAGAGCGTCTTTAATGATTATATTCATAGCCTTTTTCCTTTTACTCGACAGACTGTTACAAAATGCTAATTTCCCCAATTTCTTCGTTGGAAAAGTAAATTTGATCCTCAGAATACTGCATGTATGCCTGCGGTCAAATTTATTTTCCGCCTTGAACTTGAAAAAATTATCTATTCCGTAACAGCCTGTCGACGATCGAATTTCAATCAAAATATCTTCTTGAACGCCGATGCCTTTATTGCCGCCACCACCATTGTACCTTCCTTAATCCCCAACTCGCATACCGACTCAGGAACGATCTGGGCAATCAGGTGTTCATTACCACAGGCAAGCTCCACACGCACACGATTTTCACAACTATAGATATCCGTTACAGTACACTTCAAAAGATTCCTGGCACTTGTTGCCTCCGGATGCCGCTTGAAAAGAAGGATGTCCCGTGAATCCAGTTCAAAAAGATTGTCGCCACCCTCCGCCGGTTCAGTGAGAATAATATTGGTATCCCCCCACTTACAACGAAACAGGCCCTTATGGGATGAAGTGCAACCAAGATTAAGCAGATTGACATAACTTTCGAGACCACGGTTCCACGATCTTTTTACCAGTTCTTCAGCCGCACCGTGCTGTTTAATACGCCCCCCTTCAATCACCAGAACCTCATCGGTCATCATCCGCATTTCCAGCACCGAATGACTGATAAAAATCATGGGAATACCGTAATTGTTAAAAACATTTTTCAAATACGGAATAATTTGAAATTTATGCCCCTCGTCCAAAGCCGAAAGCGGCTCATCCATCAGGATCAGGCGAGGATTCGACAGAACCGTTCTTGCCAGGGCGATACGCTGCCGTTCCCCGCCCGACAGGGTGGAAACATCCCGCGACAAAAGCTGCGTAACGCCGAGAACCTCAAAAAGACTATCAGGATCAATCTTTCTATTTTCCGGCTTGACCCGTTTATATCCATAGAAGATATTTCTTTTAACGCTCATATGGGGAAAAAGGTGGGCGTGCTGAAACACGACACCCACGTCGCGCTGATCCGGTTTGAGGTTAATCTTTTCCCTTGAATCAAAAAGAACGGTAGTACCCAATCGAATATAACCACTGTCCGGCAACTCCAGACCGGACAGCAAATTCATAATCGTTGATTTCCCGCTCCCTGACGGACCGAAAATCCCCGTCCTTGATGAGAACAGACTGAATTCAACATCAAGGGTGAAATCCTTGAAACTTTTTTTTAACTCGACGTCTAACCGCACGGCTACCCTTTCTTGAACTTTCGATTTATTCCCTCACTAATAAGAAGGATGGCAAAAGACAGACTGATGGAGACCAGACAAAGCGTCAGCGCCATCCGGTCACCACCCGGTACAGAGGTATATTCGTAAATTGCCAGGGGTATTGTCTGTGTCACCCCCGGGATATTGCCGGCAAGAATAACGGTTGCGCCGAACTCACCAAGGTTCCTGGCAAACATCAACGACATTCCGGCAAGAATCGCACGGCCGCTCAACGGCAGGACAATGGTAAAAAAACTATCCCACCATCCAGCACCAAGGGTTCGTGACACTGAAATATAGGATTGATCCACCGCCTCCATACCAATACGAATTGAACGGACCATCAGGGGAAACCCAACCACCGCCGATGCAATGACCGCACCGGTAAGAGAAAAAACCACCTGGATACCAAAAAGATTCAAAAACTTCCCGATGATACCGTTGGACCCGAAGGACAGCAGCAACAGATATCCGACCACGACCGGCGGTAAAACCAAAGGCAGACTGATAATCCCTTCGATCACCGCCTTACCTCTAGTTTTGCCAAAGGCAAGAAAGTAGCCACAAGCAACCCCAAAAGGGGTGGCAATCAAAGTTGCCGAACAGGCAACCTTCAGGGAAAGCCCGACGGCAGAAAGATCCTGGGGAGAAAGTCCCAATATTGTAATTTCACTTAGCATAATTCATATCAGGGCAATGTAAAACCAAGACGAATCATTTCCGGATGAGCCGCTTCGGAAACGATATAGTCATAGAAGCGCTTGGCATCAGCGTTTCCGTCGCTCTCCTTTGTCATGGCAACCGGATAGGTTACCTGACTATAAAGATCAACAGGCACTTCAAACAAAATTTTGGCACTGATGGCGAGCATCGCATCCGTTTTGTAAACAAAAGCACCATCGGTCTCTCCCCGGTCGGCATAGATCAGCGCCTGGCGAACGTCCTTTGCCATGACCAGCTGCCCTTTCTTGAGCATCTCATCATATACGCCCTCTTTATCCATCGCCTGCTTAGCATACTGACCGGCCGGCACACTGCTGGGACTGCCTAATGCAACACGCTTCAATCTCTGTAAATCACCCATGGAATGGGCATTCGTGCTTGGCTTACCCACAAAAACCAAAGCATTATGAGCAAATGTTTTTTTTGTTTGTGTCTTAATCTTGCCCTTTTCAATCAAATGCGTCATCCACTTCGGATTAGCAGAGACATATATATCTGCAGGCGCCCCCTGTTCGATTTGCTTTGCCAAGGCGCCTGACGAAGCAAAATTGGGGATAATTTTGACATCAGGATGCAGCTTATCAAACTTTGCTATCAAACTATTGCACAGATTGCTCATACTCTTTGCCACTGAAACACGAACCTGTCCGGCCTGTACTTGAGTGCTGAATGCCACTATAATAAAAAAAACAAAAATGTATAATCCGTGCACTTTTCTCATATCAATTTCTCCTCTATTATTGTTGGTTTACTTCAGTAGTGTTCATTTAGCTTTTTTGTATATAACCACTTTCAACAAAAAAATGAACCATAAACCCATTAACATAACAAAATTGTCACAAAATATGACAAAACTATCTAAAACTATAAATATTTAAATATTCATTTTTCATGCCAAAACCAAATATTTAAATAAAAAAATTAAAATAATATTTTTTAAGGCGTGTGCCCGATCTTATACTCGATGATCAAATTTTAAATACTGTCTGAACAAAAATCTGGAAATTATATGAATTTAAGCGTTTTTTCACTGTTTAAGACAGGAACAGAACCCATTTATTTTAAAAAAATCCCTTTAAAAAATCATGACATCTTAAAACTGGTCTGTTATTTGCTTATACAATTCACATGTAAAAAGATGGGACAACCCTTTTTAAATGTCCGCAAAGACCTAAACGGACACCACTAAATTTTAACTAATTAATGGAGAAAAACAATGTCAAAAGAAAACGTTCTGGCCTTTTTGGATAAAGGTGCAGATGATCGCAAATTCCGTGTAAAGTACGATAACTGTTTTTCAATGGAAAAATTTGCAGCGATGGCAAAAGAAGATGGCTTTGAATTTACTGTAGAAGATCTGCAGGCAGTATTGAAGGCGAATGGGGACTCTTTCGATTCATATGGCAACCCACCCAAAAAAGGAATTTGGGTATAAAATAAACGGTGCTGCTTAGCGGCAGCACCATTTTTAAATTCCCCTTGATTGTTTGTTATTGAAGACCAAGATTGTCACTCCAGAGTTTCAATGATAAATTGCCCCCTCCTGTAGAAAAAAATATTTCCGTTTTACCTTAGGCCCATAATCACAATAAAACCGCCCATATGGTTTGCTTTTTCATCCGTCTTCTTCGTTGTGACAATGAGCATCAGGAACAATATGATTACATTGTCACGCCTTGAATACGAATGAAATTTATAAACCATCTTTTGGAAGGTTTCATTCCGATCATGGGCCTTAACCAGGACATCCGTTTCGTCTTCAGTATTTGTTATTTTGCCTATTTTATTTCTTCGATTTTTGGGGATTGGTTCTAACGTCGGCCGCTGTTAAGGGCGGACCACCATGCCTGCCCTAACGAGGCCAACCACAAAGGGATTGCCCCTACGAAAAATGGCCGACAAAAAAATCAAGCCCAATCTTTGTGAAGTTTTTGGGTAACCGAGGAACCGGAAATCCACAAATTATTCCCATTTTATTCACAATGAATTCACACATTGTAATAGTATATGAGGCATTGAATAAGAGATACGGTATGGACAAATTACAAAGGGGAACAACTTATGTTCAAACAGAAAATATCCACCTATTGGATGATATTGACCTGCCTTGGGGCCTGGGCCATTTTCTTTGCTCCCGGCTGTGCAGGCAAAAAGACGGCCCCGGTCCTGAGCCTGTGGCCTGCAGGCGCCATCACGACAGACGGGCATGATGCAGACTGGCCTGAAACCCCGCCTTTGTACCATGATACGGAGAGCCGACTGTCCATACGAGCGATGAACAACAACCAGACGCTTTATGTGGCGGCATCCGTGGGCAGCCAGTCCGTGCAGGCAAGCATTGTCCGGAGCGGCGTCAGCCTTTCATTAATCCCGGAACAAGATTCTGAACACCCCTTTACCATCCAGGTCAAGGGAAAGGGACGGTCTCAAAAGCCGGGGCCGAACCGGGAAAAGAAAGTAAGTAAACCCGACGGCCTCGGGAAAAGGCCAGAATTTGTCATGGCCGACACATTGACAATTACCTACCCTCATGGATCAAATCCCATGGATATGAACCTTGAAGAGGCCCAAAAGGCGGGACTTACCATCGCACTCAAGAAAAATGCCGGCCGCATGGTCATTGAGGCGGCAATCCGGTTCGATGCCATCTCCTCTTTGGATGAATTTGCTCCGGACAGGCGGGTCGCTCTGGTACTTGCCTCTGGCCAAAGCCACAAAAATAAGTCCTCTGACAACAGGAATTCAGGTATGAGGGGCGGAGGCGGTAGAATGGGTGGTGGCGGCGGCAAGGACATGAAAAAGACAACCTCAGCCTTTGAGGCAAGGCTGAATCTAATCCTGGCTAATGGACCAGCTTAGGGAAGGCTCCGGCTCAACATTCATCCTCTTAACATGCCATTTTAAATGCCGTTGTTCAGTATCTCCGGAATTTCAATTCGAGCTACACCAGATGACGTAAATCTGCTCATAAAAGATTGGAATTGTGTGGGAAATATGTGAAAACTATGTGAATACCGGCATGAACTTGCTTTCTAAAATCAACTGATTTAATATCAATAACAGCAACTATCATGCTGAAATATTAGGATTAAAGGTGAGTACGTTAAGCGGTGAACCTGTTTTTTATAACCTAATTGCAGTAAAAGAAGAAGGAGAGCTCCAATGTTTCGGTTTAAATCTTTTTTAGGTCCAGTTTGTATTTCATTGTTATTTGTTGGATTGTATTGTTCTTCGGCATTATCGGCAACACTCATTGTCGAGGATGGGCAACTTATGGGTGCGACAGATGTTTTGGTCAATGGAGTGTCATATGACGTAGAGTTCCTTGATGATTCGGCAGACTACCTTTATAACGATGGCGTCGATTTTACATTCACTTTTACTACAGAAACTGATGCTCTGGCGGCGTCAGCAGTATTGTTGGCCCAGGTGTTTATTGACGACGAACTGGATGGCCTATTCGACTCAGACCCAACGCTGACAAACGGGGGTGGCTATACAGGTTATATATATGTGTATACACCATACGAGATAGACGAGACTGTATCGAGCTGGATGAATATGGCATATGCTTTTAATAGTAAGATCGACCATAGCGAGCCGGACGGCACTGGAAGTAAATATGATGTGAATACATCATACGACACAGCCGGAATGTCGGGTCAAGTGTATGCAGTATGGAGCCTTTCAAAAACGAGCTCGGTTCCAGTACCAACAACTATTGTACTATTAGGGTCCGGCCTGCTCAGCCTCGCAGGTTTGAGAAGGAAAAAATATTTCAACAAACTTAGGAACGGATTTTAAATAACTTGCCCATTTTGATATATCCGGGACGCCTGCGCTCCCAGGTCAAATTATTTCGGTCTCATTCCTTAATTGCAACATGCCGAGACCGCCATATAACCACTGAAACCATTTTCGAACGTATCGTCCTATGCGGATTGAGTCTGCACCTTGCTCATAAAGCCGGGCGATACGTCTTCTAAGTAACACAACCGAACAATCAAGCCACAACTATCTCTAATCCAAGAGATTTAGCCTGATTTATTACACGCTTTTTCAAACGCTTCTGATGTGTCTTTTCCTGTTCAGAAAAAACCGAATCATCGAAAGCTTTCTTGTTCTTGATGAGGTGATAGATGATGCGGGCCAATTTGTGGGCGGTGGAGGTGATCGCTTTTGGTGCGCCGTGACGGGCACGCATTCTACGGAAATAATCACCGAGATATGATTTGCTTTTCCAAAGCGAGTTAGCAGAAAGCCGAAGCGCGTGAGCTAATCGATTGGACCCGGGACGGGTATGTGATGAAAGCACTTTTCCACCGCTGATTTTATTGTTGGGACATAAACCGAGCCAAGAGCAGAAATGGCCGACAGTTTTAAATTGGGATAAATCCGGGCCAACTTCGGTGAATACGACGTGGGCCGTCAATTCGCTGATACTCGATGTTCAAGTTTTTTCCCACCCGTTGTAAATACTGGGGTGTAAATGGTGTGATTTTACAAGAATTTTTTTGTCAAAAAACATAACCCATTGATATTGCTTGTTTTTACAAATCATGCCATAAATATGGCGTTTTCAATTAAAAGCAATTATATCAGCAAGTTAAAAAAAACTTGATCATCGAGTGATACCATCTATCAGTGTTAAATCCGTCCCCAGAATACGATGCATGTGGGTTTTGACATCAAAATTAGGCGTATTGGCCTTTGGTTTCCGTCCGCCCTTTTTGCCAGGCGGCGGTTTTATATCATCAATATAAATACGGGATTCAAATTCTTTCAAATGGTTTTCAATTTCAACATCACAATCCATGATCAACTGGCGGTAATTACGATAGGATTGAACTGTCTGCTCAAGTGTAAAAAGATGCTCCCGTCGATAATCTCCCGTCAGCGATTTGACAATTGTCTGCTTTGTGGCCTTTATCCGTCGATCTTTCAATTCAGCTAATTTTTTAGGATTTCGCTCTCCGGCAAGAATTGCATCAATAATTGCCATTCCGGTAACGCCGGTAATATCGCTGATGACGTTGTGAATCTGTAGATTCATCTGGGTCAGAGATTTTTGAATATGCTGGATATGGGAAGAAGCGGATTTAACCAGATTATCTCTGTGCCTGAGTAAGGACCGGACGGCGCAAATATCCTGTGCAGGCCGGAATGAACCTCGCAACAAACCGACAGAATGAAGATATTGGAGCCATTGACAATCCTGAACATCAGTTTTGCGGCCAGGCACATTTTTAACGTGTCTATCGTTAACCAGGGTAACCTCAAATCCATATGCATCTAAAATTTGGAAAACAGGTATCCAGTATACGCCTGTGGATTCCATGGCAATCGAATCAATATCGCAACTTTTTAGCCACCTGGCTGCGTCATGCAAATCATCGGTAAATGTATCAAAACATTTTACCGGATCATCTGATCTATCACCAGGGACGGCGATGTAGATCTCTGTAGCACCAATGTCGATGCCAGCAGCGTTAGGATGGATTGCATTCAGGTTCTCAATTCCACTTTTGCTCTTTTTCCCGGTATTTTTTGCCATTTTCATCCTTTTCTATTCAGGGAAATGGTGGTGGCCGGATGGTGATACAATGTATTCTTCTAAACGGGATAGACCAGTATTCCCTTAAGGATATACTACTTCACCAATGCTCGGTTCACGTCATCCGGGGCCACGCTTTCGAACGGGTTCCTGCTGCGATAACAGAAGACACCATTGACTATCCGGCCTACTTCGCACCACCGAGTATAAAATCATCATAAGCATGATGCTCCGTAGTGCGAATGTTATTTGTAGGTTTGGTCCCGGTTGGGGCCGGGGGGAGCGCTTTTGAAAAAATGAGTAGGAAATAAATAGGGGGCAGACCACGTTTTTAGCTTCAAAATCGTTGTCTGTCCCCCATTTACGTTTAGTGTCTCCGGAATTTCAATAAAGATAGGAACTTCCTTATCCAAATACAATAATATTTATCCTTGGTACTGAATTTATGATAATGTATTATTTATATGAAAGTCTTCGTTAACTGAAACGGGGCGTGGTGAACATGAGCAGCAACATCGATAAGGACGCACACAACGAAGGTGTAGTTATTTCCGTAAGGGGCGGTATCGTTGACTTATATTTCAACGACACCCTGCCGCCTTTGAACACCCTGCTGTGGATCGGTGACAGTGAAACCGTTCCCATTGAAATTGTAGCCCACATGGATGCCCGTCGCGCCAAAGGTATTGCCCTGACCGCCACCGCCGGCATCGGCCGGGGAGACATTGCAAAAACCGACGGCCGATCCCTTGATGCCCCTGTGGGCAAAAGCCTTCTGGGCCGGATGTTCAACGTTTTCGGAAAACCCATCGACGGGGAAGCCCCTCCTGAAGGCGTCACTTACCGTCCCATTCATCAGTCCCCCATCGCCCTTTCCAAACGTGTCACCAGCCAGGAAATTTTTTTAACCGGCATCAAGGCTATTGATCTTCTGGTGCCCCTGGAACGAGGCGGGAAAGCCGGATTGTTCGGCGGTGCCGGTGTGGGAAAAACCGTGGTGATCACCGAGTTGATTCACAACATGGTGGGCAAGCACAAAGGCATGAGCATTTTTTGCGGCATCGGCGAACGGTGCCGGGAAGGGGAAGACCTCTATCGGGAAATGGCCCAGGCCGGCGTACTTGAAAATACCGTAATGGTTTTCGGACAGATGAACGAGCCCCCCGGTGCCCGATTCCGGGTGGGACACGTCGCCTTGACCATGGCAGAATATTTCCGGGACGATCAGGAACAGGACGTCCTCTTGCTGATCGACAATATTTTCCGGTTTATCCAGGCCGGATCCGAACTATCCGGGCTTTTGGGGCGGCTGCCCTCCCGAATGGGATACCAGCCCACCATGGGAACCGAACTGGCGGCATTAGAGGAACGCATCTCCAGCACTCATCAAGCGGCCATTACCTCTATTCAGGCCGTTTATGTACCGGCGGATGATTTAACAGACCCGTCCGCCGTACACACGTTTTCCCATTTGTCCGCTTCCATTGTCCTATCCCGGAAAAGGGCCGGCGAAGGCTTTTATCCGGCCATTGATCCCCTGCAATCCCGGTCCGCCATGCTCCAACCAAGGATTGTGGGGCAAAAGCATTATGACGTGGCCCGGGAAGTGCGAAAAACCCTGGCCGATTATGAGGAGCTCAAGGACATCATCGCCATGCTGGGAATAGAGGAACTGGCCTCGGAAGACCGCAAAACCGTATTTCGCGCCAGACGATTGGAGCGCTTTTTAACACAGCCATTTTTCACCACCCGGCAGTTCACCGGCCTTGAAGGCCAATTTATAATGCTGAAAGACACCATTGCCGGTTGTGAACGGATTTTAAACGACGAATTTTCCGATCTCCCGGAAAGTGCGCTGTATATGATCGGATCGCTTGAGACCATGAAAAAATAAAAAATGCAACTAACCATCTATGAACCGTCGGATATTTTTCTTGATGTGGCCGTTACCAAAATTGTGGGCGAAGGACCGGCCGGCAGTTTCGGCATTCTTCCCCGGCATATTGATTTTGTAACGGCCCTTGTCCCCAGCATCCTTGCCTATGATACGGATACCGGAGAAGAAAAATTCCTGGCGGTCAAAGGCGGTATTCTGGTAAAGCAAAAAGACCATGTCAGCGTGGTCACCTTCATGGCAGTCAAGGGAAAACTGGGTGAGCTCAAGCAGACCTTGAAGCAAATGATCACCGTCGTGGACGAACAGGAGAAAAAAGCCCGTACCGCTGTGGCCAAACTGGAAGCCAATATCATTCGTCGATTCATGGAGCTGGGAAAAAATGACTGATACCACCGATAAAAATGAAAAAAAATTTTCAGAGGCCGTTGACGTTCGGGAAATACGCAAACTTCGGGCCAGAAAGAAAAAAGGACACTTCCTGTGGTTCGGTCTCGGCACATTCGGCATAGTGGGATGGTCCGTGGCCATCCCAATGGTGGTGTGTATTTTTATCGGGATCTGGTTGGATTCCCGGTATCCCGGACAATACGCCTGGACCCTGATGCTTCTGGCAATCGGTCTGATTCTGGGCTGTTTAAACGCCTGGACCTGGATCAGCCGAGAAAGAAAGAATATTAAAAAGGAACGGGAAAACCATGAACATTGATTTTTTATCCGTATGCGTCGCACTGGTCATGGGTACCGTTCTGGGATTGTTTTACTTTGGCGGCCTGTGGTGGACGTTAAAAGGCATTCATCAACGGTCTCGTCCATTTGTTTTTCTGGCATTGAGTTACCTGCTTCGTACCGGTTTCTGCCTGGTGGGGTTTTGGCTGGTGCTACAGCGAGGCATTCTTGCCTTGATCATCTCTTTGATCGCGTTTGCCCTGGTCCGATTTTTCCTGACCCGAAAAATCGGTTCTGCAAATCCCAATCCGATAACCCCCAATATTAAAAAGGAAAACCGGGATAATGTCCATCAGCCCAGATAACATTATTTACTGGCAGTGGGGCTTTATTTCCGTTAACGCCACCCTGGTATTCACATGGCTGACCATGGCGTTGCTGATCCTTGGATCAGGATGGATCACCCGTAAACTTACATCGGATGTTCACGTCTCCCGTTGGCAAAGTGTATTGGAGATCGTTGTGTCCGTCGTCCAGCAGCAGTTAAAGGACGTCACACCGTCCCAACCCAAAGGATTTGTCCCTTTTTTGGGGAGTCTTTTTTTATTTATCGCATTGTCCAATATCCTCGCTGTTATCCCGGGGTTTTTACCGCCCACAGGCTCCCTTTCCACCACAATCGCCCTGGCGGTTTGTGTATTCTTTGCCGTACCGATTTACGGTATTTCACAGATGGGGGGCGTCCCTTATCTCATGAACTATTTTCGGCCATCGGTCTTCATGATGCCCTTTAACATTATCGGAGAACTCTCCCGCACATTGGCCCTGGCGGTCCGTTTGTTCGGGAATGTAATGAGCAGCAACATAATCGGGGCCATTCTGTTGATCATCGCCCCATTGATTTTTCCGGTGATCATGCAGCTTTTCGGGTTACTCACAGGCCTGGTGCAGGCTTACATTTTTACCATATTGGCGGCTGTGTATATCGGTGCTGCCATGGAAATTCAGACAACGTCAACAACCAATTTAAAGGAGAAACAGCGATGAGTGATTTGGCTTTAGTGGCAATGATATCCATTGTTTCAGCCGGCTTGTGCATGACCATTGGCTCCATTGCCCCAGCCCTGGGCGAAGCCCGGGCCCTTTCCCAGGCCCTGGCCGCCATTGCCCAACAACCCGATGAAACCAACGCCATTACCCGGACCGTTTTTGTGGGCATGGCCATGGTGGAATCCACGGCCATCTATTGTTTGGTGGTGGCCATGATTTTAATTTTTGCCAACCCCTTCTGGAATTACTTTATTACAAACGCCGGAGGATAACCCATGCTGATAGACGGCTTCACAACAGTAGCCCAGATTATTAATTTTTTGCTCCTGGTTTACCTGCTGCACCGGTTTCTCTACGCCCCCATCATCCGGGTCATGGATGAACGGGAAAACAAAATCGCCCAAACCCTGGCCCATGCCAAAAAGGCGGAAGAAACAGCCAAACAAAATGCCCTTGAACTGGAAAAGGAAAAGCAATTGTTTTTCACCACCAAAGAAAAGCGGATGGCCGAGGTCCGGCATGACATTGAGATGTGGCGGGACAAACAGGCGGCCGCTGTAAAAGATGAAATCGAGAACCTGCGACAGGCATCCATCAATAAACTGGAGAGTGAACAGCAAACGTTTTTGAATGCATTAAAAACGGAAGTGACCCGGCAGGTCATCAGCATCAGTGAAAAAGCCATTAAAGACCTGGCGGAAGAGCGCCTTGAAAACCGAATCATTTTTGTGTTCCTCGAAAAAGTCAAAGCCCTGGAGCAGAAGATTGAAATGAAAAATTATACGGGTGAAGTCCGGGTCACCAGCGGATTTGACGTGGCCCCTGAAATGATTGACATACTTTCTGAGAAATTTTCAAAATGGTTTCCCAAATCCAAATCCGTGGTGTTTCACCGATCTGAAACGCTGGGCATGGGCATTGAAGTCACCGCCGGAGACCACAAAACCGTATGGAACCTGAACAAATATCTAAAAAATCTGGAAAATGACATCCGCTCCCATCTGAAAGCGGATTTTCGGCAGGCCGCATGAAAGATTTTGACATCACCGACATATTGAACGAGGTTTCCCAGGCCGTGGACAAAAGTCTTGATACTTTTAGTCCCTTACCCGAAACGGAAGAAATCGGACGGGTACATTCTGTGGCCGAAGGCGTTGTCTGGGCTACGGGAATGACCAGGGTCAAATATGAAGAACAGGTCTCTTTTGAAAACGGCGACACCGGCATAGTCATAGATATCCTGCCGGACCGCGTAGGGATTGCCTTATTCGGCACCCACGAGTCACCTAACGCCGGAGAAGAAATTACCCGCAGTCAAACGGTTTTGGAAATACCGGTTGGGGATGCATTTATCGGTCGCATCATCAATCCCCTGGGAGAGCCGTTGGACGGCATGGGGCCTGTTTCCGCCAACGCCCGGTGGAAAACGTTTAGAGAGGCCCCAAAAATCCTGGACCGGCAACCGGTGGACACCCCCTTGCAGACCGGCATTAAAGTGGTGGATGCCCTGATTCCCATCGGACGGGGCCAGCGGGAATTGATTTTGGGGGACCGCCAGACCGGTAAAACCGCCATTGCCGTGGACACCATCATTAACCAAAAAGACAAAAATGTCATTTGTGTCTACTGTGCCATCGGCCAGAGAAGCGCCAGCATCGCCAAGGTCATTGCCGATTTAAAAGAAAAAGAGGCTTTGACCTACACGTTAGCGGTAGTGGTGGAAGGCGACGACCCGCCGGGATTGCAGTATCTCGCCCCTTATGCCGCCACCACCCTGGCGGAATATTTTATGGAACGCGGACAGGATGTGCTCATCGTTTATGACGATTTGACCCGGCACGCCCTGGCCTATCGTCAATTGTCTCTTTTGCTGCGCCGCCCCCCGGGCAGAGAAGCCTTTCCGGGGGATATTTTTTATATCCATTCCCAGCTGCTGGAACGGGCCACGCATTTGAAAGCCGATCTTGGAGGCGGCAGCCTTACGGCCCTGCCCATTGCCGAAACCGAGGCACAAAACATCTCCGCTTATATCCCGACAAATTTAATCTCCATCACCGACGGGCAGGTCTATCTGTCTCCGGATCTTTTCCAAAAAGGGGTTTTGCCGGCGGTGGATGTGGGAAAATCCGTTTCCCGGGTGGGGGGCAAAGCCCAGGTTCCTGGCTATCAAACCGTTTCCGGAGATTTAAAGCTGTCCTACACTCAATTTCAAGAACTGGAATCCTTTGCCCGGTTCGGTACACGGCTGGATGACAATACACGAAAAACATTGGCACACGGGGCCCGCGTTCGGGAAGCTTTGAAACAGGACCAGTTTTCACCTCTTTCCACCCCTCTTCAGATTGCAATATTGTATGCCGTAACCAAAGGTCATTTGGAAAATATTCCATTGGAGCATATGGCGGCAGCGGAAAATGCGATCTTGGATAAAATAAAAAGAACGGGCATTGAATCCGATACCAGATTTTTGACCGCGGATGCCAAAGCCCCCTTGTGGAAAGAAATCGAAACGATCATTACGGAAGCAATAACGGAATTTAGGAACAGATCTTAGGACTATGCAGACCCTGGAATTACTGGACAAAAAAATAAAGACCACGGAAGACCTCCTCTCCGTGGTCAAAACCATGAAAAGCCTGGCTGCGGTGAATATCCGCCAATATGAAAAGGCGGTTACCGCCATTAACGCCTACCGGGAAGTGGTGGACAACGGATGGCGGGCCTTTTTCAGAAACAGCCGGGTGGATCTGGGAAAGCCCGTAAATCATAAAGCCGTTTTCATCGTGATCGGGTCCGACCAGGGTATGTGCGGCCCGTTCAATGAATCTCTGACTGCCTTTGCTCTGGAAAAAAGCCGTCATTTAAATGATAGGGGCCATGACATTCGTTTCTGGTCGTCTGGTGAAAGAATTTTTTCAGGGTTGGAAGAATCCGGGGCACATCCCGATGAAAACTTCCCGGCACCGGGCAACCTCAGCCAGGTCACTGCTATGATCCAGGACATGATTAAAAAATTGGATTTGTGGCAGTCCAGGGAAACAATTTCATATTTTTATCTGTGTCACAACCTTTTGGAAAACGCCGGTTCATACACCCCCCAGCTTTATTCTTTCCTGCCCTTGGACGAGGCATGGAGCGAAGCCATCAAAGCCACCCCCTGGCCGGAAAAATGTATCCCCATGCTGGGGCTTTCAGAACCCGACCTTTTTCGGCATTTATTCCGGCAACACCTTTTTATTTCGCTTTACCGGGCGATAGCCCATTCCATGGCTGCGGAAAATTCGGCCCGGCTGATGGCCATGCAGGCCGCAGAAAAAAACATTATGGAAATGACATCGGATTTAAAAAAATCATTCAGGGAACAGCGCCAGATGAATATCACCACGGAACTTCTGGATATCATTTCCGGTTTTGAGGCTTTAAGCCCGAACGGCATATAAAGGCTAAAGGCCATGGAAACAATAAAATCCATCATATGATGGATTTTATTGTTTCCATGGCCCTAAGTATAAGTAATTGGGGTCAACTATTTGACCCCAATTACTGTATGTTTTTACGCCAAGGGCGTATTGGGTATCAGCTCCCACACACCGCAGGGGCAAGCCCCTTTGCAGAATCCGCATCCAATGCATTTGGATTCATCCACCACATATTCAAAGCCGGTTGCCTTTTCCTGCCGGCTGATGGCCCCTTCAGGGCAGACTGCCACGCAGAGTCCGCAATCTTTGCAATTGCCGCAGGAGGCGCACTCATCACCGCACGTTTCTAAGGTATTGGCATCATGTCTGGGGTTATAATAAGTCAGGTTTACACGCTGGGTATCGATCATGGGGGCAAGGCTGCCCACATCCGGCGTCTGACCTTTGAGCAGCTGATCAATGGCTATGGCTGTCCGTCGGCCTGCGCCAATGGCATTGGTAATAAGTCCCGGCCCCACGGCATCCCCAATGGCAAAGACCTTTTCATCAGAGGATTGGCCGGTTTCGTTCACTTTGACAAACCCTCTTTCAAGCTTAACCCCCTCACCGAGGAAGGACAGATCAGGCACGTCTCCGATGGAGATCACCACCGTATTAGCCGGCAGTATTTCGCCACCTTCAAGTTTAACCCCTTGGGAATTAATTTCTTTGGTGAATACCGGCCAGCGGAATTGAGCACCGCATTCTTCGGCATCCTCTCTTTCCTTGCCGAATGCTGCCGGTTTCTGGACATCAATGAGGGTTATATCAACAGCACCTAACCGGTGGGCTTCGGTGGCCACATCACAGCCCACATTACCGGCACCAATAATCACGATCTTTTTGCCTGGTTTTATCTTATTTGCCTTGGCCTTTTCAAGAAAATCATTGGCAAAAAGAGCCCGCTCGGCACCTTTGATCGGAAGAGATCTGGGTTTATTGCCCCCGGCTGCCACCACAACATAGTCATGGCTGTTTTTTATCTCTTTGAATTTTTCCGCATCAACTTTTTCTCCCAGTCTTATATCCTTAATATAAGACTTTATCCGGTTTATTTCGGCATTCAGGGTGTCGGCAGGGATTCGGGATTCGGGAATCAGAGCGGAAATTTTTCCGGCAATGTTCTGCCCGGCTTCAAATACCGTAGCGGTATGACCTTTCATGGTGAGTTGCCAGGCCGCAGAAAGACCACCCGGGCCCCCGCCAATGACGGCGACTTTCTTACCGGATTCTTTAGCCGGCTTTGGCGGTTTGATATTCTGGGCAGCCTGGCCCAGAAGGCGAACATTAATGGGAGCCATGTAGGACAGGTTCCGGGTACAGGACGCCATACACGGACTGGGGCACAGGTGACCGCACACGGTCGCCGGAAACGGAGAATATTCAAGCCCCATGGAAATGGCTTCGTCAATGTTATCGGTCCGGATCATGGCCCAGCGCTGCTGAACCGGAATTCCGGTGGGGCAGGCTGCCTGGCAGGGCGAAATATATTTACCGTGCTCCCAGACCGGAATATATCTTCTGTACTCGCCCTTGGTAATGACCGGCACAGTGCCTTTTTCCATTTCCTGAAGATCTCCGATCAAACCACCGCGGCCAAGCTCCGCATCCCAGACCTGTTCCCTGAACCAGGCCACGGATTTTCGATCCGGCCCTTCGGCTTTTTCCTGGGGACTTTTGGCTTCAAACAGCCGCCAGTCTCTTCGCACAGCCAGTTCGTTAATCAATTTCGGCTGTTCGATTTTTTTAAGAAAGGTTTTAAGACCCTGAGTCAGCCATTCCCATTCCTGATCATCAAGGTCCACTTCCTTGGCATCCTTGTCGGAATAAGTTTTGGCCTCACCACGAACAAAAACCTTGCCGCCCACCATGCCCACCAAGGGTCTGTAACCCAAAACCTGTTCCGGGTTAGCAGCGTTCAAACCACAGATAACGGCAATGCCGCCTGCCATGAACTCACCGAAGTAATCCCCTGATGCCCCCAGGACCCACAACTCAGGCGGCTCAAATCTGGGGTTGCGCTTTGTCATGGTCATACCCCGGGCGCCAATAGAGCCGCCCACATAAACCTTGCCCTGGGCTGCACCGTTCATGGCCCCATTAGAGGCAGATCCATGCACAATGATTTCAGCACCGGCATTGAGCCAGCCAATATCATCCGAGGCCGGACCCATGATCTCTATTCTTGTATTGGGGGTACCAAGAGAGCCCGTGCGCTGGCCGGAATGACCAATAATACGGATATCCATTGTGTCAGGGGCCGAATCCCAGAGTCGTCCGCCAATGCCGTGCTGGCCAAAGGCCTGGATTTCAAGCTTTCTGTTTCCCCGCTTGATGTGCTGGTGGATAGTATCTTCAAGCACCCGCGAGGAGATCCGTTTTTCGTCTCTTTTACCTGCTATAAAAATGTAGTCGCTTTTCATCATATCCCGTCCTCCTTTACACCACGTACTTGATACTGAGGCGGTCAGCAATATTTTTATCATCAATCCCCAGCGCATCGGACATGCCAATAGGAAGGGAGGTGGAGCGCCCCAAGGGTGCTACGATTTTTTTAAGTTGCGTGTCAAAGGAAACATAAATGTCCACTATACGCTGGGCCACATCTTCCGGGTCAAGGCGGCGGTAGAGTCTTGGGTCCTGGGAGGTTATGCCTTTGGGGCAGATGCCAAGGTTGCATACGTTGCAACGGTCTTCTTCCGTACCCACGCAACCGGCTGCTGCCTGCATCACATATTTGCCAATCTGAACGCCGGATGCTCCCAACATGATCAGGGCTGCTGCATTGGCGGCAATGTTACCGTTTTTACCAATACCGCCCCCGGCAAAGATGGGTACTTCATTCTGTTTGCCGATGGCTGTCAAATTCAGGTAGTTGTCCCGGACACAGCTGGCTATGGGATGGCCCATGTGGTCCATGGAAACAGCGTATGCAGCGCCTGTACCGCCATCTTCGCCGTCAATGGCGAGCCCTGCCGCATATTCGTTACGTGTCAAATTATTCATCACCGCAAGGGAGGTGGACGAGGCGGAAATTTTTGGATACACCGGCACCCTGAACCCCCATGCCATGGACATGGACAGGATCATCTTGGCCACGGACTCTTCAATGGAGTACTGGGTCTGATGGGTCGGGGGGCTGGGCAGGCTGACGCCCTGGGGTACCCCCCGGATGGCGGCAATCAGCTTGTTGACTTTATGCCACATCAAAAGACCGCCGTCACCGGGTTTTGCTCCCTGACCGTATTTGATCTCAATGGCGCAGGGATCTTCTTTCATGTGTGGAATGGCATGGATGATTTCATCCCAGCCAAAATAACCGGAAGCAATCTGCAGGATGACATATTTAAGGAACCGGGAGCGCAGCAACCGCGGCGGACAACCACCTTCACCGGTACAGATGCGAACGGGCATGCCCATCTCTTCGTTCAGGTAGGCAACCCCCATCTGCAGACCTTCCCACATGGTCGGGGACAGTGCGCCAAAAGACATGCCGCCGATGATCAAAGGATAAATCTCCCTGACCGGTGGAATCCAGCCCTTTTCCCGCAGTTGTTTCATGTTTTCCCTGGGGGGAAGCACCCGGCCAAGAAGGGTGCGCATCTCAAATTCATGGCGCCCGGCATCCAGGGCCGGGTCCGTGAGCATAGAAATTCTGGTGAACTTGATTCTGTCGAGAATCGATCCCGAATCGTTTCGCCGGCCGCCTCTGCGCCGGGGAATGCCATGCTGGTTGATGTGGAATTTCATCCTGTCCAGGCTCGGATTTCGAATCGGCCGAATGGCATCATTAGGACAGACCAAGGTACACATGGCGCAGCCGATGCAGGCGTTTTCAACCCGGGTGTCCTGCCGGATACCGTAAAAGGTATCATAATCATTACTGTGCTCGGTATTTTTACCCACAGACGTTTTTAAAATCCGTTTCTGGAACGGATGAAGGGCAATAGCCTGAACCGGACACACGGCCGTACACTGACCGCACAGGGTACATCGATCATTATTATACTCGATCTGCCAAGGCAGATCATTCAAACTTAAAGAGGAAGGTTCAAGGCTTCTGTTTGACGACATATATTTACCTCCTGGCGCTCAGGGCTTACAGTAACTGTATCAAGGTGCATGGGTTGAAAGTCCGTGGTTTTATCCCGGTCAGGGATGACGGCGTCCAGTCCGCAGATCTCGGATGAAAAAGCAAACATACCCGGCTTGCCTCCCACCACACCGGGCCGCAGTTTCTTGCGGTCCTGAACCATGAACATGGAGTGATCCGGCAGGGTGCCGATGACCATATTGGGGCCGTCGATAATTAAGGGGCGGCAGCTCTTTTTCAAATGATCCAAAAATTCAAAATTAGGATGCTTTTCAAGGGAATCACGCTGAAGCGGGGTGATCACATGTTTATAACCGTCAATGCCTAAGCCCAGCTCTTCCATGGAAAAGTGAAGGATGTGGGCAAACACCTCGGAATCGGACTGATAGCCGGTATAGCCGGGGATATCCCTTGAGGAAAGAAAATCCTTAATGGGGATAAACGCCGTATTTTCACCATTGGTCATGGTGCAATACCCCTTGATAAAGAATGGATGGCAGGCATACAGGTTGATGGCGTAATTGGTGTTCTGCCGCCCCTGGGCCATGATAATCCGTGCTTCAAGTTCTTTCCTGTCAAGGCCCAGATATTCTCCCAGCTTCATGGGATCCCCGAGCTCCTTGATCATGATGGTGTCCGGCCAAAAGGAAAACACGATCATGTCTTTTTTTTCTTCACCCATCTCCCGTATCTTAAGCCGTACATCCAGAAGTCTTGTGGCCAGCTCCTCCTGGGACAGCTCATCCCAGCCGTCGGGCAGTTCATAGGCCCTGATCAGATAAATTTGTCGTCTGGGAATACCTTCTACCCGGGTTTTAGGTGGTTTCAAAGAGACTTTATGCTTGGTCAGAAAACCAAGGTCCATCATGAAAAGGTCCAGACGGCGGATACCTTCTTCAGTAAAGATCCCCGACAGGATAGGGGCATCTTTCATCTCTTCAAAGGTGCCACCAAGGTCCTGGAGCAAAAGCCCCATGCCGGAGCCGTCATGCCCTTCCTTCATTACGTCAAGGGCTTTGATGGCCAGCATAGGCGACTGAGGCTCCTTGCTGGTGAGTGCAAACAGACGACACATATTTTTCAACTCCTTACGGTCTTTATCTTTAAGCAGCCAAAAGGCTGCAGGTCAAAATTCCAAAACCCAAATATTAAGGACACTTAATAAGACTGTCAATCTTTATTTTCCCAACAGGGATGATTGTGGTTGGGCAGATACCATGCAGAAATACCCACGATATTAAAATAACTATGTAAAAAATTATATTTTATTCACAGAGCCGTACTAATATTCCGGAAAATACAAATATGCAAAAATTTTGCCGTTGGTAAAACACAAACATGAAAAAAAATTTTTGTCGTTCATTTTTTTTGCATGACATTTGACACGAGGCAGGTTAGCTATTTTTAATTTTGGAGGGAATTAAAAACCCGGCACGTTTATATATTGAATATATTTTATGAAGGTCCTGTTCCAGGTTTTCCCCAGGATGTATTTTGCCCAGCCATCTGGTCCTTTTGCTCCGGTTGTCCAGATACCAGCAGATGATAGGAACATCCGCGCCTTTGGCAATATACCAGAATCCGGTCTTGATTGCAGACACCGACTTACGGGTCCCTTCGGGCACCAGTGCTACCACCAGGTTTTCATTTTCTTCATACTTTCTAATAATGCCGTCCACAAATCCATGGGATTTGTCTCGCTGTACCGGAAGGGCCCCAAGAATTTTTAAAAAAATCGACATGGGAAAAAAGAACCACTTGGATTTTATCATCAGTTTTGCATTAATCCCGACAAGTTTCATATAGGTCAGAGCACGAACCGTGTCCATGTTGGTTGTATGAGGGAAACCAATAACCACGCATCGGGGTTCCCAATAGGCCGGCAACGGATCATAGGTCCAGCCCATCCGTGCATAAATAAATTTGCCAAGGACACTGAGCAGAAATGGTAAAGGATTAATATCCATTATGACCCTCTTTATTTTTCATCCTTTAAATTTTTCTCCAGGAAAACCAAGTGTCATACCCCCTTTCTTTTTTTATCATTTCATCCGGTCTAAATCATTGGCACGAGGCTTTACATCCAAATACAAGGGTAATGTTAACACTACAGCGACATTTAAAATTGTAGACAGCCCTCATTGAATCTGCTATGCTGGACTCTACATGAAAATTGTGGAGAAAACCATGCAGAAAAATATTGATCCCATTAGAAGCAAATTGCAATTCAAAGGTTCATTGAAAGATTTTTCTCCAGTAACTCTGCAGCAAGTTTACGGAAGTGAACTTGAGCCCTTGTGGAATGAATTAGTTCAACGGCATCATTATTTGGGACATAGGAACCTTTTGGGAAAAAGACTGAAGTATCTGGCATTTATAGAAGCTTGCCCAGTTGCAGCTTTATCATGGAGCGCACCGGCTAAAAGACTTGGAGCCAGAGATAAATTTATTGGATGGTCCGACGATTCCAGACAACGCTCCCTTCATCGGATTGCAGCCAATAGTAGATTTGTCATTTTTCCATGGGTTCAAATTCCTAACTTTGGATCACACATCCTGGGGATGAATCTCCGTTGTCTCCGAAAAGACTGGTTAGAAAAGTTTCATGATGAGCTTTTATTGGTAGAAACTTTTGTCGATCCTTCCTTTTTCCAGGGAACCGTTTACAAAGCGAGCAATTGGAGAAAATTGGGAAGAACAAAAGGATATACCAAATGCGGGAAGAGATATATCTATCATGGTCAAATCAAAGAAATTTACATATACATTCTTGATTCTTGCTACAGAAAAATTTTAGGCGTTCCCTCCACAGATTTTCTTGAACATCGTTTATCAAAAAATGTGGAGGAAACAAGTTTGTCATTACAGCAGTCTGAATGGACACCCGAACTGTTGGAAGAGTTTGAGTTGACTGACCATGATTTTGATTCAATCGCTCAAGAATTAACGGAATTTCACAATATTTTCTCAGACTGTTTTTGCCGAAGCGAGCAAGAAAGTCTTGGTTTGACTTATATTTCCGGTTTAATGAGCGCAACTGAAAAAAAAACTGCAGAGAGGATCGCCCTGGAAATCAAAACCCCTCAATCTGTACGGTCAACCCAGCGTTTTTTAAAAACGTACAAATGGGATCATGGCGCCATGCTTCAAATGCACCAACAGCAGGTCGTCCAGCAGATTGCAACTGAAGACGGTATGATAACGGTAGATCCGTCTGAATTTCCAAAAAAAGGAAAGAAATCCGTTGGTGTTGCACATCAATATTGCGGCAATACCGGCAAAAAAGACAATTGTCAATCAGGTGTATTTATCGGCTATGTCAGCGGAAAAGGGTATGGCCTCATTGATGCTCAACTATATATGCCGAAATCATGGTTTGAGAAAGACCATGAAGAGCTTCGGAAAATCAATCTCGTTCCGGAAGATTTAGTATTTCAAACAAAAAACGACATTGCGTCGAACTTGATAAAGTCTGTCAGTAAAAGATTTCCTGCCCGCTGGATAGGTTGCGATGCAGGTCTTGGCAGCGATATGGATTTTTTAAAGTCCTTGCCGAATTCGCTTTATTATTTTGCCGATATAAAATCAAACAGCAAAGTTTTTTTGGAAAAACCGGAAGTTGGCATTCCTCCATATGCAGGAAAGGGAAAACGTCCTACAAAACCCAAAGTATTGTCGGATCACAAACCAATTTCCGTATCAAAACTGGAAAAGTCAGATCAACTCAAGTGGCAGTTCGTGAATTTAGGGGAAGGAAGCAAAGGCCCACTGCTTGCGCAAGTAGCATGCATAAGGGTCTTTCCTTCGCGGGATGGATTACCACAGACTGATCCGGTTTGGTTAATTATTAGAAAACGAACTGATGGCCAAATCAGATATGCATTTTCAAATGCACCGGAAACAATATCGTTTGAAGAGCTATGCCGGGCATCTTGCCTGCGCTGGTCTATCGAACGCTGCTTTCAGGAAGGAAAAATGCATCTTGGCATGGATCACTATGAACATCGATCATGGCCGGCATGGCATCGACACATGATTTATGTAATGCTTGCGCAACATTTTCTTTTTCGTGTTAGAAAACGGCTAAAAAAAAATGCCTAAGTTTACCAATGGCTAAAAAATTGGTTCAAACTGTATTGCCAATTCGTTCATTGACACCCAAGGGGGCATTAGACATTGTCAAATATCAATTAAAACGCAATAATAAAGCGCGTCAAAGTCATAGAAAAAAACAAATTGCAATCGCTCAAGATTTAAATATCAAAGTGTCGCTGTAGTGTTAAATAATGTTTTTTTTTAAGAAGCACAATACCGAAAAATCGTCACTGGCTGAAAAATAAAACAGATACGATGTTTTCATTTACTTTAAAATTAACCCATAATATTGTCTTAGATAAACACAAATTGATAAACACAAATTCTGTCCGGCAAATCGTCGGCTAACAATTGGAACCGCCAATAACGAAATAAGGAATTTACGCGTGATTACAGCCAATGAAAATTACAACAAACTGAATGCCTCATATTTATTTGCAGACATCGCCAAACGGGTTCAACTCTACCAGGACAGCAATCCCGACAAGGAGGTAATCCGCCTTGGTATCGGCGATGTTACCCTGCCGCTGCCCTCTGCGGTTGTTCAGGGTTTTAAAAAGGGCGTGGATGAAATGTCCGATGATGCCACATTCAGAGGGTATGGTCCTGAGCAGGGATATCTGTTTTTAAGGCAGGCCATTGCCGCCGGTGACTTCCAGGCCAGGGGTGCGGATATTGAAGCCGATGAAATTTTTGTGTCCGACGGCGCCAAATGCGATACAGGCAATTTCCAGGAGTTGTTTTCCAATAATATTACCATTGCCATTCCGGATCCGGTTTATCCGGTGTACCTGGACACCAATGTCATGGCCGGAAGAACCGGTGAATTCAAGGACGGACGTTACCAGGGCATTGTTTACATGGATTGCCTGAAAGAAAATGGGTTTATGCCGGCTCTGCTCGATTCGCCCGTGGATCTGATCTATCTTTGTTTCCCCAACAATCCCACAGGGTCCACTGCCACAAAAAAGCAGCTTACTGCCTGGGTGGATTATGCCCGGGACAATAAAGCCCTGATCCTGTTTGATGCTGCCTATGAAGCCTTTATTCGGGATGAGAATCTTCCCAGAAGCATTTATGAAATCCCCGGGGCCAAAGAGGTGGCCGTGGAATTCAGAAGCTTTTCCAAGACAGCCGGTTTTACAGGCACTCGCTGCGGATTTACGGTGGTGCCCAAGGCATGCATGATCTATACAGCCGACGGTTCCAAGGTCTCTTTGCATGACATGTGGAACCGTCGGCAGTCGACCAAATTCAACGGTGTCTCTTATCCGGTGCAAAAGGCTGCCGAAGCGGTTTACAGTCCTGAAGGCCAAGCCCAGATTAAAGCAAATATCGACTATTACCTGGCCAATGCCGGGATGATTCGCCAGACCATGACAGACCTTGGGTTTGACCATGTGGGGGGTGAAAATTCTCCATACATCTGGATTGACGGCAATGGCCGGGATTCCTGGGAATTTTTTGACCTGCTGCTGGACAAGGCGGGTGTGGTCTGTACCCCAGGGGGGGGCTTTGGCCGGTGTGGGGCGCAATCCATAAGAATTTCTGCGTTTAACAGTCCTGAAAATGTGACCAAAGCCATGGCGCGCTTAAAAGATGTTTTAAAATGACCGGGTTTTTCAAAGTAAAATCCCTGGACGAAGTTCTGGAGATGACGCAGCTTTTTTCCCCTATGGGCATAGAGGAACTGCACACCCGTGATGCCTTTTCAAGGGTTCTTGCAAAGGATCTGATTTCCGGAGAAAATCTGCCCGGATTCAGGCGCTCCTGTATGGATGGATATGCGGTGAACGCCGCATCTACCTTTGGGGCATCGGAATCCAGTCCTGCATGGCTGACCCTTAAGGGCGCCATTGCTATGGGTGATATTCCGGACTTTAAACTGGCACCAGGAGAAGCCGCCAGGATCTCCACCGGCGGCATGCTGCCAGCCGGTGCAGACGCGGTCGTCATGGTGGAGCACACCGAGGCTGTGGACGAACAGTCCATTGAAATCTATAAATCCGTGGCCCCGCTGCAGCATGTTATGGATGAAACCGAGGACTTTGCAAAGGGTCAGACCGTAATTGAAAAAGGCCGCCTGATGCGGCCCCAGGAAATCGGACTGGCTGCGGGGTTGGGGCACACCCGAATCCAGGCATATCAGGTGCCCAGGGTGGGAATCATCTCTACCGGGGATGAAGTAATTCCTGTGGAAAAAACACCTGAACCCGGTATGGTACGCGATATTAATTCCTATTCTTTGTCTGCCCTGGTGACCCAGGCAGGCGGAGAACCTGTGCGGTACGGCATCGTAAAAGATGATCCTAAGGCTTTAAAATCAATGTGTAAAAAAGCGCTGACCCACACGGACATGGTTCTGCTTTCAGGCGGTTCTTCCGTGGGCACAAGGGATTATACGGTTGAGGTGCTGTCAGACCTGCCGGATACGGACATTCTGGTCCACGGTATTTCCGTAAGCCCGGGCAAACCCACCATCCTGGCAAAATCCGGCCATATCCCTGTGTGGGGGCTGCCCGGCCAGGTGGTTTCAGCCATGGTGGTGTTCCAGGTGGTGGTGACAGCTTTCCTCCACCGGCTAAGGGGCTTGTCCCGGCCGGTTCTCCCGGTAAAAACATCGGCCCGTTTGTCCCGGAATCTGGCATCTTCCCAGGGCAGGCGGGATTTTGTGCGGGTGCTTCTGGAGCAGGAAGATCATGAGCTTTTGGCCCGCCCCATCCTTGGCAAGTCAGGATTAATCCGGACCATGGTCCAGGCAGACGGGCTGCTTGAAATTGGTGAGCATGTGGAAGGCCTGGAAAAAGGCAGCATGGTAGATATCATTCTTTTAAAATAGTGCCCGACCGAAAACCGTAAATTTTGCCGATTACTTCGTTGGGCAAAAATTTTAATCCTCGGAATATTCAATATATGCCTGCGGTTAAAATTTCTGTCCGCCTTGTACTCGACAAAATTTCCAAGTTTTCGTTCAGACACAAAACAGAAAGGGGCCATATGGAAACTAAACGCAATGTCTATTTGAATATGGTGGGAATCGAACAAGCCCAGGATTGTCTGTTTGAAAATTTCGGCCATCTGGAAACAGGTGTACAGACCCTGGATGTGGTGCAGGCCCGGAACAGGGTTTTGGCGGCACCTGCTGTGGCAGCCATCTCATCGCCCAATTTTCATGCTGCCGCCATGGATGGTGTGGCGGTGGATGCCAAAGCCACCTTTGGGGCAAGTGATGAGGCCCCAACGTCTTTGACCATTGGAAAAACCGCTTTCTGGGTGAATACCGGGCATATGCTTCCCGAAGGCACCAATGCCGTCATCATGATTGAAAACCTCAATATCCTGGATGACAACACCATTGAAATTGAGGCACCGGCTTTTCCCTGGCAATATGTCCGCAAAATGGGTGAGGACATCGTGGCCACCCAGTTGCTGTTTCCCAGGGACCACAAAATCAATGCCTATGCCATGGGCGCACTTCTTTCCGGTGGGGTGTTTAAGGTGTCGGTGAGAAAAAGGCCCAGGGTACTGATTATTCCAACGGGATCGGAACTTAAACGTTGGCAGGATGTGACCCCTGAAACCATGGGTTCCGGTGATGTGGTGGAATCCAACGCCACTGTATTGACTGCCCTGTGCGCCGACCACGGAGCAGATGCAACGATCAATCCCATGCTTGAAGATGATCTTAAAACCATTCAGACTGCCGTATCCAATGGGGTAGACCAGGGATATGACATGGTCATGATCCTGGGCGGTTCCTCTGCCGGGTCCAAGGATTATTCAAAACCGGTAATTGAAAATTTAGGGCAGATTTACGTCCACGGGGTGACTATGATGCCGGGTAAGCCCCTGATGTTCGGCGGGATTAGGGAGACCCCTGTTTTCGGAATTCCCGGCTACCCGGTCTCCGCCATTGTTGCCTTTGAAATGTTTGCAGGGCCTCTACTGCTGGCCATGCAGCATCTGCCCCCTTTAAAACAGGAGGTCGTGGAGGTCACTCCGGTCAGAAAAGTAGCCTCAAAACTTGGCCAGGAAGAATTTTTAAGGGTAAAAATCGGTTCCGTGGACGGTCGCCTCATGTCTTCGCAGCTCCCCCGGGGGGCAGGCAGTATCACCACCTTGACCGAAGCCGACGGCATCATACGAATTCCCCAGCATGTGGAAGGCATTGAGGCCGGCGAAAAAGTGCCGGCCCATCTGCTTCGGTCTTTGGAATCCATTGAAAATACGGTGGTGATCACAGGTTCCCATGACAATACCCTTGACCTTCTGGCAGATCAAATCCGGCTTGAACATCCGGGTATGGGAATCTCCTCCAGCCATGTGGGAAGTATGGGCGGCCTGATGGCCATTAAAAAAGGGAGCTGCCACATGGCCGGGTGCCACCTTCTGGACCCCGATGACGGCACCTACAATATTTCATACATTGAAAAATACCTGCCTGATGTGCCGGTACGCCTGGTCAATCTCGTGATGCGCCAGCAGGGACTAATTCTGCCCAAAGGCAACCCAGACAAGGTAAAAGGGCTTTCTGATATTGTTGAAAAAAAAATAGCTTTTATCAATCGTCAGCCAGGCTCCGGTACCCGGATTTTATTTGATTTCAGCTTAAAGGAAAATGGTTTTTCTGCGGCAGATGTATTAGGTTATGAAAATGAGGAATACACCCACATGTCTGTGGCTGTGGCCGTATTATCAGGCCGAGCCGGGGCCGGACTTGGCATCAAGGCTGCGGCCCTGGCCCTGAAATTGGATTTTCTGCCTGTTGTGACTGAATCCTACGACCTGGTCATCCCTGAAATTTATTATCATCTGCCAAAAGTCCAGGCCCTTCTTTGTGCCATTCAGTCTGCTGAATTTAAACAGCGGGTCATGGCGTTAGGTGGATACGGGGTGGAACAAACCGGGCAGGAATTATTCCGGTCTGTTTGAACGAAAAGTCACCCATCTGCGGCGTTGCGTCCAAACACAGGTTTCCGTACAAAAAAATCCCTGGCGAACCAATATTCGCCAGGGATTTTTGTTTACTTAGTTGGCAATTTTATAGCACGGCTCGCTTCGTACTGCATTCGGGTGCTGTTTGACATGAAGTAGCTTTTAAATTAAATTATTCAACGCCAGACTTAACCAACCCCATTGTGACTAAAAATGGCACTGACTGGTATTTTGGTTCGGCATCATCCCCATTGCTTCCGCCAAATGCTGAACCGGATACATCAATTGACGGCGAGGTTGTTATCATTGGCGAAAAAATTGATGAACCGGGACCAACAAACGGAGTGGCAGGAGAAAATGTGCTTTTGGCTAGTATCCTTTTTGACAGGTCGTCTGATGAGGTTCCTACTCTTTCAATCGGCCTTGCAAAGGAAGGCCTCTTTACAAATTTTGTTACCGATACCGGCGAGGTTCTTGACGGTTCGGACCGGATTGAATTTCTGGCAGCGACAGTGAGTCCCGAACACTTATTTGGGGATCTTAACGGAAACGATATTATTGATCGACAAGATCTCCTAATTATCCGACAATACCTGCGCGAACCTGCAAGCACGTTCCCGGCTGCGGACATAGACGGCGACGGGACCATAACTATAAGAGATGTAAGAAAGTTGATTAATTTGTGTATATGCAACTAACTTTTTTGTTTCAGATGAAGGTTAAGATGTTAATCAAACAGTTCTAATAGATCATCAGAAAACTTAAAACTTCATGCGATTAGTATTTTAACTGAAACAGCCATACATTCATAAAACCCGGGCAGCGGCTATTTAACTCACTCTAATTTTTGGAGACTGCGGATGAATCATTTAATAACAAATACACCATATCGATCCGGTAAGCTTTTAGTGTCAATTTACACCATATTTTTTTTCTGTCTTGTTTCAACATCATCATTTGCGGCCAATGTAAGCGACAACATAAAACTGCTTAAATCCAGCGTGGCATATGACGCCCAGACCCAAACCGGCACCATAGAAGTCAAACTTCAAAACACCGGCACCAAGGATTTGGTTTATCCGGTCAAGGTGGCTGTCACGGAAGTTTTCTACTCCCTGGACAATGCCGACTTTGATGGGGACGGAGATGTCGACGGCAAGGATATGACCTGCTTTATACGGCTGAGCGGAACCCCGGATTCAATTTCTTTGTCCGACTTCACAGATTTATTCGGGCGGACAGACCTTGCATCCGCAACCGTGACAGACGCCTCGAAATTTAGAATAGCCAACAGTGCCGGCTCTACGCCGGAAGAACTGCCGTACCTGATTTACACCGCCCAGGAATCTGGCCAGGTATTGTCCCCGGGCCAGGAAACAGATCCAGTGGTCTGGCAAGTTTATATTCCGGTGAATGCCTTTTTGGAGGACAGGACCTTTCATTTCAGGGTAAAAGCATTTTCAGGAGAAGATTCAACCCCACCTGATCTTAGCATAATCCAGCCGGCCCGTGATTCAGAATTAAAAGAAAACCAGCCTGCAATTATGGTCAATTTCCAGGATGAAGACTCAGGCATTGATACATCTTCTTTAACCGTGAAAATAAACGGCAGTGATATCAGCACATCAGGATTTACCGTAACAGCCGCCGGGGCAACCGGGCAAGTTCCCGATGATTTGCCGTACAATGAAAATACGATCACCGTGAGTATTGCCGATAACGCCGGCAACGTGAAAGAGACCCAAACCAGTTTCACCGTACAGCCGGACAAAGATACGGACAATGACGGAATTCCGGACTGGTGGGAGCTGAAACATTTCTCAGATTTAAATGCCGCTTCAGACTCTGACGGAGACGGGGTGTCAAATTACGATGAATACACGGCCGGCACAGATCCCAATAATTCAGATATCCAAGCGCCTGTTATTTTGCACCGGTACCCCCCTGACGATACAACACTGGTTGCCACCCAGGGCAATCCTTTTGAAATGATTGTTACGTTTGGGGATAATGATTCCGGTATTGCCTCTGTTGTCCTTTTGGATGAAAACGGGGTGGATATCACCAGCCAGACGATTATATCCGGAAACGCCATCACCTTTCCCTTGAAAAATCCCGAAAATCGGGAATATCAGTTTCAATTGATTCTTACAGATAAGGCTGGAAACAAAACCATATTGGATATCTCTTTTACTGCGGACAGCATCCTGCCGGTTGTGACACCCAGCATCCCGGGCGGGCATTATGACGCCCCTTTTACTACAAATCTGGATTGTTCAGAAAACGCAGATATTTATTACTCTACGGACGGATATCCCCCCTTTGCCGGGGCGGCAAACACGACCACGCAAAGTGCTCCTGTTACCGGAATAAACATAGACAAAACCACCCATATTCAATTTTTTGCCGTTGACGGGGCCGGTAACACCGGACCCACCGGAAGCACCATCTATCACCTTGATTCCACTATCCCTGTAACACAGGTCCAGGCACTGCAAGGAGAAAATGACTATGTCACCCTTTCCTGGACTCCCGTCACCCAGGCTGCCAATTATCACATCTACCGGGTGGCGAATCCGGTTGATAAACAGATCCTGGAAGACTGCGTTGCCAACGGCATAGCTCCTCCAGTCCGGTTAAGGCTTCTTGCCGGCGTTACCGGAGAAACGGCAATAGATAACCAGGTTGTCCCGGGAACCACATACTATTACGGGATAACGATAAACGCCCTGGAAGCCCTGGAAGGACCCTTGTCTGAATTGGCCTCAATTGAGTTTTCCGGCTCATCAACAGCCGGAAATAAGGATGAGGCCGTTCAAAGGGCCGAAACATGGCTTAAGGCAAACCAAGGGACTCTTGGTTCCTGGGGGAGTGAAAAAAACAAACTCCTTGTAACAAGCCAGGTGCTTAACGCATTCAAAGCTTTAGAGGAAGATGATGCAGCCGTAAGAAAAGGTGTTTTCTTTTTGAGAGGGAACTATGCAGACAACAATGATTTCCTCGGACGGCAAATCAATACACTCTATGATTTTGAGCAAAATGTTGATTATCTCGTGACCAAGCTGATTTCCCAGGCATATATTAGTGGAACAACCATATATGGGTGGGGAACCCGGCCCGGGTATCACCCGGACCCTGTGAGTACGGCTGTGGGGGCTTCCACTGTATCAAAAACGACAAAAGGGACATCACTGACCAATTCAAGTATTGATGCATTAAAAAACAACAGGGATAGTCTTTTTTTCAGCTCGGATGACTATTGTTTTGGCTGGGTAGCAGATGCTGATGCAAGCGTTTATGCTTCAAGCCTGATTTATTCTCTGCTTGCCGAGAAATATCCTCCTCAAAATTATGTAAGCCTATGGCAAAACTTCAGCATAAGCTGGGTTCTTAGTTCACAGACGAATAATGGTGATGGGTCATTCGGCAACGGCCTGGTCGATACTGCGGCCGTTCTTTTATGGTTGGATATCTCCGGTATAGGAATTTCTGAAACCAACAAAACCGATGCCGTCAATTATCTCATAAGTCAGCAAAATTCTAACGGTTCCTGGGCAAACGACCCTTATGTTACAGGTTTGTGTCTGCAAGCGCTTACAGCCATGGACTGAACCACTAAAACATGAATCAAACACTTTCCGATAAAAGGGGAATACCAATGAAAGACCCGAAATACATTCGAATTTTAAGATTCATCATCCCGGTACTGTTGCTCACCATTCTCAGTATGACATCTGCCTTTGGAAGTACTGATGAGCCAGGGGAAGAATATCTTGCCCAGACCATGGAATGTGAATGGGCAACAATTGAAGATCCGGAAAATCCCGAACAAGAAATTAATGACCCTGAAGATGACCTTGTTGCCCTTGCGGCCAGCCTGGATAATGATCCAGTCAAAATTTACAACTGGGTTTATAAAAATATTTATTCCCCCCAGTTTATTTACGACAACTTAAAAAACGAATCACTCTATTTTTACTATAAAGATTCCAGACTCGGGGCACGGGCCGCATACATGAACCGTAGAGGAAACTCCTGGGATCAATCTTCCCTTCTTATAGCCCTGCTCCGTATTTCAAAAATTCCGGCCCGGTATGTAGAGTTAAGCGCACTCAATATTGTCTATGTTGAGGCATGGCTTGATCAGGGTAGCTATAATGGCGAGACAGGAGGTCCTGATAAGGGATGGGTGCCTTTGGTGCCCTGGCTTAAAAAAACAGCTCTTGAGGAGGGCGTGGACCTTTATCCAACGGATGGCTCCGAAGACGATCCAGTACCTTCCGGCCTCAATTTTGACTTCCCCGGGTATCTGTCGGATATTAAATATCAATCCGCACTTGAATTGTACGAAAGCCAGATGCAGGCGTATCTAAACGTTAACTATTCGGATACTTCCATCAAGGATATCCCTTTTAAAGAAACGATCATAAATAATACCGGTTCGGTGCTGCCCAGGTCTCTTCCCTTAAATTTATATTCATGTTCCAAAACAAGATTTGCAGAGGTTCCGGATGAGAATCGTAGAAATATCCACCTTTATATTAAAAAGGATGACGGAACGGTACTGCTTGACTATGTACTCTACATGCCCCGGGTAGCGGGTAAAAGATTCAGTCTTGACTGGATTTATTCGGATACCTCATTCACTCCGGTTTTTAAAATTGACGGTGAAATTGTTCTTCCAAGCGACCTGTCCATCACCCCGGATGATGAATTTTATCTCCAATACAAAATTTCCGGGACCAGTACAACGGTAACGCGGCCTAACAGGCCGGCAGGCACCTTCATAGAGATGGGGTTTGACCCACTTTGCGCAAACCTGGCTGTCATAGAAAAAGCAAAGAAAAAACTGCAGACGGTGGATGCCGGCCGAGTGCTTGATCCCAGTACCCAGGAAGAATATCTGGGGCTGATGGGCCAAGTCCTGGCCGAGACCTTTTTAAACCGTTTATATGAAAATTCCAACAGGGCAGCCGGTCTTTTTTACGGCATCATGTCCTGGAATCTTTCCCCCACATTTATTTATACCCAGCCCAATTCCGATGAAAACCCGATATTGACCGATGCCGAATCAAAGTTCTACTACCACCCCCAGTGGAACATTGATGCCCAGTCCACAGGCAGTCTGATTAAACGGGACAAGACGTCAAAAGAAATCATGGCGCTTGCCTGGGATGCGCCTATCAACCAAATCTGCAGGTGGCTGTACGGATATGGAGCATCCTATGATGAGGGCCGAATTTTTGAAGACTGGATGGATACGCTTGGTGCCAGCACCATAAAAGGGCTCATGGTGGCAAATGAGGATTTGGAAAATACCGGCAACAAAATGGTTGAACTGGTTGAATCGGATATCATTGAGGAAACCGCTTCCCAAGTCTCAGATTTTGAAAATGTTACTGTACTGCCGGGTTCTAATGATCTGGTTTCTTACTACGAGGCCTATGACGGCTTTCATTTTTATTCGTTTTGGCGCACTCCGGAAGCATGGAGTCCCCAGAGCGGACTGGCCCTGGTTGACGACGCCGTCGACGGAAGCTATGGGATACGGGCCTGGGGCAGCCAGGCGACGATTGCGCGGGGTACCAAGTTTGATTTCAACTCGGTAAAACTCAGTGCAGTTCTGGACGGCGCAAAGTATAACTTTAAAGGATACAGGGGATCAAGCTCTTCACCAAGCTACAATGTAACATACACGATAAATAAAACACCCCAAACCATTACACCCGGTTGGACCAGCCTCAACAAAATCGTCATCACCCAGGTTGCACCGACCACAAAAGGACCGGTTGTTCTTGAAAATTTAAATTTCACCAGAAAAGAGTATATTTCTGATCTGGATAATCAGACGGAAAACCATCTTGGTTACAGTTCCGTATTATCAGTCGTTACTCAGCTAAGAGAGGGTTCCAGGGTCATCACCCCGGTTCAACAGGTGAATTATGCCGGATTATCCGGAGATATCAGAATTGTCCACTATTCCGGCAGGGACTTGTATTCATTCGGTATGGACAACGGCGGCGGTTCGGACACAGTCACCCAGGATGATAATTCAATCGTCAGTTCAGATTCTTATGCTATAGATACAGGGAGTAGTTCTTCTATCTATGTTGAGTCATGGCAGGATGAAAATACCATCAGCGTTAATGATACATCTACGACGTACACTGTATTAGCAGATGCTGTTAATTCTGCGGTGAGTGCAGCCGGCGATCCCGTGAATATGGCAAAAGGAGAATTGTACATACAGGAAAATCCGGATTTTAAAATCAAGGGACCGGGGTTTGATCTGTCAGTCTTCCGGCAGTACAGAAGCCAGTTGGTGTATAACGGTCCCTTCGGGTACGGATGGACCTGGAACCATGCCGAACGGATCATGCCCTTGACCAATGACGGAGCCCTTTATTACAACAATGACGGCGATTCTTTTGAGATCACAAAAGAAGGCGGGGCGTACGCCTACCCCAACGGCAGCACCTTTACCCTTGAAAAAAATAATGACGGTTTCATTGTCACACACCACAAAAACCTGAACAAATCTTATTTTTCAACCGAGGGCTGTTTAACAAAAAAAGAAGATCCCTTTGGCAATACACTGGTCTATGAATATGCCAACACGGATTATCCCAACAGAATCACGAAAATCACCGACCGGTTGGGCCGCAGCCTCACATTTGAATACAACGCTGCCGGCAAGGTGGTGAAAATAACGGATTTTTCCGGCAGGTATTGCTCCTATACCTATACCGGGGACGATCTTACGGCATTTGAGGATCTTGGGGGCAGCACCACAAGCTTTGCCTATCTTTCCGGCCAGGAAAACGAATACCTGGACCACAACATGACAAAGTATACCCTGCCCGGCGGGGATTATCTTGAAATCGGGTATTATAAAAACGATCAGGTGGCCTATCATACCAATGCCAAAGGCGAGACGTTCAATTTCATGTACAGCCACCTGAACCGGTATGCCGAGACCTGGAACGAAGAAGGGTATTACAGGAAGCTCTTTTTCAACGAAAGAAACGATGTGGTCCGGATCTCCACAGAAGACAAAACCATGGAGACCATGGATTACGACATCCACCACAATAAAATTTCGCATACAGACGGCAACGGGTATACCACTACGTTTCAATACTATCCCGGGGGCACCCCGGAAGCAGACAGGGAAGCCTTTGTCAAACAACGGAACCTGTACCTTAAAACCGATGCCCTGGGCCGTACCTTGACGTACCGGTACGATGATACAAACAACCCGTATGCACCGTCCCAGGTGACAGACCCTGCCGGAAATATCACCCGATTTGAATATAATACCGACGGCAGCCTGTATAAAAAAATCCAGGCACCGGGTTATGCCTTTGATGAGGACGGGGATTTGGTAGTAGCCGAAGGCACCACTGGTTTTGAAACCGTATACGAATATGACGCTTACGGAAACATCACCAAAATCACAGACCCGTTAAGTCAGTATGAGGAACGGACATACGATACAAACAGCCTCTATCTTGTGACCCAAAAAGATAAGCTGGGCAACGAAACCCAATACCAGTATTACGAAGACTTCACGGAAAACATGCCCATAGGGGCTGTCAAATCCGTAACGGTCAAATCCGGAACCAGTGAATACACCACCACCTATGAGTATGACCAACTGGGCCGGAAAACCAAGGAAACCGCCCCCCTTAATCAGATGACCGAATACCGGTACACCCTTGACGGCAAGCTGGAACAAATCATCCAACCCAACGGGGCCGTAACCCGGCATATCTATGACACAGCCCGGGACATCGTGTTCGGTGCCCAGATCATTGAAACCTTAGATCCGTTGGGTAATTCCGTACATTTCTCCTATGACGCCACAGGCAAGCTGGTTAAAAAACAGGATAAGAACGGAAACACCTTCACCTTTGCCTATGACGAAATGGGCCGTCTTGCCAAAGAGATTGACCCGTTCAGGACCGTCAGAAGTTATGCTTATGACGGCAACGGCAATAAAACGTCCATTAAGCTTTATGACCAGGCAGGCGTTCTGCTCAAGGAAACCCAATTTACCTATAACTCTGCCAATCAACTGGTGGAAAAAACCATCCCCTGCGGGTTTAAAGAAGATGGCTGTGAAAAGACGGTCCAGTACCAGTATACCCTTGACGGTAAACCACAGAGCCAGACCATTATTTTTCCGGAAGGGGACGATTTAGTCACCTTTTATGAATACAATGCCCTGGGCAAATTAATACAGGAAACCAAAGGATACGGTGCTGATGATGCCCGGGTCACCCAATACAAATATGATGCCCTGGGCCGGTTGACCCAGACCATATTTGCGTTGGGCAATTCTGAGATCCGTGAATATGATGCCAACGGCAATGTGACCGCCGTAAAACGCTATGACCAGTCCGGGACCCTGATGGAAGAAACAGGTCATACGTATGATGACCGCAACCTTTTGGTTGAAACCGTTGATCCTTTGGAAAACAGCACATATTACACCTATGACGCCCTGGGGAGAAAAACGGAACAATGGCAGTTCCTGACCGAATCCGGGGATATGGTTCGATACCAGTGGCAGTATGACAGCGTGGGTAACGTAATTCAGGAAACAGATCCCTTGGGCCGGTTGACCCGGCACGGATATGACCTGAACAACCAACAAACCAAAACCGTTGATGCCCTGGGCCAGACCACTGCATTTGAATACGACCCCAACAGCAACCTGGTGGCTGTCACCTATCCGGATCTTAGCCGGACTGTTACCTATTATGATGCCCTGAACCGGAAGATCGGTGTTGAGGATGAGCTGGGCTATATCCAAACCTTTGACTATGATGAGGACGCCAATCTGGTGGTCCATCTGGATGCCCGGAAGGGGATCACCACCTTTGAATATGATACCGCCAACCGGTTGAGAAGAAAAACTAATGCCCTTGGGTATACTGAAGAAACCGAATACGACCCGGCCGACCGGGTGATTCAAAAAACAGACCCACGAGGAATTGCAGCCCTGTTTGCCTACGATGCCGCAGGCAACCTGACCAGCCAGACCCTGGCTTCCGGCACAGATGACCAGACCGTTACCCGGTTTGAATATGACCTCAACGACCGGAAAACCCGGGAGATCTATGAAACAACCCAAGGGGACCAGATTACGGCATTCGAGTACGACGACCGGGGCCTGCTGACCCACAGGAAGAACGGGTTCCATACCGGCACCCCGGAAACCTGGGAATATGAATACAATGAAGCCGGGCAACTGGTGGCAACCACTGACCCCAACGGCAACACCACCCAGGTATTCTATGATGCCGTTGGCCGCAAAAAAGCCCAGACCCAGGCCCAGGGCCTGGTAAATTACTACTGGGAATACGACCTGGCCGGCAACACCACCCTTGAAAGAAAACCCGAGGGAGAGGAAATCCAAAACGCCTATGATGGCCTCAACCGCCTGGTCCTGGAAACCAGGGGAACAGACCGGCGCCGGTTTGAATATGACGGCCGGGATCGCCTGGTCCGGGAAGAGAATTTTAACGGGGATGCAACGCAATACCAGTATGATTCAGCCGGCAGGATGATTCAAAAAACAGAGACTGCCGGTACGGTTGATGAAACCGTAAGCACTTATGAATATGATGAAAACGACAATTTGGTTTCTATCACCAATCCTTTGCTCAAAACAGTGTCTTTTGAATATGATGCGCTGAATCAGCGGATTGCCGAAATTGACAGCGATGGGGACTTAAAAACCACCACCTATGATGAAAACAGCAATGTCCTGGCCATTGAGAAAAGGGATGGCGCAGACATAGCGTTTGTTTGGGATAATCTGAACCGGAAGATTGAGGTAATCGCTGCCGGCACCACTCAGCAGACCTTTGGTTATGACGAACTTTCCAGACTGGTTACTGCAACGGACGGTACCCACACAACCACGTTCGCTTACAACGACTACGGACGCCTGGTAACAGAAATCCAAGGAGCTTATGAAGTTGCTAAGCTTTACGATGCCAATGGGAACAAAACTCAGGTCACCTACCCTTCAGGCCGGGTGGTTGATAAAACCTACAATGAAAACGACGCCCTGGCCCAAATCCTTTACCAGGGCAGTTCCATTGCAGACTTTAACCACGACCGGAACAACCGGTTGACATCTGTATCCTACGGGAACCGGACAGGCCTTGCGTTGGCCTATGATGAGCGGGAACGTGAAGTCTCAAGGACCTATACAGGCTCTCTTTTTAGTCAGGCAACGGAATATGACGCCCAGGGCAACATCCTCGAAGAGACGTTAGGCCTGAACGGCACGAGCCACGAAAAAGTTTATACCTATGACCATTTGAACAGGTTGGTTGATGATACCGCTTCAACGACCTGGGACTATGACGGAGTGGGTAACTGGCTGACAACCAACCAAAACGGTGTTGCTGAAACAAGAATTTCCAATAATGATAATGAATACACTTCCGTTGACGGTATTGCTTATACTTATGATAATAACGGAAATCTGACCTCGGATGGAGCAAAAGATTACTCTTACGACTGGGCAGACCGGCTTGTCCAAGTTGAGGAAAGCGGTCAGGTCCTGGCTGAATATACCTATGATGCCCTGAACCGGAGAGTTACAAAGACAGTTGATAGTTCCGTCACTATCTTTGTCTATGACGAATCAGACGTCATTGAAGAATACACGGATGGAGTATTCAGCCGGGCGTTTGTTTACAGCAGCGCCATTGATGAACCAGTTCTTTTGGAAACCGGCAGTCAGTTTTTTTATTATATTGCCGGCCGCCAGGGAAGTGTCCGGGCGATTGTTAATGACACAGGGGCCTTGGTGGAATTTTACGAATATAGCCCATTTGGTTTGATGGCCATTTACGACAGCCATGAACAGGACATCACGGCAACCGGTTCCAGCATCGGCAATCCGTTTGGATATACGGCCAGAAGATGGGATATTGAATCCGGACTGTGGCATTATCGGAACCGGACGTATTCTGCCGAGTTGGGCAGGTTCCTGCAACGGGACCCTGCCGGGTATGTGGATGGGCTTAATCTTTATGTGTTTGTCCTAAATAATCCTTTGCGGTATACCGACCCTAGCGGGTTGACCTCAAAGACAACAAATGATTTTTCTTATACTTCCCCAATTATCAATTTGGCTGATGATTACAAGCAACAACAGCAAGACTGGGAAACAAGTCAAATAATTGGTGTATACATCCAAAATGAACAAGAAAAAATTTTCGTATCAACTGCTTTAGACGTTATGCCAGGTGTAGGAGATGCAAAGGGGATTGGAGACGGGCTCTATAACGTTTATGAAAATCCGACAAGTACAAGTTCATGGAAATCATTAGGCGTTGGCATTGCCACCGTAATACCTGTCACAGATTTAATCAAGCTTTCTAAAGTAGCTGACAAACTTTCTGAAGTAAGTAAAACAGCAAAGCACTTGATGGAGATGGCTCCAAACAATCCAGTAAAGTGGGTTGATGAAAATGCTCATATGAGCAACCGTGCAAAATTATACAATGATTCAGCAACTGGTGCTCGATCAAATATAGCCACCCAAAAAGGACAAGCGCCACAAATTACAAGGACTTTAGATGATGACACAGCCAGAGGTGTAAGGTTTGATGGGCTTGATAGCGATGTGTTAATAGATAGGAAAATTTCAGTTGTGACAACCCCAAAAGCAAAAAATCAAGCCCTCCGTCAATCGCAGGCTTTAAGACAAAACAATCTTACAGGAAGATGGGAAGTTCCAACTCAATCTCAGGCAAATAGAGCTACTAAGATGTTCAATGAATTAGGAATAGACAATATTAGAGTGGAGGTCGTCAAATAATGGTTGTTAATGAAGCGGTATCAAGGGCGTTGATTGAAACAATTATGTTTTTAGAATTTAGCGATGATGAAACCATTAACCCAGATGCATCGGTTGTCCAGATGGAACAAATATCTTCAATTTTGCAGGATATGGACGATAACGAAATAAAGAAATTTATAAAAATTTGTTCGATGGTAGCAAATGAATATAAAGATAATCCCGAAAAGTCAAAATTCATATCATCCATTGGAGAAAATCTTGGGTTAATTTAACCTCAGCGTTGTATAAAAAAGTTAGTAAATGAGCCTATGAGCATTGCCAATAAAGCTTTTCCAAGTTTTTTAAGCAATTTTCTGGAATTCACTTTTGGTGAGGTCCTGAATTATTCTAAAAAAATGGTTTCCCATAGTGATAGTAACGGTCTGAAAGGGGGCTGAAAGGGGTGAAAGGGGGTCGGACCAAGATAACTATAAGGAATCAAACGATTAATTGTTGAAAAAGGGGCTTAAAACTAGCTTAAACAACTATTTTGGGCACCCAAACAACCATTTTAAAAAAACCGCTGTTATAAAAAGTCCATCCGGTTTCATTTCCTTTTGCAAAAAAAGAATGATAGGGATAAACGTATGAATCTCCTTACCAGAAATGGATTGGTTTCACATTTTGCCGTTGTCATCATTATGATATCGGCCTGGTTGTGTTTCCAGCCTTATTCTTCTGCTCTTGGCCGGGCAACATCCCTTTCAACTACCGCAGCCGCTGATTATGTCGATACCGGCACCATCTCTCTTGATACAGGCAACTTATAGCTATAGGGTCAGGCTTGACATTTTGATATTTGAGATAGAAAAACAGGTAACTTGGTGTAACCTGGGGGGCGGGCAAGCCAATTATCTGATATTAAACAGCAAACGTCCAAAAATGAGGTTTAAAACAAGCTTGACACACCGTTTTTGGCCCAAAATAACCATTTTAAGAAAACCGATGTTATAAAAAGCTCATCCGGTTTCATTTCCTTTTGCAAAAAAAGAATGATAGGGATAAACGTATGAATCTCCTTACCAGAAACGGATGGGTTTCACATTTTGCCGTTATCATCATTATGATATCAGCCTGGTTGTGTTTCCAGCCTTATTCTTCTGCTCTTGGCCGGGCAACATCCCTTTCAACTACCGCAGCCGCTGATTGTGTCGATTCCCTCACCCTCTCCTGCGGGTTTGAAAAAGATGGTTGTGAAAAGACGGTCCGGTACCAGTATACCCTTGACGGTAAACTACAGAGCCAGACCATTGTTTTTCCGGAAGGGGACGATTTAGTCACCTATTATGAATACAATGCCCTGGGCAAATTAATACAGGAAACCAAAGGATACGGTGCTGATGATGCCCGGGTCACCCAATACAAATATGATACCCGGGGCCGGTTGACCCAGACCATATTTGCGTTGGGCAATTCTGAAATCCGTGAATATGATGCCAACGGCAATGTAACCGCCGTAAAACTCTATGACCAGTCCGGGACCCTGATGGAAGAAACAGGTCATACGTATGATGACCGCAACCTTTTGGTTGAAACCGTTGATGCCCTGGGCCAGACCACTGCATTTGAATACGACCCCAACAGCAACCTGGTGGCTGTCACCTATCCGGATTTGAGCCGGACTGTTACCTATTATGATGCCCTGAACCGGAAGATCGGTGTTGAGGATGAGCTGGGTTATATCCAGACCTTTGACTATGATGAGGACTCTAACCTGGTGGCCCACATAGATGCCTGGAAGGGGATCACCACCTTTGAATATGATGCCGCCAACCGGTTGAGAAGAAAAACTAATGCCCTTGGGTATACTGAAGAAACCGAATACGACCCGGCCGACCGGGTGATTCAAAAAACAGACCCACGAGGAATTGCAGCCCTGTTTGCCTACGATGCCGCAGGCAACCTGACCAGCCAGACCCTGGCTTCCGGCACAGATGACCAGACCGTTACCCGGTTTGAATATGACCTCAACGACCGGAAAACCCGGGAGATCTATGAAACAACCCAAGGGGACCAGATTACGGCATTCGAGTACGATGACCGGGGCCTGCTGACCCACAGGAAGAACGGGTTCCATACCGGCACCCCGGAAACCTGGGAATATGAATACAATGAAGCCGGGCAACTAGTGGCAACCACTGACCCCAACGGCAACACCACCCAGGTATTCTATGATGCCGTTGGCCGCAAAAAAGCCCAGACCCAGGCCCAGGGCCTGGTAAATTACTACTGGAAATACGACCTGGCCGGCAACACCACCCTTGAAAGAAAACCCGAGGGAGAGGAAATCCAAAACGCCTATGATGGCCTCAACCGCCTGGTCCTGGAAACCAGGGGAACAGACCGGCGCCGGTTTGAATATGACGGCCGGGATCGCCTGGTCCGGGAAGAGAATTTTAACGGGGATGCAACGCAATACCAGTATGATTCAGCCGGCAGGATGATTCAAAAAACAGAGGCTGCCGGTACGGTTGATGAAACCGTAAGCACTTATGAATATGATGAAAACGACAATTTGGTTTCTATCACCAATCCTTTGCTCAAAACAGTGTCTTTTGAATATGATGCGCTGAATCAGCGGATTGCCGAAATTGACAGCGATGGGGACTTAAAAACCACCACCTATGATGAAAACAGCAATGTCCTGGCCATTGAGAAAAGGGATGGCGCAGACATAGCGTTTGTTTGGGATAATCTGAACCGGAAGATTGAGGTAATCGCTGCCGGCACCACTCAGCAGGCCTTTGGTTATGACGAACTTTCCAGACTGGTTACTGCAACGGACGGTACCCACACAACCACGTTCGCTTACAACGACTACGGACGCCTGGTAACAGAAATCCAAGGAGCTTATGAAGTTGCTAAGCTTTACGATGCCAATGGGAACAAAACTCAGGTCACCTACCCTTCAAGCCGGGTGGTTGATAAAACCTACAATGAAAACGACGCCCTGGCCCAAATCCTTTACCAGGGCAGTTCCGTTGCCAATTTCACCCACGACCGGAACAACCGGTTGACATCTGTATCCTACGGGAACCGGACAGGCCTTGCGTTGGCCTATGATGAGCGGGAACGTGAAGTCTCAAGGACCTATACAGGCTCTCTTTTTAGTCAGGCAACGGAATATGACGCCCAGGGCAACATCCTCGAAGAGACGTTAGGCCTGAACGGCACGAGCCACGAAAAAGTTTATACCTATGACCATTTGGACAGATTGGTTGATGATACCGCTTTAACGACCTGGGACTATGACGGAGTGGGTAACTGGCTGGCAACCAATCAAAACGGTGTTGCTGAAACAAGAATTTCCAATAATGATAATGAATACACTTCCGTTGACGGTGTTGCTTATACTTATGATAACAACGGAAACCTGACCTCGGATGGAGCAAAAGATTACTCTTATGACTGGGCAAACCGGCTTGTCCAGGTAGAGGAGGGCGGTCAGGCCCTGGCTGCGTACACTTATGATGCTCTAAACCGCAGAGTCACAAAAACTGCTGATGGTCTAATCACCACCTTTGTTTATGATCAATCAGATGTCATTGAAGAGTATACGGATGGAGTATTCAGCCGGGCGTTTGTTCATGGAAACACCGTTGATGAACCAGTTCTTTTGGAAACCGGCAGCCAGCTTTATTACTATATTGCCGGCCGCCAGGGAAGTGTCCGGACGATTGTTGATGACACCGGGGCCTTGGTGGAATTTTACGAATATAGCCCATTTGGTTTGATGGCCATTTACGACAGCCAGGAACAGGACATCACGGCAACCGGTTCTACCATCGGCAACCCGTTCGGATATACCGGCAGAAGATGGGATATTGAATCCGGACTGTGGCAGACGTATTCTGCCGAGTTGGGCAGGTTCCTGCAACGGGACCCTGCCGGGTATGTGGATGGGCTTAATCTTTATGTCTACTGCCTAAATAATCCACTGCGGTTTACCGACCCTGACGGGTTGATGGCACGGGCGGCTTATGATTATGTGAGTGCTGATGTGGCAAATTGGCATAATAATAATTTTACATCAGTAACCTACGAAGATACTCCTGAAAGAGACTACCTGTCGGTCATGAATTATAATAATGACCTGCCTCTTTTAAGTGCTGCTATTCAAAATAATCTTCTCGCTCCTGTATGGAATACTGCAGCGAGTAGCCTTAATACTCTAAATCATGTTCAATCTGGGGTGCCGGTTTCAGAGTGGGAACTATTTGAAACGGCAGCTATTATGACACCTCTTTCTAAAACAGTTACGACTGGTTTGGAATATGTCGGCACTAAGATTGCTGCTTCATTAGGGAATAAAACAACTTCATTCAGTAGTATTAGTGAAGCATCAAAGAGAACAAACTTCAACCAATACGAAACCTTGTTTGAACAGGCGATTAGTGCCACAAGCAGGAGTTCCCATAGGGCTTCAGCCAATAAAAATTTGATGAGCCAAATGAGGCAAAGTCCTGATGTCGCCAATGCAATAAACAAAGAACTTGGAACAGATGTTATCAAGCATATGAAATATGGGAAGGGACAATTGAAGAATCCTCCTGGAACAGAATGGCATCATCCAGTCGACAATCCTGATGTTATGCATCTTTTAAAAAAGGATGAGCATCGAAACACTCAACTCAAAGATGTTTTACATCCTGACAATATAGGAGGCTTTGGTACACATTATGGGAACTGATTTAAGAAAAGCATCTTGGGAAAAAGTAACGAAACTTCGATTGCCTAAAAATGAAAATTTACCATCTTTAGGTGAAGTCAAAGTTGAAAGGACTGAGAATGAAATCTTTGGTCGATTGCTGTGCTTGTTACCATTGGCTGCGACAACGTATGGCTTTCCTCGTGTTCAGGCTATTGAATGGATCACCCAGGAAAAATTAAAGAATTTTTTAACTGGGGAGGAACTCCATTATCTTGAAACTGGAGAAGGCGATACTGACATTTACAAACACCAAATAGAAGCTATGTGGGCATTGGCTTGGGCATTGAAAGTCACTCCCAATTTAGATTTTAAAAAGAACTGCCCAAACAATTTTGTGGCAATGTTACCTGATCTAAAAAAAATGGAGTCTTCTAAAGCTTTCAGATCAAAAATTTCACTTCGTAAAGATGAAGAAATCATTTCACATTGCGATTTTGTTTACTGCCTGCATTGGGCTATCCGTCAAACTGAATTAGAAGGAAAGAAAATACCATTTAAAATACTGCCTTTCGTAGTCCCAGAGAGACGCAAGGCTTTAGACTGGATTATATCGAAAAATGACTGGTATGAAATTTCATTAGATACGTAGTAGAAAGCGCTCCCCCCGCCCCCCAACCGGGACCAAACCTACAAGTAACATTCGCACCACGGAAAATCATGCTTATAATAATTTTATAATCGGTGGTGCGAAGTAGGCCGGATAGTCAATGGTGTCTTCTGTTAGGCACAAGATAAAAAATAAATCTCCCAAATGAGATAGAGAACAGATCACCAATAGACAATAAAGCCGGCAAAGAGTATGATCATCATGAAAAGTACCATAAAAAAGGAGTTTTCATGATGCATCAGATAGAATTTTCTTAAGAAGAGTTGGTTAATATCACACCCGCAATGAAGCAGTTGCTGAACGATACACGCTCAAGACTCAAAGGGACTGATAGAAGGCAGTTCATGGCTCATGTCGTTTTACTGATGGGTAAAGGAGGTCAAAGGAGAGCTGAAAGAGAGCTCGGTTGGACTCGAGATATAATCCGAAAAGGCATGAAAGAACTAACATCCGGTATCGTGTGCATTGATAATTTTTCAGGAAGAGGGCGAAAACCTGTCGAAGAAAAACTCCCATCATTACTGGAAAATATAAAAGGGATAGTCGATCCGATCTGCCAAACGGATCCTACTTTCCATTCCACTCGGCTGTATTCACCAATAACAGCAAAAGAAGTTCGCCGGAGGTTAATTGATATAAATGGCTATTCTGAGGATGAAATGCCATCCGTTGCAACAGTTAATCGAAAAATGAATAACTTAGGGTTTTGTTTGAAAAAAGTGGCCAAATGCGAACCTAAAAAAAAATTCCAGAAGTTAACATGATATTTGAATATGTGCATAATATTAATGCACTGGCAGATGCAACGCCTGGAGTGTTAAGACTTTCAATGGATGCCAAAGCAGCGATAAAGGTAGGCCCGTTTTCCAGAGGTGGATATAATAGATACGGCCTGAGAGCTTGTGATCACGAATATCCCATGTTATCCTGATTGAGAATGGGAGATTTTATTTTGATCTTGTGCCTAATGCTGGTAAACGAGGAACGGCCCTGCTCCATTCGCTTGTAGAGATTTTGGTTAAATAAGACCTTGAAATACAACATGAGCCATATGGATCTGGCGCTTGAGGTAAAAAGTTTTGAGCGCCATTCAGATATGATTAGACAGGTGAATCGTGCTCTATCGCGTATTGATGACGGCAGTTTCGGATACTGTGAACTGACCGGCGACGAAATTGGATTGCGGCGACTGGAAGCGATTCCTTTTGCCACCATGTCCATCAAGGCCCTGGAAGAGTTTGAGGCCGTCCAGAAAAATATATTTTTGTCAAAACAAGAAGTTCCGTTTAGGCACTATATATATTCTTAATTTTTACCAAACAAAAAAATCCCTGCCGAACCAATGTCCGGCAGGGATTTTTTTATTTACTTAATTACTGCGTTTAAGTGCTGAATTTAGGTGTTAGTAGGGATTAATTTCAACCCTTCTGTTCAGGGAGCGGCCATAGTCTGTGCTGTTCAGAGCAACCGGCTTTTCAAAACCAAAGCCTGTGGCGGCCAGACGGTCGCGGGCAATACCTTTGTCTTCCAGGTATTTGGCAACGGCATTCGCACGTCTCTGGGACAGATCCATGTTGTATTCCTTAGTACCTATATTATCAGTGTGACCCTGGATTTCAACACTCATTGCAGGATTTTTATCCAAAATTGCAGAAATGGCATCAAGCCGTTCAAATGCTCCAGGTTTGATTTCGTCTTTGTCAAAATCAAATAATATGTGATCAAGAATCCAACAACCAACTGCATTAACTTTCGCACCTGCCGGCGTTCCGGGGCACTGGTCATCCGGATCAAGAACGCCGTCACCGTCGCTATCCATGGGAGCAGGGACCATAGGGGCAGGGGCAGGGGGGGCATCTTCTAAAAGTATCTTTTCAACAAAAGCAGCCATTGCACCGGCATCCATAAGCTCATCGGCATTTACCAAACCTGCGCAACCGCCAATGCTTGCAATCTCAGAAAGGAATGCAGTCCCTTCTTCAGCATTGGCCACCTGGATGGGGTAAAAGCAGATGGCATCGCCATACTGTTCTTTAACGGCCTGAGCCTGTGCTGTGTCCGGCCCCATGTCCAAGCCGTCGGAAATGATAATAACTGCTGTTTTTCCGGGAAGGCTTTCAAGATCAGTCCCCATGGCGGCCATGGCTGAACCAAAGGCGCTGTAGCCGCCGGCTTCTGAAATGACACCGAGTTTTTCAGCCAGGGCAGCAGTGTTGTACCCTTCCATGCCGTAAAACAATTCGGTTTCGTTTTTGGATATGGAATCTGCATGCCCAAAGCTTCTCAAACCCGCAGTCTGTCCGAGTTCAGGAATGGTCATGTTCATATGTTCTGCAATCGCTTTGCCGATCATGAATTTGGGGTTGCCCATAGAGTCCTCGTTCATGGAACTGGAGGCATCCAGAATAATAACAAAGTTATCTACTTTGGACTGATACATGGACGCATCAAGCTGTTTAGCGGAAAATGGGGGAAGCCCGGCAGGTTCCTTAACCGCACAGCCAAACAGGAAAAGGACAGCGGTAATGGCCAAAAGGGCTTGCATGAAACTTTTCTTTTTCATCTGATCTCCTTTTTTTCAAAATTAGTATTAACTTCTTGTTAAATTGATGAGTACCTACAAAGAATTTGAAATATTCTACAAAAGAAAACAAACGAAATCAACTGTTCTTTTACATATTAGTTCAAATGGGGAAGCTTTTGAAACCTTGCAATTTGAGGCAAACAATTATATATGTCCCAAGCTTGGTCCATAACGTTCAAATTTTCACTAAAACACTCAAGTCTGGATAAAAATATGGAGATCTATCAGGGTATAATTCTAGGTATCCTTCAGGGGCTTACAGAGTTCCTGCCGGTAAGCAGTTCCGGCCATCTGGTCCTGGGCCAGATCTATTTTAACATTACTGAATATGGCCTTGTTTTTGACGCATCGGTACATATGGGAACCCTGGGCGCGGTATTTATTGTATATTTTAAAGATATCTGGGAAATTTTAAAAAGCATGGTGTACTATGCCGGAACCCGGGATTCTTCAGGGCATGAAACGAATCTGGCCCTGGCTGCCGCCATTATTATTGGCTCAGTGCCCACGGCAATTATCGGATTGTTGCTGAAACAGTATGAGCACATTTTATTTACCTCATCTTTATTGGTGGGTGCCATGCTTATAGTAACAGGGGGCATTCTGTGGATGTCCAGGCATTGCTATAGGATTAAAAAAGGTGAACCTTTAACCCCTTCAAAGGCTATTATCATCGGCATTTCCCAGGGCCTTGCCGTTATTCCCGGCATTTCCCGGTCCGGCACCACCATTGCCGCCGGACTCTTCACTGGTTTGGACAGAATGACATCTGCCCGTTTCTCATTTCTTTTATCCATCCCTGCCATTCTCGGCGCCCAGGTAATCAGCTTAAAAGACATGATGGAATCCCAGAGCTACATTGATCCTGCCACCATTTGTGGTACAATCGCTTCATTCATCGTTGGGCTGGCAGCATTAAAACTCTTATTGAGACTGGTGAATATCGGAAAGTTTCATCTTTTTGCACCCTATTGCTGGCTGGCTGGAATTCTGGCACTTTTTTCAAGTTTCATATAAAAGTTATAAAGGAGGTAACTATGCATCCTGGAATATTCAGGGAATATGACATCCGCGGTATTGCAGGGGAAGAACTTTCCGAACAGGACGCCAATGCCGTAGGAAAGGCATATGGATCAATGCTTATGGGACAGGGCCGCAAAAAAGTATCCGTTGGCCGGGACTGCCGCATCACTTCTGAAGCCTATTCAAAAGCATTTATTGACGGGGTATTATCCGCTGGATGTGATGTCGTGGACATCGGTGTCTGCCCTACCCCGGTTCTCTATTTTTCCATTCACCAACTCAAACTTGAAGGCGGGGCCATGATTACGGCCAGCCACAATCCTCCGGAATACAACGGATTCAAGCTGATGAGTGGGCTGGATTCCATCCACAGCCACGGGCTGCAGGATATACGCAAGATCATCGAAGACAAGGCCTATACCCAGGGACAGGGCGCTTTGACCCAGGCAGATGTGATTTCTCCATATATGGCCATGATCCAGAAGAATATCACGCTGAAAAATAAAATCCGGGTCGGCATTGATGCGGGCAACGGCACCGGCGGTATAACTGCGTTACCGGTGCTGCAGGGGCTGGGCTGCGAAGTCCATGATATTTACTGCGATCTGGACGGCACCTTTCCCAACCACGAGGCAGATCCCACCCAGAAAAAAAACATGACAGACCTCAGTGCCCTGGTGAAAAAAAATAATCTGGACCTTGGCATTGGCTATGACGGGGATGCCGACCGCATCGGTGTGGTGGACAAATTCGGCAACCTCATATACGGGGACCAGCTCATGGTGATTTATGCCAAAGAGATTTTATCCCGCCATCCCGGTGCCACCTTTATCTCCGAGGTCAAATGCTCCATGGTCATGTATGACCAGATCGCAAAGATGGGCGGCAATCCAATCATGTGGCGCACAGGCCACTCCCTGATCAAAAAAAAAATGAAGGAAGAGGATGCCGCCCTGGCCGGAGAAATGAGCGGGCACATGTTTTTCAAGGACCGCTACTACGGATATGACGATGCCCTGTATGCGTCCTGCCGGCTTCTGGAAATCATGGACAGCACCGGCCTTGGTGTGGATGAATTAATTCAAGACCTGCCCAAAACCTTTACCACGCCTGAAATTCGTGTGGATTGCCCTGATAAGGTAAAATTCAGGGTTGTGGAAAAGATCGTTGAATTATATAAGTCCCGGCAGAAGGTTATTGACATTGACGGGATGCGGGCCATCTATGAGGACGGATGGGGCCTGGTGCGGGCCTCCAATACCCAGCCGGCACTGGTGCTTCGCTTTGAGGCCCTTACCGAGTCCCGTCTGGAAGAAATTAGAACCGAAATTGAAAAAGATTTGAAAAAAATCATTGAGGACACGTAATTAAACTTTATGCAACTATCCCAGCCCCAGCAGGACGCTGTTGATCATACCGGCTCCCCGGCCCTCGTGGTTGCGGGAGCCGGTTCCGGTAAAACAAGAACGCTGACCGCTAAATTTTCCCACCTCATTGCCACGGGCCATGCCCCGGAACGCATTCTGGCCATCACCTTCACTAATAAGGCAGCCCAGGAAATGAAGACCCGGCTTATGGAGATGACCGGTCTTCACCAGATGCGCTTTGAATGGGTGAGAACCTATCATTCCGCCTGTCTGATGATCTTGAAACAGCATTGTCAGGTCATGGGATATACCCCGCCTTTACAGGTATTCAGCGTATACCAGCAAGACAAGCTGATAAAAGAGCTGTGCGTAAAAAACAATATTGACAAAAAATATGCACGCCGGATTCTTTCATCTATTTCCCGGGCCAAAAACGACGGTGATCCAGCCAAATATTTTGATCGCAAACCAGGGTTCCTCAACATTCGAATGGCCGATATTTTTGACCAGTTTGAAGAACGCCTGGCGGAAATGAACTGTGTTGATTTTGACAATATTTTGCTCAAGACCCGGGACCTGCTCCGGGACAATGCCGATGTCCGCAATTTTTACCGAAATCTTTTTTCATATATCCTGGTGGATGAGTACCAGGACACCAACAATCTGCAGGAGGAACTGACCTCGCTTCTGTTAGGCGAGCACCGCAACCTTTTCTGCGTTGGGGATGACTGGCAGGCCGTATATGGATTCCGGGGCTCCAACGTGAACCATTTTTTACGGTTTGCACAAAAATATAACGATGCAAAAATTTTCAGGCTGGAGGAAAATTACAGGTCAGCCGACGAAATTGTCCAGGCAGCCAATGATCTCATTGACTACAATCCGGACAAAATGGAGAAACGCTGTTTTTCACAGAAAAAAGGCGGGGTGCTGGAAATCTATGAATTCATGTCCGATGCCCATGAAGCCGAATGGGCTGCCAGGCGTATCTTAAATCTCAATAGACAAGGGCAAGGCATTCCCTTTGACAGGATGGCCGTGGTTTACCGGACCAAATTCTGTTCCCTGCCCTTTGAAAAGACGTTCCGGGCCTTCCGCATCCCTTACCGTCTCATGGGCTCCCAGGGCTTTTTTGAACGTATGGAAGTGCTTGACATCAATTCTTATTTAAGTGCCTCGTTTTTTCCCAATGATGATCTCTCCTTTGAGCGGATTATCAATACGCCCAAGCGGGGGATCGGGCCGGCCATGATTAAAAAGTTGGCCGGCCTGCGTGCCCAGGGCGGCAGTCTTCAGGGAGCCGCCCGGATCATGGTCAGGGACAGGCTTGTAACCAAAAAGGTACATGAAAATATGTCCGAGGCTCTGGATATCCTGGACACCATCCATGACATGGCTCCGGCCATGGCCATGGAGACCGTCATTGACCGCACCGGATATTATGACTACCTGAAAAATAAAACAAAAACCGATGTGGAATTCATTTCCAAAAAAGAGAATATCGAACAGTTGATCCACACGGCCCGCACCAAGGACACCATGCTGGAATACCTGGAAGAGGCCGCCCTGATCCGGGAGGACAAAGACGAGGACGACCAGGATGAAAACGGGGTCGGCCTGCTCACCATTCATTCGGCCAAGGGGCTGGAGTTTGACGTGGTGTTCATCGCCGGATGCGAAGAGGGGCTGTTTCCCCACTGGCGTTCCATTGACGAGGGTGATGCCGCCCTGTCCGAAGAACGCCGGCTCATGTATGTGGCCATGACCCGGGCCGAGCGGTTTTTGTACCTAAGCCACGTCAACTACCGCAAAGGCGATTTTGCCACCCCGAGCAGGTTCATTGATCAGGTCCGGGAATGCCTGGATTAGGGCCTAAGGCGCTGACTTTTTAATATGGATTTTTTTTTGAGCCTACGCGAACCTGTATCCCAGGCTGCTGCCCGGATTTTGCGCCGTGGGTGCCGGGCCATCCCTTCGGACCATAAAAAGGTGTTCGTCACCCTTTTTTTTATTATTTTTATTACAGTTACCGGGGTGGGTATTGTAGTACCCCTGCTACCCATCTATGCCCATGATCTTGGTGCCGCAGGCATTTACGTGGCCATGATTTTCGGGGCCTTTTCCATTTCCCGGGCGTTTTTTCTGCCCTGGTTTGGCAGCCTTTCGGATAAAAAGGGGCGTAAACCCTTTATCCTGGCAGGACTTTTGACCTACATGATGGTGGCCATTGCCTTTGTCCGGACCGCCAATGTGGAGGGGCTTATCGCCATCCGTTTTATCCAGGGCGCAGGCTCTGCCATGATCATGCCCGTGGTCCAGGCCTATGTGGGGGAAATCTGTCATAAAGGCACCGAAGGATATGCCATGGGGCTGTTCAGCCTATCCATGTTTTTAAGTCTGTCTTTGGGGCCGTTGATAGGGGGTGTGATACAGCAGACCTGGTCTTTAAACGCGGCATTCTACTGTATGTCCGTACTGTCTGCCCTGGGCGCAGTCTTCTGTCTTATCTTTCTGCCGCCTTTGTCCGAAGAGCAGATCCACATCAATAAACGATCCCCTGCCTCCCTGGCCGTGGTAATTCGGGACCGGGAACTGGCCGGGCTGGTGGTTTTCAGGTATGCCTATACGGCCTGCATCGGCATTGTCTGGTGTTTCATGCCTCTGTATGCCGGCAAGACCTTCGGCCTGGCCGGCGGAAAAATCGGATTGCTTGTGAGCGCCGGGGTGTTTGTCTCTGGTGCCTTGCAAGTGCCTATGGGCTATGCTGCGGACCGGTGGAACAGAAAAGTCATGGTGGTTGTCGGCGGCATGTTGTCGGCCGCAGGTATTTTATACCCGTTCTGGGCCGCTTCATTTATAGATCTGTTTGCAGGCGTCTGTATCTTCGGGCTGGGTGGAGGAATTTCCATGCCGGCTCTGACAGCCCTTGCCGTGCTTAAGGGCGAACAGAGGCAGGCCCATGGATCCGTGATGGCGATTTTAACTTCCGCCCACTCCCTTGGCATGTTCACAGGTTCGGTTATGGCCGGCCTGGCCATGGACTTTTTCAGCCTTTCCTATGCGTTTCCCTGCGGGAGCCTTGTCATGGCGTCAGGTGTTCTTCTATTTCCTTTGCTGTATCGCCGCAGTCGTTAAACCACGGAAAACACGGAAGGACACGGAAATCTTGAGCGCTTTGCGCTCTAATTTTCAGTGCTTTCCGTGTCTTCCGTGGTTATAACCGGACCTTATCCCGGCCATTGGATATGCAGGGGCCGGATTGCGGCAATGAGCCAAATCCCGCAGTCTTCAGTCACCGGTTCATCCTGGGCTGGATTGATTTTTATGCTGCCGTCCGGCAACTGAAGCGCAAAGCTTAAAAAATTATATTTTTCCATTAAAAAAAGATGAAGCGACCACCATGTCATGTCCTGTTTGATATGGGAGGTTTTTACGTAATAGATCTCTTCGCCTTCATCATTTTTCAACAGAATCTGAAGAGGCAGGTGGACCTTGTCCTGCATGGCCTGGACCATCATCTCCACGGTCATCTGCATGACGGTTTCAAACTGCCCGGGCACCGATGAAAAGGTTGGAAGGCTTTGGGTGGATAAACACCTTACCGTAATTTCACAAATTTCGGTTTTCATATTCAGGGCATTAATTAGGGCAAAAAGGGAGAGTTCATCACTGCCTGTATGAATGATAATTCGCTCTGCATTAACTGCCCCTGCGCGGGTCATGGCCGTAATACTATCAGGTCGCCCTTTGACAAAATAAGTGTGAGGCTGTTCCGGGAACGGGTGCCGAGGTTGATTGGCCAGGATCACGATATCCTTGTCCTGGTATGTTTCGTCTGCCCGGATCTGTTCCACAAGATATTCAGTTTCCTGGGTGTGACCCACAATCAAAATATGGCCTGAGCCTTTATAAGGCGTTTCCCCGTGCATGTTTTTGTCTCTCCTTTCTATCAAAACCGACGCAATATGGGTAATAAAGGCCGCCCCAAGACCAATCCCCATGAACATGGGAAAAGCTGCGGCAATGACTTTCCCCCATGATGAGGTGGGGTAAATGTCCCCGTACCCCACCGTGGTTGAGGTGACAATGCTCCACCACAGGGCCTGTCCCGGATGGTTCAGGGCGCTGTTGGATGGTTCTGCAATGCAGATGAGTCCGGTGGAGGTAACCAAAAGCATCATATATGCAAAAACAAGGGTCATCCCCCGCCTCTGAAAACCGGCGCGAAGCAAGGCTTGAATCCAGTGAATCATTAAATATTTTTACCTTTGTGTCTCGGTTTATTTCTCCTGCCATACCGGCGGACGCTTTTCAAAAAAAGCCGCCACCCCTTCCTTGGCATCACTGGTATCGCATAATCTGGCAAAGGCTTCGTTCATGTACGCGAACTGGGCTTCATAGGGCATATCCCGGGACGCATAAAAAGCTGACTTGGCTATTTTTACAGCCACCGGACTCTTTTTTGCCAAATCCCGGGCCCAGGCAAGGGCTGCCTCATCTAAATCATCCCGGGAAACCACCCGGTTGATAAGCCCTAATTCCAATGCCTGGTCTGCCTTGATCAATTCCCCGTAAAGCAGCAGTTCCAGTGCCTTTTTTTGTCCAACACAGCGGGCCACGGGAATCACCGGCCCCACGCAGTTTAAGCCCACATTGATGGCGGTCAGCCCCATTTTTACGTTATCGGCGGCAATGGCCAGATCCGATGCAGCCACAAGCCCCATGCCGTTGGCTGCCGCTGCGCCATGGACCTGAGCGATTACCGGGGTCTTTAATTTGGATATCAGCACCAGCGGGGCTTCCATTTTCTCAATCCATTCACGATATTGATTCGTTGTTTTGCCTTTGAGCTCATTGACATCAATACCTGCACAAAATGCCCGGCCCGCGCCTTTGATAAGAATGACCCTGACATCAGGGTCTGTGTCAAATCCCTTAAGCGCATCATACAATTCTTCTGCCATCTGACTGGAAAAGGTATTCATCGCTTCGGCCCGGTTCAGGGTCACACTGGCCACATGGCCCTCAAGGGTTTCTGCAATGATGGTTTCGTATGCCATAACGTGCCTCCTTTAGTATTTTCAACAAGATATAAAAGCGCCATAATGCCGACAGGTTACTTCATACATTATAATAATTGTAATATCCGCGCAACTGTCTATTTATAGGGGCCCGGGCAAAGGGTATTGAGAAATTGCACGATTCGGATTTTGTTCGGGATTTGTTAGTTCTTTAATAGAACGCTGTTTTTCCTTTACCCTGTACGACCTTTTGCCTATAATAGAATTAAAAACAGCGGGTTTCATCGGTCTGGCGCTGCTTACGGTATCGGCACTGATATTATGGCGGGCCATTTTTACAGCACCGACCTCCATAGAACGGCCGTTGACCACCGGCATAATCTTTGTCGGCTTGTCGTTTGGCTCCTTTTTTTTATCCCGGTTCAAAGATGCGATGGGTCGTAAAGAGGATTCTGCGGCACTGAGGGCCGACAGCCTCCATAACCAAGCGGACATGGCCATATCCCTTCTTACCGGCGCATCGCTGATCCTCTACTATTTCGGGTATAATATCGACCGCTGGGTGAGTGTCTACATCGCACTGTTTATTTTTTCTTTTGCAATGGCGATGCTGCTCAATGTGGCCATAAGCTTGGTGTAGGGCGGAGCCGGATTGACAGCGGAATACCGATTCACCGACATTTGTCAGGCAGCCTTGCAGGCTAAGACTTACACCCGGATCTCGGACGCTGTTAACCGTCACGTTTCTCCCTCGGAAAAACGTCAGGCCCTGGTGCTCAGGTTCGGACAAATAATAAAAACGGAAGGGGTGATAGAACCGGGACTGCACTGGAAGATGCCCTGGCCCATTGACCGCGTCCAGCGGGTCCGGTCCCGCCGCCTTTTTTCCCTGGCCGCCGGGAACACGGCCGATGCAAACACGCCCATGATCTGGCAGTTTGATCACGGTGACACCACGACCTACGTTTCAGGTGACAACAATTTATTTTTGCCCTACCTGATCCTGCACTATCGAATTAAAAATCCACAGGATTATTATCTGTCTTACCGCAGCGGTTCTGCCGACAGACTGCTCGAATATGAGGCCAACCGCATCCTCACCCACATCTTTGCAACCAAAATTATTATGATATCGCATTATTTGACCGCCGGAAATGGACTACGGCAGCAGAAAGGGATCTGCAACGCAGGCTTGATGACATGAACGCCGGCATAGAGATTGTTTCGTTCTGCCTCAGGGATCTTCATCCCACCAAAGATATTGCCGACAGTTATGAAAATGTGGTGGCCGCCTGCCAAAACCAGGAACAGAGCCTGAACAAAGCCAAGCAGTACTACAATAGCAAGTTGCCCGAAACCCGAAATACTGCTCACAAAGCAGTGACCGATGCCCGCAGCATGGGCTGGACCCATATCAAATTACCCCAGGGAGAGGCTGAAAATTACAAGATGCGGTTATCCGGATTTCGTAAAAGCGGCGACATCGGAAAAATCATGCTCAGCCATCGGACGGCGATAACAAACCTGAATGCAAGGCACTGTTTCTAATAGATCCGAAAAGCGGATTTGTTTATGGCCATTTTATCCGGTCTGTGCTGCTATACTGTCAAAAATTATGAGGTCGTGATCATCACCCAGTTCGGGAAACCCGTCAGAATCGTCCAAGATGCCGGTCTTCACTTCAAACTGCCCGGAATTATCGAACATATTAACCGGTTTGACCGACGGGTGGACGTGTTTGAAACAGCGCCAACCCAGTTGCTCCTGGGTGACAAAAAACCCATCATTATCAGCTGCTTTGTGGCCTGGACCGTTGATACGCCACTGACCTTTTTTCAGTCTGTCGGCGACGCGCAAAACGCTGTTCAGAAAATCAGCGACATGGTAAACTCCCGACTCAGCATCGTTCTGGGGGATTACACCGATGAATATATTATCAACACGAAGCCCGACAAGGTGAAGTTGCCTGAAATCGGAGCGGCGCAAGGAGGCGGAAGGGGCCGAGGTGGCCGGCCGACTCATGGCCAAAGCGGATAAGGAGGCCCGGGAGATCAAGGCGGAGGCTGACAAACAGGCCCTGGTGCTGGCAGGAGAAGGGGAGCGGGAAGCCATGCGGATTTACACGGAAGCCTACGGACAAGACCCTGAATTTTACGAATTTTGCCAGTCCCTTGACGCCTACAGCGAAATCCTGGGTAAAGAGACAACATTAATCCTATCTTCGGAATCGGCACTGTTTAAATACCTGGGCCGAAACCGCGACAAGGAAAATCAATGAAGCAGGACGGGATCACCCGGGCAGCCAATAACGCCCTAAAACAACTCGTTTTCATCTACCTCAAATGGTTAATGCTGGTACTTGTAATCGCTTACCTGTTCAGCGGAATTTATAAAATCGACAAAGACTCGGTTGGGGTGGTGCACCGCTTTGGTGCCATATTGCATCCTGCTGTACCCGGACTGCACTACAAGCTGCCCTGGCCAGTGGATGCTGTTTTTCGCACCCCCGTTAAACAGGTAAAAACCCTGAACTTGTCTGATTTTATAAGGGAGAAGGACAAACCCATCACCGATTCCCGGGGGAATGCCTTTGCCTTTGAAACCAAAATTGATCCGTATTGTATTACAGGCGACAATAATATTGTGGCCGTCAACATGATGCTTAAATATTCCGCTCAGGTACTAATTAACCGTTTTATAGTCAAAACTTAACGCCACCCGAAAAATAAGACTGGTATATTCGGTTTTCAAATTAAGAGTCTTGGAAACAAGGCCCGAAAAACAGCAGCAGTGATTTTTTATATTTAATTTTATTTTTTTTGGAGAGAAAAGAAAATGCGTAAATTTGTAAAACATTTAGCAGTAGGCGCTGCTGTCATGGCGTTGCTGGCGCCGAACGCCATGGCAAAAGGCTATAATGGTCATCAACGGAGCAAAAATGTCATCGTCCTTATTCCCGACGGCTGTGGCGAGTCCGTCCAAACCCTGGCCCGCTGGTATAAGGGCGAAGATCTACAGGTGGACAGTATGCAGGGCGGCAGCGTTAAGATCCACATGGCCAACTCGGTAATCACCGGCTCGGCCGCGGCCGCTACGGCTTTTGCCACCGGCCACAAAACTACCGTACGTTTTCTGGGCGTCGGCCCCCGTACATCCGATCTTCTGCCCAGCGTTGAGCCAACGGCCGCCCCCTATGCCCCGGTCGCTTCCGTTCTGGAAGCTGCCAAACTGGACGGCAAAGCCACCGGCCTTGTGGCCACCAGCCGTATCAGCCATGCCACACCCGCCGCTTTTGCCTGCCACATTGAAGACCGCGGCTGGGATAACGACATCATCGAACACATGGTCTACAATAACATTGACGTAATTTTCGGCGGCGGCGCCCGTCACCTGATCTCCGAAGACTACACCACCACCTTCGGCGACACCTGGGGTGCAAAGCGTACCGACGGTCAGAACCTTATGCAGGTACTTCTGAACCGCGGCTACCAGTTTGTAGACAACAAAGACGACATGACTGCGCTGGTCAGCGGCAAAGTCTGGGGCATGTTTGATGACAGCCACATGGACCCGGACATGGATCGTGAAACCCTCCATCCCACCCAGCCGGCCATCGCCGATATGACCGCAAAGGCCATCGAACTGCTCTCCCAGGACCGTGACGGCTTCTTTCTGATGGTGGAAGGCTCCCAGATGGACTGGGCCGGCCACAACAACGACCCCAAATACATGCTCACCGATTTCCTGGCCTTTGATGAGGCTGTCAAAGTCGCCGTAGACTTTGCCAAGCGTGACGGCAACACCGTCGTTCTGGCCTTCCCGGACCACAACACCGGTGGTATGACCGTTGGCAACTACGGCTTGAGCTACACCGACCTGGGTGAAGATGAACTCCTTGATCCGCTGCGGGGCATGACTATGTCCGCCAATGCCCTGGTAAGCAATATAGAGACCTGGGGCATTGCCGGCATACAAGACGCGTTGAAGGACTATTGGAACATTGATTGCAGTGAAACGATAGCCCAGAAAATCATCGAATATGCAAAAACCCGTGGCAAGAGCTACTCTCTGGCCCGGATCGTCAGCGAAAACTACACCGCCATCGGCTGGACCAGCCACGGCCATGATGCCGGCACCGTGCCGGTCTGGGCCTACGGCCTTGATATCAAGGGTACCATCGACAACACCGAACTGGCCGAAATCGTGGCCGACGCCATGGGTGTGGACCTGGATCGTACCACAGAAAAGCTCTACGTGGACATCAAGGATGTGACCAGTGACTATAAAATCGACGTGGACAACGATGTACTGACCGTGGGTGATGCCGTCTTCCCGCTGGGTGTCGACTACATGGTGGTTGAAGGTAAAACCATCCGCCTGCCCGGCATAACCGTGTACGCCTCCGGCGATGATAATGTTGCCGAAACTGTATACATTTCTAAAAAGGCGATCAGGAAACTTAAAAAATACAACCAGATCTAAACGATCAGCCTTGTTGTGCACCAAAAATTATGGGGAGGGCCCGTTGCGGCACCTCCCCATTTTCTATGCATTGTTCATGAAATGCGGCTCAGCGGCCAAAACGGGCCGTGTAGGTAAACACCGCGTCCTCGTCTTCCCGGTTCCAGAAGCTGAAGTCACTCATATTAAAGATACCGATCAGTTCATTTAAAAACATCCTGGAGTCAATGCTTGTTTCCAGAACCTCGGTGGAGATAATTTCTCCGTTGAATTCAACCACCACCCGCAGGGTCACGGTACCGGCTGTTATGGTTTCCCCCTCGGTCTTGAACTTGTCAAACACCTCTCGTCCTTTGCAGATGAGGGGTGCCAGGTCATGAAGAATATTCGTCTTGGTCCGCGAACCTTCCAAAATGCGTAAGTTTTTTTCATCCGCGGATACCGACGCCAGGCAGTCTTCCGGCGTTGTTATCGGATCGGCCGGTGGTGGAAGGGCTGGGCCGAACACCTTCAGCAGCACCAAGGCAACGCCGGCCACGACAAACATCTTGATCCAATTTCCTTTGCCCTGGAGGCGAGATTCTTTTTGTTTTTGCATAGCCTCTATATTCCCTTTTTTTCAATACAATAAATGAATAATTGAAGCGCCCAGCAACACAACAAACGTATGTTTTTGATATCTTTCAAACCATGGGATGCGAATCAGGCGGGTGCCGATCTGCCCGCCCATGATGACCCCGCTGCAGGTTGCAAATAACAGATAGGTGCCATGCGGCCAGTACGCATACCCTTGCCAGACACTGATGCAGGTCAGAACAAGGTAAAACAGAGTGGTCACAAACATGATGAGTAGACCGGTGGCCACAGCCCGGGAGATCGGCATCTTGAGCTTAAGTGCCATATGGGGAATAAGCCAGTCAGAGTTGCCGATGCTTAACAGCCCTGTGAAAAATGACGATAAAATCACCACTGGATAGCTTCCGGCATTAATAGTGGATGTAGGGATAACAGATGGCTTTACAATAACAGAAATCGGGTTTCTGAGAGACTGGATGGTTCGTATCAAAAGATACGCGGCAATGAGTACAAAAATATACAGCAGAAGTTGTTCGTATCCCCTCATGTAAAAACTGGATAAAAATCCCAGGGTCACACCAAGCAATGCCATGGGGATGAAGGCGACAGCTGTTTTTACGTCTACCATGCCGTTAAAAAAATAGGTCAGTGAGCCGGTTCCTTTACCGGCTATCTGAGTAAATATTGAAATGGCAACAGCTTCGGAAGGCCTGATTTCCAGAAAGGTCAAAACCGGTATCCAGAGAATACCGGCGCCTAAGCCGGTGAACATCACCATGGCGCCGACACCAATCGCCAAAAAATGAACAAAAATAAATTTGGAAAAGCTCAATGGAATACTTGTATTCAAAAAAAAGGACAGAAAAAAAACATATACGGAGTCTGCCAGCATCCAGAATCCAAGGTGTCTAGGCGACGTGAAGAGCAGGGGCCACATTTTCATCAGTCAGTCATCCTTATAAGGGCCACAAGCCGTGTTTTGCCTTTCATGTTTGAATATTTGTGTTGTATTCCATACATAACAGTTTCCATCCAGGCTATACAATGGAAACCGGCAGAAGAATAAAAAAATTAGCGCCCTGCCCGGGCCTGGATTCAACTCTCATCTCACCGTTATGATTTTCCACGATGATAAAATAAGAGACACTGAGCCCCAACCCGGTGCCTAAGCCGACGGGTTTGGTGGTATAAAAAGGTTCAAAAATCCGTTTCTGCACATGCTCATCCATGCCTGGGCCATTATCCTTGATTTCTATGCAGACCTTACCCCTGGACCGGTCCAGACTGGTACGAATGGTAAATGTAGGATTCTCAATGCCGGCAGTCTGCATGGCCTGAGCCCCGTTTCTAAAAATATTTAATAAGACCTGTTGAATTTTAGCCGATTCACAAGGAACCAGGGGCAGGTCCGGATCATATTCCTTTTTTATTTCGATCTTTTTAAAATCGTAACTTTTTTTTAAATCATAGTCTGTTGTCGCAAGTTCAAGGGTTTTGTCAAGGAGCTGATTTAGATCATGAGATGAAATCACAGTATCACTTTTTCGGGCAAAACTGAGCATGTTGGATACAATATCGGCAACCCTTTGGCCCGATTCCCTTATAGCAGTCAGCATTCTGGGGATTCCCCTGGCATTCATAAACGCATCAATGGTTTCCATGCTGGTGCCAAGTTCAAGGGCGGCTTTTTCATTGGCCCGGATTCTTGGTTGGGCCCGCAGGCGCTTGCCCATCACTTCAGCGGTCTGTATCATCCCGGCCAGAGGGTTGTTGATTTCATGGGCCATGCCAGCAGCAAGGCCGCCCACAGAAAGCATTCTTTCATTCTGGACCATGATTTCTTCCATTCGTTTTCGGTCTGTAATATCCAGCAACACGCCATGATAATGGCTTATTTCTCCAACCTGGTTTCGTTTAATATAGGTCCGGTCGTCCATCCACCGGATTCTTCCGTCTTTAGTAAACAACCGGTAAGGTTGGTGAATAAAGGATTCACAATTCTCCTCCAGGCAGTGATCCACAACTTCCTGCATCACCCGTTCCCGGTCTTCGGGATGGATCACCCGTTCATATTGAATCGTGCCGGAGAGTAGCTCATGAGCCGGGTAACCCAAAACCGTTTCAATATTATCCGTTACAAATTCAACGGGCCAGCCGGTTTCATTTTTCCATATAAAAGCGACCATTGGGCTGTTGTTGATAATTTTATAAGCTTCATCCCTTGCTTTTTCCGCCTGCTTTATCTGGTCAATATCCGAATGGGTTCCGATAAACCGGACCGGGGCACCATCTTTATCCCTGGCAGCAATTTTCCCTTTGGAGCGAATCCAAAAATAACGGCCGCTTTTACGCCGGAACCTGAATTCCTGATCATAAACATCCAGTTTTCCCAGGATATAATCATTGATGGCTTTTTTGACCACCCCGACATCATCGGGATGAACCCTTTTTTCCCATTCCTGCGACGAGAATGGAAACTCGCGGGGCTCATATCCGGCCATGGTGTAAAACCGGTCATCATAAAAAATTTCATCTTCATCCGGACGCCAGTCCCAGACACCATCATTGGCCCCATACAATGCCAGGCTTAGTCTTTCTTCCTGCTTTTTGGTCAAGTCATGCTGATCCGCCAATCTGGAAAACACCCTGGAAATCAGGATACCCGCGGCTAGGATAATTATGTAATTCAGAAACCGCATAAGGATTTTCTGGGGATTATGGATCGGGAAAACGGCATCTGAAAGTGTTATGGGTCCCCCTATGACATAATATTGTAAAACAACATCCCCTCCCCAGAAAAGAAATACAAAGCCTATGGTTACGATGAGAATATTGCTGCTGACCCTGTGCTGAACAATGTCGGTCATCCCCAGAGTACGTCTCACAACAGGAATCCGAGAACAGATATATCCGGCCAGTACCAGCAAAACCAGGATAAAAAACCACACCAGCGACAGAAAAACCGGGGAGACACCTACTTTGATATTGGACAGCCAATAATTTTTATATTTGTTGAACCTTGAATCGGGATCATATTTTTCAGCATCAATATAGCGGGTTATGGGGGCCAGCAAAATTTTGGGATCACCTTCGGCAGCGGCGACATACATGGAAACGGGATTAAAAACAACAGCCTGGTCTATCTTTTTGGCCTGTTCCCGGTTGACAAAAAGGATGGAAAGCCGCTCCCCGACAGCCCCATGAAAGTCCCCTGCGATTAGGCCGTTAAAAAGTTCAGTATATCCTTGAACTTCAACAAATTCGCAGCGAATTTTCAAATCATCCATCATTTTTTTAAATACGGTATTAAACAAGGATGCCCTCACCTGCCCGACCCGTTTCCCTTCAAGGTCCAACAATGTCTCGCTCCCCCCACTGTGAAGGGTGTATAAACACCCCCAGGTTTGGAAAAAGGCACTCTGTGTAAAATCCATTTCCCTGTCCCGCATTCGGGTATAACCGATGGGGACCATAAGATCAATTTCACCTGACATAAGCCTTTTCAGGGTTTGGGGAAAATTTCCTTTAATAAATTCAAGCTCCCAGTTCTGCTCCAGGGCAACATCGTTTAAAAAATCAACCGCCAGGCCCTTGGCCGCTTTTTTCTCTGTTGTAAAAATGATGGGATTTTTTTCAAAATACCCGACACGGATATTTTTTTTTGCGTGGGCGGTTATATCGTGAGAGAATAAAATAAGAAAAAATAAAATCGACAATAAAAAAACAAGGGCGGAAAAAAAATTTTTAGCTCTATCCAAGCGGACTTTCCTTTTTTGAAAAAGCTGTAGAACCGATTATTAATTTTCTGTGAATTTAACGGAAATTTGATTAAAAAGACAGAGAAAGTTCCTTTTTCTTTATCAGAATTTATCCGACCTGGATTTGGCCCGCAAAGTGGCAGCCACCTTGATGCAAGTATGCAAAAAACCTTCCAGCCGGGCGGTGAGATCGTCAAGGCCCTCCGCTGCGTTGGCCCTGAAGCTACTATCCCTTTGCCTTGCATTCCAGGGGCAGACAGGATAAACTGCAATATAAATTTTCAGCAAAATCAATCTGCTCTAAAATAAATTGGGATAAGGAGTGATACCCTGGACTATCTTTTCCAGATTAAGAATGATGATGCGAATTATAATGAAAAATCTATGCAGATATAAGGTTATGTGAAGCCAAAATGCCTGATTTGAGTTATCTCTTGAATATTGATTTCGAGCGTTTTGAGCGGAAGTCGCAGCAGTCGGTCATGAAGGCTGTCGTAACCACCGGCACTGGTGGATATGACAAGCTCGACTATCGCGACGTTCCGATTCCGGTACCGCGTCCAGGAGAAGTATTGCTCAAAGTTCTCGCGGCGGGGATGAACAATACCGAAATCAATACGCGACTTGGCTGGTATTCATCCTCGGTAAAGAGCGGGACTAAGCAGTTGTCTACAACAAAACACGATTCCGCTATTGAGGACGGGGGCTGGAACGAAAGAACACCCTTCCCATTAATCCAAGGCACTGACTGCTGTGGAGAGGTAATCGCACAGGCCGATGATGTCATATGCCCTGAAGTCGGCAAACGGGTGCTTGTACGCGCCTGCATGCGTGTGAACGATTTCTCTTCACTGGATAACATCTGGATGGCATCCGATTTTGACGGCGCGTTTGCGCAATACGTCAGGGTCCCGGCAAGCGACGTGTTCGAAGTCCACTGCGACTGGAGTGACATCGAGCTCGCGACCATACCTTGCGCGTATGGAACAGCCGAAAACATGGTGCAGCGAACCAAGGTCAGCGCCTCCGATCACGTGCTTGTGACCGGTGCGTCTGGGGGGGTTGGATCAGCGGTAGTACAGCTTGCAAAGCTGCGTGGCGCCCATGTTACTGCGATAGTTGGGCACGCCAAAATCAATGATGTCCGAAACCTAGGCGTTGACAGGATTATTCCTCGCGGGACCGATCTGTGCACCGAACTCGGCGAGTCCAGCATTGATGTCGTGATAGACAACGTTGCGGGAGACGGATTCGGGCAACGACTAAAGATAATCGCCCGGGGTGGTCGCTATGCCTCGTCCGGTGCAATCGCCGGGCCAATGGTCACCATGGACATGCGTGATTTCTACCTCAAGGACGTGAGTTTGATTGGTTGCACGGCGTGGGATGAGTTCGTATTCCCGAGTCTGATCGAATATATTGAGAGAGGCCAAATCAAACCGCTGGTGGCGAAAACCTTCGAACTTAAAGATATAGCGATTGCGCAACATGAATTCATGAAGAAAGCCCATTTCGGAAACTTTGTGCTAATGCCGCCGCCATGATGCGAGAAGAATACGAAATTGTCGGTCCCTTTTTGAAATAGCCTTTGTAAGCCGGCTTTTGGATAATCATCCTTATTCATCAGCACAGAATCCGGTTTATGCTTTCCCGGGCGCCAAGCGGCAGACATGGTAATTCCTTGGGTTGATGCGTATCAAGGTTGAATTTAAGTTCCGGCCGGTTCGTTGGAATTTATATCTTACCGTGGGTACGGCAAGGCTTGCCCCCATTTCAATAATGGCCAACTTTGCATTAAAACTTAAGGTATTCATAAAATATACCGGCATTACCCGGCCCAGTTTCCAATCTCTTTACCATTCAAATAAATTTTAGGGATAATGCGGCTGTTTTTTTCCAGCATGGCAGAGACCCCGCAGTATGTCTCCATGGACAGAGATACGGCCCGTTTGATTTTTTTTGCATCTTTTTCATTGCCGGTGATGTGGTAAGATAAGGTGATTTCCTTAAATACCGAAGGCTCTTGATCTGTCAACTCGGTTTCTGCCGTGATTTTTATATCCTGGATGCCCACCCGCATTTTGCCGAGAATCATGGCCACATCAATGCCGGTGCAGCCGATCAGGCCGCTAAGGAGAAGTCCTTTGGGTGATGGTCCTTTTCCTTCTCCGCCAGCGCTTTCAGGGGCATCAAGGGTGTAGGTGAAGCCGTCTTGCTCGATTTCAAAAGCCAGTTTCCCGGTTTTTTTGCCTGATATTTTCATAGGGTCTTTGTTTCCTTGCTTCTCGGGGTGACGTTCTCCTTACTCATACCATCAATCTGTCTCAGGTCAAGCAATTAACATCCATTTGGAACCGGAATTACAATTGGCAATCAGGATTGCAAATTTTTATGCAACGCCTCAGGTCGGTGACTTTGGGTTCAAACACTATTCCAGAAGCCAGGATTCATGATTGTAATAGGATAGCAGCACAGGAAAAAGAAGCGTATTGATTTCGGTGTAACGGCTTTGCTTCATACCTTTGCCGAATACAAGCTCGCGTCTGAACACCTCCGGGGTTAGAAACTGGGTGGGTACGGTAAATTCAAGCTCTGCAATTCGCTGTTTCAAAACGCCTTTGTCCCAATCTTGACGGGTGCATAAAAACCACCCCCAGTCCCCAAACGAGGGTACATTTTCATGGTATGGCAGGATAGAAAAGCCGGCGGCGGTCAATGTCCGGCCAATGCAAAGATAGCTTTCCTTGGCAAGGTAAGGGGACGTGGACTGGACGGATGCAATGCCGGTTTTTGCCAGTCTGCGCCTGACTTTAAGATAAAATTGCTTTGAGTAAAGCTTGGTCAGTTCCGGTGTGGACGGATCCGGCATGTCCACGATAATAACATCCCACAATCCATTTACCTGTTCCAGAAACTTGTCTGCATCCAGGTTCATGACCCGGACCTCGGCCACGTGCCTTGGGGCGGCCATATACCATTGGTCAGTCGGTTTTCTTTTTCTGTCAGACGACGCCTGATAGATCTGGCGAAACTCCCCCGGAGAAATTCCAGGACCTGTCAGGGTGGCCACCCGGGCGTTGTCAAACGCATGATTATTGAGCCGGGACAGCAGCGGGTGGGTGGCTGCAAGCGTTGTCATGGCCGGGTCCAGGTCCACCAGGGTAATCTGGTCAACATCCGGATATTTTAACACTTCTCTTAACGCACAGCCGTCACCGCCACCCAGGATCAACACCCGGCTGCGGCTCAACGCAAGGGCCATGGCCGGATGAACCAAGGACTCATGGTACCGGGCTTCGTCCGTACTGCATAACTGCAGGTTTCCGTTTATAAAAAGCCGGACTTCGTCCAGGGGCTTGAAATGGGTAATAACAATATGCTGGTACTGGCTGGTTTTAGAATAGACGATTGGGTCGTCATACAAGGACTGTTCGTTAGTGACCTGCCACTTGCGGTTGTTCATATACCCAAAAATCACGGCGACACAGGTGGCTGCCATGATCACAAGCAATGGAATATTGCGCCGGATGATTTGTTTGCGGGTAAAATAGATAAAGGTTATCAGGGCAAGAAAAAAGTTCATGCCGGCGGTTAGAAAAGCTGCTTCCGTAATCGGAAAAAAACGCAGCAGGATGAACACATAAACCAGGGCCCCGGCCAGGGAACCGATATAATCGGCGGACAGAATATTGCCTAAATTGGTAGACAACTCCTTTGAAAAATCGTTGTTGATCCGTATGATCACCGGAATTTCAAGGCCGATGAGAATGCCGATCACCGACACAAAGAAATAGAGCACCAGGCTGTAGTGGCTGGTATATCCGTAGGACAGATAGGTCAGTGTGGGTGAATACCCCCCTGCAAGGGCAAGGGCAATTTCAATGCCGATAAAGGCATATACCAGGCGTTCTTTGGAAATCCGGGCCTGGATAAGACTGCCGAACCCCATCCAGAACATCATCAGGCCGATAACCATGGCCCACTGCTCAAAGGCATTGCCCAGGATCATGGAGGCCAGGCTTGCCTGGATATATTCAAGGATGATGCCGCAGGCCCCGGATGCAAACATGCACAGACACAGCAGGGCCGAGGCCGTGTTGAGCCGGGAGCGCCCGGATTCCCGGGTGCTTCCCAATAGATCAGATGGCATGGGCAACGATCAGCGCCACGGCAATGATGGTCGCCTGGACCACCACTAGGGCTGCAACATTTTTGTCATCTTTAACCTCAGTTGCAATATTTGTGGTAGGCAAAAGAAACCGGGCTACAAGCGCACTGAACCCAAGCAGCAGAACCATACCAAATAGCGTATAAACAAAAAATCCGACAATATCATTTACCCACCCGGTAAAAGGACCGGTAAGGCTGCCTTTGAGAATAATACCCAGGGCCACCAAAATACCGGCTAAACCAATGCCTGCTGCCGGATTGTTCTGCTTGATTTCATCCCGGACGTTGAAGGGGGAGATCATTTCATAAACCAGACCAAAAACCAGGAGCACAATCTGCCCCAGAACAAAAAAGACCAGGGCTGATCCCAGGGACTGGTAAAAGCTGCCCCCGCCGCCGGACATGCTGCCGTTGAGAATAAAGCCGGTGGCAATATACATACCTGCTTCCACTATACCAAGGGCGGTATTGCCTGTCGTGGTGCGCCCGCCTCCAAGGATAAATACTCTTGTGCACTCCTGGTCATTGTTCATATGGCCCATCATAATGAAATCGTTGATGAACCGGGAAAAGAAAAGACAACCTGTGATGAGAATACCATCTACCAAAAGATAGAGTATATCGGTCCGGAACCCTGTAGATTCCCCTGACAACGCGCCGATCATGCCGATGGCAATGCCAAAATAAAGGCCTGTCCGCCTTAACCCCACGCACAGATTGCCGTCGTCAATATGGCGGTCGTCATCAAAGTCCTTGGTCCGCCAGTCATCCAGCTTTTTGGCCAGAAAAATGAATAAAATGCTCACCAGGGCATAGCATAAACCCTGCCCCATACTGATTAAGGTTGCTATATAATTCATTAAGTTATTCTCCTTATTTCCCTCTTGACTTGGGACCGCCGCCCCGAAGACCTGAAGCGCGACCCCTTACCGAGGCAGAAGCGGTTTTAAATCCGCCGGTTTTTGAAAAGGTGCTGTTCTGATACCGTGGTGACTGTTTCATGCGGGTCCCCCGGGAGCCGAAGGTGTTTCCTGTTTGGGTCTGACCGTAATAGGGTTTTTTATATCTGTAATCCCTGTTCCACCGATTCCATGATCCATAAGAGTAATAATGGGGCGGAAAAAAGAACAGGTTGGAAAAAAAGGCATACCGGCCGTACCAGGACCAAAAACTGTTGCCGCTTTGATCCTCTTTCCATTCCCCGTACTTTGGGTTGCCGACATAGGCCATGCCGGGCGGGGCTGGCTGGGAATCAGGTTCAAACTCACCATAGGGCTTGGACAGAATCGCCATGCCTAAGTTTTCCAAATTTTGTTCATAAAAAGAGGCATTCACCGCTTCCCACCCGGTTTCAGAGGTTTCCCCATTCTCCTCCTTAAGGTATTTATGAAAATAATTTAATCGGCTGCTTTCAAGATAAAAGGTGGCAGCATTGTGTCGGGAATCAGGCCAGCCTGCGACCAGATCAAGATTCAACGATTTAAAGGCCGACTCCAAGCCCGGGGTAACCCGCATATTCATCCCGCTGAAACCCGGTGTAAAATCGGCAATGGATTCAGCATTGGACTGTGTTAACGCCTGGAAAACTTCGGGGGAGACCTGAGCGGTATAAACAAAAATTCCGGGGTTATAAAAATCTGACCTTTCATCCCAGGATTCACGATGAATGGTGACATAATAGTCCACCTTCATGTCTTCAAGAATCTTGGTATAACTCTGGTATAACCGCTCCAGATCCTTTTCAAATTTTGGTCCGTCCTTGGCAAGCGTCTTCTTTGCCTGTTCAATGGCATCTGCGGCCGTGACAAAGTCCGCATAGTCGGCCTTCCCTGCGGCATGGGCCTTATACTGGGCCTTTACAATATCCGTATTGGCCTTTGTCTCATCCGCCATTTTGGAAAACGGAGCAAACCGGGCCGTAATTTTTGATTCTGAACCGGGGAATTTTTCCTTTGCCTTGGCCACGGGGCCTTTTTCCAGACCTTGCACCTTTGACAGGATGGTCTCTGCCGAGGCCAGGGCAGATGCCTGCATGGCCCGGGCCCCGGTCATGGCGGCCTTGATCCTGCTGACACGTTTAAAAGGCGCGGTTGCTTGATTTTTAGCTTCCCGGATCACCGAATTGACCTGCTTGATCTGAGCCAATGCCTGGGTTTCGCCTTCGGGTTTGTTCTGTTTGATGGTGACTTTTAACCCCTTATCATAGACCTCCTGGGCCCGGGTCAGGGTGGCACCGGCATTGGCAAATGCCGTGTCCCATTTTTCCTTGGATGCATACTCAGCCATGGCAGAAAAGTCCGGAGACGCCGACAGACGGTCATATTTTTTTTTCTGGGATTCGATAAAAGCCTGGGTGACTTTCAGGTTCTGCTTTACTTCTTTGGCCTGGGTTCTGGTTGCATCGGAAAGTCCCTGGCCGCAGCCGGTCAAAAAAAACAACGCCAACAAAACAAGAGCCACGCTTGTGAATATTTGTTCTGTTTTAACAGAGGGGATGCGGCCTCTCATGTTTTGCCTCCCCCCCTGGAGATCAATGTCAGTTCTGCCGGGTCCACAGGTTTGGAAATATAAATCCGGTATTCCTCTTTGTCCCCGTCCTGCCACTCCTCAATGGTGAGAAACATAGACGAGTGATCATTAACGAATTCATACATATAAACCTGTTCTTCCTTGCCGTTACGCCGGTATACAGCAGCCCAGTCATCATCATATTCAAAGGTCTCCCCGGCATAGACAATACTGTCCTCATCCTCGACAATCTGGTCCAGATCATCTTCATCAATGGGCTGGCCTTCATCATCGGTCAGCTGTTTGAATTTGGTCTGATCCAGGGTGATGCTCACTTCTAATTCATCATCAATTTCCCATTCAAAATGGCCCACCGCGCCAGTATTCAGGCACAGGCAGGTCAATTCGGAGACAAAGTAGTCCTTCAGCTTTGAATAATCCTCACTGGTCTCCTGGTATTTGTTGATTTCCTGGATGAAATACGTGCTGCCAAAACAGGTAAAACAGTCACCCACCTCGGCATCCATGATGGTCAAGCGGGTCTGTTCCTCCTCTGACAACACCTTGTCCGGAGCCAGGGTGCGGATCAGGGAAAACCGCTGATCAAAGGACTTTTGTTCGGAAACGGATATCATGTTAACCCTCCTGACGCCTTGATGTTAATGCATCTGTCCTGGCCCTAAAACGATCATTCATAACGCCCAGGGCATTGGAGCTTTGGGACGCAATGCTGATGGTCTCCTTTGAAATGGCAGTGTAGGCCTCAAATGCCTGCTCATAAGTATTACATGCTTCTTCCAGGGCTTCAATGTTCACGGTCATGCTCTGGCTCATCTTTGCACCCTTGACCGCCGCATCACCAATGACCTTTGCCGTATCCGTCATGGTCTCGGCCGCTGCCTGCTGGACCATGTCCAGGTGTTTCAGGGTATCCATCTGCTGTTCCGCCGCTACCCGCACGGCCAGGGCGTTTTTCACGGCTGTGGCCAGGATCATGTCCGTGCGCTGGACCAGGCGCTTGACCAGATGTGAATTTCGGACCATCATCTCTCCGCCGAACCGGGTCTGAAGATTGGAGTTGTCAATGGTCTGCAGGTCCACAACAGCCATGGCCAAATCCGATGTCAGGGTGGTCAACGCCTCTTTGGCCCGGGGATCATCCACCGTGTCAAGGTGAGTGGTAAGTTTTTCCCAGATCAACTGGCCCAGGTAAATGTGTTCCTGCAGGGTCGGCTGGATCTCTTTTAAGGCATCACAGATCTGGGACAGTTCCGCCGCGTCAAAGGCCACCTGATCCGCCTCGTTGCGCAGGTGGTCCCGGATGCCGTCAATGGTGGAATTCACAGTTTCCTTACGTTCGGCAATGATGCGCAGAATCTCGTCTCCCTTGGGCAGACGGTTTACGGTGCGGGTGAAAAGGCCCATCACCTTTTTGGGCAGGGGCATTTCCGTTCTTGCCACCACGGTGGGGTTGACCTTGTCCAGCTCGGTTTTAATGGCCAGGATATTTTTTGCCACAGGCGAACTGTCCTCGACGGCCACATTTTTCAGTACTGAGCCCATCTTCCGGTCGTAAAGGGATACCTGGGCCTGGGTTTTTTCCATGACTTCCCGGCCCAGGGAAAAAACAAAGTTGCCGAGTTGCCAGTCCGACGGGTCTGTTTTGACCTTTTCCACAAAGGCTTCAGCCTTTTCTTCAAAAGCCTTGATATCTTCAACAGCAAGGTGCCGGGGCTGGACCGGCACCAGCTGGTTAGGCGCCTGGACAGGGGTAAGCGCCCCCTGGCCTGATGCTTGTGTAACGTCTGCTAATACAGGTGCTTTGGCCTGACCAGCCACATTGGCAAGTTCCTGAGCCAAACTGGACATAGGTTTCCTCCTTTATGAAAATTTACCCTCTAGAAAATGGGCCATAGTTTTAAATTCTGCAATTTCATTATTATCCACAATCTGCCGGGATCTTTTGCATACATCATGAAGGCTTTCAATGGTTTTTTCAAACGCCTGACGTTGGATCTGCCGGCTGTCTAATGAGAGGTCGAGATACTCTTTAACGGTTTTAAACAGATGCGTGGCCCCGATTTTTTTCAGTTCATAGGTCAGGGTCTCCCCCGGATAACGGTTGATCATATCCGGGATAAGTGCTTTAAGATCGTCAATAATGGGTTCTATTTTTAAAATCAGATCCATGGAAAAATCTCGATCGGTCCGGATCAAAAGATTCAGCTTGATCAGGGTATCAAGGATTTCCTTGAAATCAGCACCCGGGTCTTTTTTTTCAGGAGTCGGGGAGGACTGTTCAGTAGAAGACGATGAAACTTTTGGCGCTTTCATCCGCTTGATAATCAGATTAAATAAAATTAGCGCTATAATAAATACGGCAGCTATAATTATAACGGTCATGAAGTGTTCCTTTCCCTTCCAAATTTTTAATAAGAGCTTTATTTAGGAACGGGTCTTAAATAACTTGCCCACTTTGCTATCTCCTGGAGCGCGGGCGTCCCGCCCGCATTTTTACAATATTTACGGACATGCGGGCGGGACGCCCGCGCTCCCAGGTTAAGTTATTTTGGACTCCTTCCTTTATGATAATATTAATGCCTTTTAAACCAGGACGGTATTCTTGTTATACATTAAATATCGTGAAGTTCAAGTCAATCCGTCCCGTTGACTATAAGCAATTCTAAATTTAATAACGTATTATCTTTTCTGCTTGTTTTTTTCTTGCTCGTGCTCTTAATCATGCTCTTGCTCGAAGTATTATTTCGAGCATGAGCATGAGCAAGATTTAAGAGCACGATGGCGTATCGACTCAAATTTAGAATTGCTAGTTTCCATATCTTTAGGGTAGGATCATTTTCTCAAAAATGTTAATGTGATATTTTATTTTTTTTAGGTATGATATTCAAAATTTATAGCTTCAGTCTAAATCGGGAGAGTGTCATGAATTTTTTATTCAAAAAATACGCACGGTTGTTATTTTTTCTAATTTTCAACTCAACCATAATTTTTCCGGGTTTCACAGGCGCGGCTGAATTAAAAAAACCTGTGATTGTGGCATCGACCACCCAGATTGCCGATTTCGCACGGCAGGTGGCAGGAGACCAAGCTCTGGTCAAAAGCATCTTGGCTCCCGGGGCTGATCCTCATACATATAACGTCACCCCCGATGATGTCCAGATAGTGCTTGGTGCAGATTTGTGCATTGAAAACGGCCTTCACCTGGAAGGAAAGAACTGGATGAGTACCCTGGCCAAAGATGCAAAAAAACCATTGATCACGGCCACCAAAGGCATCCAGGCACTTTCCATAAGTCAAGGCGGCCAGTCCATCCCCGATCCCCATGCCTGGCTTTCCCCAAAAAATGTGGTTGTGTACGTCAATAACATCACCAGAGGCATCATTGCTCTGGACCCTGGGAACAAAGCACTTTATCGGGCAAGGGCCAAACTCTTTTTACAGCAGCTTCGGGTGCTGGACGCCTGGATCAAGGAACAGATCAATGCCATTTCTCCCCAGCAGCGAATTCTGGTCACGACCCATGATGCCTTTAACTATTTTTGCCGGGAATACCGCCTCAACGAAAAAAACGACTTTTTATCCATCGCCCCTGTGGGATGGTCCACCGGCGCTGAAGTCGGGGCCGGCATCACCCCGGAACGGAGGCGCAAGGTGATCGAGTCCATCAAGGCCTCGGGCGCCCCGGCCATTTTTGTGGAAACCACCATCAACCCCAAACAGATCAGGGAAATCGCCAAGGAAACCGGGGTTAAAATAGGCGGGGAACTTTACTCGGATTCCATGGGGCCTAAAGGATCTGCCGGTGAAACCTATATCGGCATGATGCGGGAAAACACTCTGCTTATCGTCAACGCACTTAAATAGGCCTCTTATATGCGATTTTTACTTACTGTTTTAATTTGGATAATTTTTGTAGGGGGATTGTGGGCGTATACGGTCCAGCGGGATGCCGCCCTGCCCCAAGGCCCTGCCCAGGTGGCAGCGCCAAAGGTTCTCACCGGCAGTTATGTGCTGGAGATCACCCCAAGCTTTTCCATTGAAAAAGACCCCTTTGCCCTGGCCCTGGACGATGACGCATCGCAAACCCCAGGCCTTGAAGTCCGTCTCAATGGCACAGCTCTGGGGGTGGATGCAAAACAAATCAAAAGGGGGAGGGTGATCCAAATAACGAAAAATCTAAAACTTTCCCAGGGGTTTAACGAATTCTATGTCAAGGCAAGCCCGCCCATGGCTGAAATAGATCTGGACCATGGTCTGCGGGTCCGGCTTTTAGAGCGAGGCGTCCCTGTGGTTGACCAGACCGTCTGGGGCAGTTCAGGGTCTGTGGTGGCCGGAACCGTAAGTTTTTCCCTGGTTGCCCACAAGGAGGATGTTCATGATTAAGGAAACTTCCTTTGCCATAGAGGTGGCTCATCTTACTGTCAGCTATAATGCAAAACCTGCGCTTTTGGATGTGACCGTGAAAATTGAAGCGGATCAGCTAGTGGGTGTCATCGGCCCCAACGGCGCAGGGAAATCCACCTTTATCAAGGCGATTTTAGGCTTTGTAAAGCCCGATCTCGGCACAGTAAAAATCCAGGGGACCCACGTCAAAAACGCCAAAGGCCGGGTAGCCTATGTTCCCCAGCGGGGGGCTGTGGACTGGGATTTTCCCATCACAGTTCGGGAGGTGGCCCTTATGGGGCGATTCCAGAAAATCCCCTGGTACGCTTCTCCACGAAAAAAAGACAGGGATGCTGCCATGGAAGCCCTTGAAATGGTGCGCATGACCGACTTTGCCCACCGCCAGATCGGAGAGCTTTCCGGTGGCCAGCAACAGCGGGTCTTCATGGCCCGGGCCCTTGCCCAGGGCAGTGATATCCTGCTACTGGACGAACCCTTTGCCGGGGTGGATGCAGCAACAGAAAGGGCTATCCTGGAAGTTCTGGAAAGGGCCAAAAAGTCGGGAAAAACCCTGGTGGTGGTTCACCATGATCTATCCACAGCGGCAGAATATTTTGACAAACTGCTACTCATCAAGCAGCGTCTCTACGCATATGGAGAACCCGATATGGTACTTCAGGAGGACTTGCTCAGTCAGGTCTACGAAGGTAAGCTTAAAATTTTCAAAAATGTGGTGAAAAAGGAGAAAAATTGATGCTGGACCTTTTTTATGCCCCCCTGACGGAAACTTACTTTCAAAAGGCGCTGATCGGCGGTTCCATTGTTGCCATGGTGGCAGGGGTTGTGGGATGTCTTGTAGTGCTTCGGCGAATGGCTTTTTTAGGCGATGCCCTCTCCCATGCCATGATCGCAGGCGTAGCCGGCGGGTATCTGGTCATGAAGCTTGCCTTTGACCTGGAAGCCCACGCTCCGGGCATGCTTTTGGGTTCGCTCATTGCGGCTGTGACCACAGTGGCCCTGATTTCCTTTGTTTCCAGAATTTCAAGGGTAAAGGAGGATACAGCCATCGGGATCATGTACACGGGAATTTTTGCTTTGGGCGTAGTGGCGGTCTCTATCTTCAGACATTATATCCACATTGATCTGATGCATTTCATCATGGGGGACATCCTGGGGGTGGCTGACATTGATCTTTGGGTATCCGCCTTTGTTGGCGCAGGCGTACTTACCGTTCTCATCCTTTTTTTCAGGCATTTCCAATTGGCCACCTTTGATCCGGTCATGGCCGCGTCAATAGGGTTGCCTGTGGTGCTTTTGGATTATCTGCTCACCACCTGTGTTTCCCTAGTGGTGGTCTCGGCCGTGAGCATGGTCGGAGTGATCCTGGTGGTAGGGCTTTTAATCACACCGGCGGCGACCGCATACCTGCTTTGTGATCGCCTGGACAAAATGATGGCGCTTTCCGCCCTGTTCGGGGTGACATCCGTGGTTGGCGGGCTTTACCTTTGCGTCTGGCTGGACTCTGCCGGAGGGGGCGCAATTATGCTTTTTTGCACCCTCCAGTTTTTGGTAGTACTGTTTCTTGCACCTAAATACGGCCTGTTGTTCCGGTGGATGCGGCTGCGCAATCTTGTTCCCCAGCAGGAGGTAGAGGATGTCTTGACCACGGTGCTGCGCAACAAAAAGCCTGCGTCCGTCGATATCATTCGAAAATATACAGGTCAGGGTAAAAATTTGGTCAAGGTTTTAAAACGAATGATCCAGGATGGGCTGATCACCCAGCAGAATCAGGCATATGCCCTGACAGACAAGGGGAACAAGGAGGCTCATACCGTCCTGCGGGCGCACCGGTTGTGGGAGTCCTACCTTGAGAGCATCGGCACCCCGGAAAAAGAGGTTCATTCTATCGCCCACAGGCTTGAACATCTGGACCAGGCCCAGACTTCGGCCTACCTGGATAAAAAGCTGGGCAGCCCCAAAACTGATCCCCATGGAAAAGAGATTCCAGCAAAAATACCCAAGGCATTGTGAGAAAATGAATAGAAAGCCTTTATTTTTCCACTTAATTCACTACGAATTCCCACATAATTGAATGATAGATAATAATAAATATGAAATCGTTATTGGAAATTAAGGCACTTTCCTACAGCCATAGAACCGCTGCATAACGATTCATTTTTTCTCTCTATGCCGGGTTATCCTTTATGGATAGCCCGGTTTTTACATGGCAATAAAGATGTAAAATTGCATCATCAACCATACAAATTCATGGGGTTGCGTATCAGGCAAAACTCCTCGGGTTAAAGTGGAGAATTCTTCTAATAGCTCTCTGAAAGCTGACATAATCCGTGACCCCAGCCGCCATGCCAGGTGTTTTCTGGGTCCATCTTTGTTCAAAAAGATTATACGTCTCATTGATTTATTCTCTTAGACTCAGAGGGTGACTTAGCTGATTTTCGATTTGATTACAAATTCGAGGTAGAGTAGAGTGAGAGATGGGGATCTTGAGACTCATTTTTTTTAATTAAGCTTGTCATCATCAACGAAATAGATTGGCAATTTCTGTTCAGACGCCAGTTTAAAAGATAGGAGTAGATTATATGTCAAATAAAGAAGGAAACCTAGTACAGAAAGTATTGGAGGAGCAACAATCCCGCCAGACCGGCTACCGAGAGCGTGCTCTTAAGATGTTCCCCTGGATCTGTGCCCATTGTGGCCGTGAGTTTGAAGGCAAACGAGTCAAGGAACTCACTGTTCACCATAAAGACCATAACCACGACAATAACCCGCCTGATGGGAGCAACTGGGAATTACTTTGTATCTATTGCCACGACAACGAACATTCCCGGGACCAAGTCGCCGATGCCTATTCCGATGAAATAGCCGGAAGCACCGCAGACTCCGGGGGCACCACGAATCCTTTTGCCGGGCTTGGGGATATGCTGAAAGGGAAATTGTAAAATTGGGAGTAAATTCGAAAGGCTGTTGCAAAATGTTATAGTTCCGGTCATATGACTTGACACCGATACACAACATTCACTCATTATAAATATTTGATAAAAACCTCAAAATGAGCATCAGGTCATGTGACCGGAACTATAATTTTCCCAATTTCTTCGTTGGAAAAATAAATTTGATTCTCAGAAGACTTTATTGTTCCCCCGAATCCACGTAGCATTGATCAGCGTCAATAATCACTACTATTATCGGTAAAATCGACGCCCAATATTGTTTCCCGGTCTATGACGTTGTTTAACTGGTCATCCCCTATGTAAGAGGGAGACTCCGAAAATTGGACGGGCATTGCCCCCCTATCGCCCTTCAAATGCTTTTTTCCATGAATTATTTCCCGCATCAGGGCAACCAGGGCACTGACAACCATGAAAACCAGAAAGACAACAAAACCGAGTAGGGAGTCAGAAACCCCCATTTTAGAAATCCTCCCATTTGCCGGTTTTCTCGTTCCAAATCTTAAGCTCTCCAGAATCACCGACCACAGCATCGCCCCTTGTTCGCCACTTTTTGACTTTTTTAGCCCCGGCCTTAGCTGTTTTGCCGGCAGCATCGCCGGTTTCTTTAGCACCCGGGGCAGGCAGGACCTTCCCAACAAATTTTCCAATGCCCCGGCTGAGTTTGTCCAGAATACCTGCGGCTTGTTCGCCTTCTTTTAAACTCGGCGCCACCTTGTCCAAGCCTTCCTGTTTCTTTTTATCTTTCATTGCGGATTTGGCCTGAGAGATGGATTTATTTTTTTGATCAGCAGCGGCCAAGGTTGCTGTGCATATAAATACCGCGCACAGAACGATAAAGAATATACACTTGAATCTGTTGTTCATAAAATTTTCCTGACACCTATTGTCTGCTTCGATTAAATTGTTGAAAGTCCTTTTCAAGGCGTCCCTGGTTCGGTATGACAAGCCCCGGTTCTATTTGGTTTGATCCTTCGGGCTTGACAAGGGCGTGGACCATAACCCAACCGGTATTATCCCAAAGATGAGCCCTCATGCCAAACGGCCCCTTGTACTGAAGGGTGCCGATTGCGGTCTCAAGCGCCTCCCCATTTTTTCCATTCACTTGTTTGCCGTTTTTCAACAAGATGCCGTGACTCCCCTGGGATCGACTTCCCTTCTGGGTGATATAAACATTAAGGCGCCACGCATCTTTTCTATAAACAATGTCCGCCTTGCTGGTAAAAGCCCCATCCTGTTGTTTGCCCACTCTGTAATCCTGAATCCGGCCTTCTTTTGACAGAGGCACTCCACCGGCAAACGAGGCTGAAACCATCACAGTGCAAAGTAAAATTATTCCAATATTCACACACCCTCCGAAATTTGACCACTTCATGTCCGTATCCTTTCATATACAACATTGACTTGTATCAACATTTCTTATACGCCCCTCAATTTAAATCAAAAACATAACTTTAATTACCTAAAAAATCAAGTTTTGATCCTGACCTCTGGATATTTGCTATAAGGAACGCTCAAATAAGGGAATCCGGACGGCCACCTACTGTCCCTCACTCGTGATCGGTGAAAAATCAGTGGCCACAAGTGAGAAGTAGGTGGCCATTCAAGGCGCAATACCGGAACCATAAGTCTAACACGGGCAAACCACAACTCATGTGTTCGACATCATTTTTTTGTGACAGAAACTGAGAAGTGAGCACCTAAGGGGAATAAGATCTGAGATTTAGCGAACATAAGATGACAGCTCAGTAGTGCCGTCTTTATTGCGGTCATGATTTGTTGATATACGGGGAATGGAGTTTGGCGGACAGTAAATTTTGATAGAAGAAGAGGGAGTCTTTCAAGTTTATTCCAGTTGTACACCATATTTTGTTAATATGTCTTGAGGGGTGATCGTTTCTGGTGTGCCGGTTGGCCGGAGTACATTCCTGCCACATAGAATGAAAACTTCATACGCATCAAATATTGCATACCGATCCTTATCAAATATAATCAGCTTGTTTCCATTTTCTTCTTTAACTTTTTGTCTGAACTTCCTGATTCCGGTGTCTTGACCTTTTTTCTCCAATTTATCCTGTTGGTCTATCCAATCCCTGAAAGCCGTTGTCAGTGCCATGACAAAAATGGTGAGATACACATGAACGATAAAACCGGATTTCGTATTTATAGGTGGCCTTTCTATGAACCAGGCCTGCTTGGCCTCTCTAAATAAGGCGTTTTCAATTTCACTGCGGGCGTCGTATGCGTCATAAACCACCAAGGGCTTGTCAACAGGTCCATTTGTAAGAATAATCAGGGTTTTGGAACCGGGATTATTAGCCTTAAAAGGATCATCCTTAACCACAACAGCATTGATGGGATTGGCGACAAAGCCTTTGGAGTTTTGATGGCTGCCGCTGCCCTGTGGTCCGTAGAATTCTGCTGACGTTAACCCTTCCAGACCTTCAACATCCCAATGATCTGTAACCGTTGTCTTGTTTTTACCGGCACCCACAGTGCGTATTTCGTCTTTAATTTCCGAATGGCCTGTACCAATTAAAGACAGGGCATCGTCATAAACATTCAAACTGGATTTAGCAGGAATAAAAAAGGTGATGGTTTTACTGCTGAAGTTTCCTAAAAATTAAAACCGACCTTAGGGCAACTTAAAATGCAATTGGCATAGAAATTGAATTTCATTTTCCATGCCAAACCTAAGCTATTTTTTAGGATAACATGCTGTTTTTATTTAAAATAAAGACCAAATAGCCCTTGAAAAAGTAGGCGCTCCTGTAGTATGTTTCAATTGCCTAAATACTTGAAACTATACAAAAAAGGAGCGACCTACCATGTTTATATTACGTGATTTAATAGTACCTTTACAAGCTGAATTTTCTAATACTGCTCAGGGACAGAAAAGAAAAGTCTGGTTTGCATACACGTTGCTCGCTGTAGTGGTACCATTTACATCATCAATCACCTCCAACCTGTTACGTGCCCTACAAACTTTGTTTGGTCTAAAACTGCATAGCCAGAGGTTTTATGCATTTATGGCGAGTCCAACACTGCCGTGGAAAGGACTATGGCGAGCCATGTGGGGAATGATTTCGTCACCAGATACAGACGGACGAATAATGGTAGGACTGGATGATTCCATAAATCCAAAAAGTGGAAGGAAAATCTTTGGTTGCGCACATTTTCACGATCATGCAGCAAAGTCAAACCAGTGTTTATATCCATGGTCACAGTGTATCCTGGCAGTAGGATTATTGAAAAAAATAAAATCTCGATGGGCCTGCCTGCCCCTTGATTTTCGCTTTTATATGATGAAAAAGGATATTGAGGCAAAATCTGCAACTGTCAAACGAAAAGGGAAAGTTCTTTCTTTTGAGAGCAAGATGACACAGGCTGCCACGATGATAAAGGATATTCGAAATTATTTTCAGCAACCAGTGTTGGTTATTACAGATAGTTGGTTTGGCAATGATGGCCTCTGGTCCAGGTTGGATCGTGGTGGAGACGGCTTTTTCCATATGCTCACTCGTATGCGAACAAATATTACGCTGTATAACGTTGCTCCTGTTTCTACAGGGAAACGCAAGGCTGGTCGCCCACGAAAATATGGCAGCCGTCTGGGTTCTGTGGCTGATTGTGCTGCATGCTGGAAGAAAAAGTGCCGGGCTTATATGGTTTTCTTGTACGGCAAAACAAGGGAAGTACAGGCGTATTCACAAATCTTTATGTTGAAAACGATGAAATGTCCGGTACGAGTTGTTTTTGTCTATCGGAAAACACGATACGTTGCCCTCATGACCACAGATTTAACGCTTTCTGTTGAACAAATTATAGAATATTATGGCGCACGCTGGAAAATAGAATCCGGATTCAAGGAGATCAAGCAGGAAATTGGTAGTTCAAAATCACAAGTTCGGAATGCGGAATCCGTGATGAATCACCTTAACTTCTGCATGATGGCCACAACGCTGACATGGATCTATGCCGACAGGTTGGAAAATGCGCCAGACAGAAGACATAAAATTCGGGGACGAGCCGGATTTGCATTTTCTGATGTGCGTAAGACTATAGCGGAGGCAGCATTGAGTTCTGATTTTTATAGGGTTTGCCCTATGCCGGGCCAAACCCCACAAAAATCTTTCGTTAAAACCTTGCTACGCATGGTTGCATAGCAAGATGATCAATTAATTTACAGGAAACTTTAGTTTTACTGTTGAGCCACCATAAAAAAATGCCGTCCGTGAACCCACGGTCAATGGCAAGGGAAGTGATTTTGGCATGTTCCCCCAGATTGTCAATTGCCTGCTGAACCACTTCCTGAGCAAAAGTTATGTCATGAACCTCAATTGTAGCAAAACGTATGGCTAAAGGAAGGCGGCTGTTTGGATCCCAAACCACCCATATTTTAAATCCAAAAACAGTTTCCAAAACTTTTCGAATGCGCTTTTTACGAAGTTTGAGTTCGGGCGGTTTTTCTTTGGTTACTTTGCCACAGCCGTTACATTTTTCTGTTGATTCAATCTCGGAAGCATCAAGCAGAGCATGAATTTTTTTTGGAAAAAACTTATGTGCCGCTAAAATCGATATTCCCCTGTTAAACATTTTTTCCAGGGTTGGTGCAACAATTGATGCCATTGTATTTTTTATGAAATCACAAGATACCGGTCCTCGGATTGGAATGGGCGCTTTTTCATCGCAAGAGGATTTTTTCTTACCCCTATTGCAAGTCCCTTCTTTTATCTCCCTGCCGTTAAAGCCGACAAGACGCATTAAGGCCTGACTTCGAAGAATAACAGAGTCTGTGTGCCAAAAAAAATGAAGGCCAGCCACAATACGCATCATATAAATAAAAATGATACGCATGAATGGGACCGGACTGTTTCTTTGTTTTGATTTTGGTTCAAGTTCCATGAGCAGGTTGGTAAATTCGAAATGATCAAGAAAGTAAAAAAACTCATCGAATAATCCAGCTTCCCCAAGGCCATATACTTCAGGGATATCTTTACCTTCGGCAAGATCTTTGGCGATGCCTGTTTGGTCCCTGTTTGCTGTATGCCAGGTCAAGCGGTCTACTATATTTTTTGATGCATTTTGGGCTAAACTCATAGGGTTATGGGTTAGCAGAAAAACACAGGGAAGGCAAATACGATAAGATTATAAATATTTGAAATAACAATAAATACTTGTCTCTACATCGTGATTTTGGTCCATTTTTAACATTGGGCGTGAGAGGGGGTATACACCACCTTTTGAATGTCGTTTAAATGGCCAGTGAAGGCTTCTTGCAGGGGATTTTGAAGGGTTCTCAAAAAAGCGGTCGGCCCCGCCAATTTTTTGTTTCCTTGAAAAAAATCACTTTTTTTAAAAAAAAATAAAGCAACCGCTAGCGTGATCAGCTATCGTTTCATTAATCGAAGGAATGAGTCCGAAATAAACCTATGAGCGCGGGCATCTCGCCCGCATCTTTACAATACTTGCAGACCTGCGGGCGGGACGCCCGCGCGATAGGATATAGCAAAGTGGGCAAGCTATTTAAGACCCGTTTCTAAAATGCGTGGATTATGGATAGATCAGACCGATTGGTAATGGCAACTCCGGCCTTGATTTTGAGAAAAACTGTCTTCCTTATAGCAAATATCCAGCCTGACCTGAAAAATTGGAAGAATAGCAAAAAACAGGAAAAAGTGACCTGCACCCTTGTGACAACGGTAAAAAATATAAAAATGTTGCTTGAATAAAGTATAGCTGTAAATTTGGTTAAAGTAGAACACAGATGCATTAAATTTTTCCGGCATTCTGGTGCCGGCTCTTATTGATGCTTACCAACAGGGCGGCGTCGGGTTTACCGATAAAGCGAATTCCTGGCTTCAGGAATTAGGCCCATTGTCAAAATAAAACCTCCCATATGGTTTGCTTTTTCATCCGTCTTCTTCGTTGTGACAATGAGCGCATATTTCAATATGCGCCCATTGTCACGCCTTGAATACGAATGAAACTTCTAAACCATATTTTGGAAGGTTTTTATATGAAAGAACTAAACTAACCAGTTAGTTTCTTTCATGATTTGTTGTGGCCTAACCTCGGTGAAGGACCCGGTCGGCCATGGCCGTTTATTCCGATCATGGGCCTTAAAGAAGATAGACAAAAAGAACTGAAACAAATATTTAAAGTCGCCCAAGAAACAGGAGTGCGTTTGATATTCAGATCGAACATTCATCAAAAATTTGCAATTATTGATAATAAAATCACCTGGTATGGCAGCATTAATTTTTTGAGCTTTGGTTATTTGTAGCGGCTCGGAATATAAAACCCCAGGGCTCGGAATAATTCAGGCCGGGCTCACTTTATACGTTAATAAAATTTGAATCTGACATCATCAATGACAGAAGTAGTCAACGCCCCTTCAATACAGGCTTTGAGTGGCTGATAATAGACACATTGTGGGGTTTCCGATTCCTAAAAAGATCTAAAAGTAGGTGATTTTAACGAGGCTAATCAGCCGCGCGGCTTTTTGCTTCGGCTGAATTAGCCTTGTTGTGCGTATAAATGGTTCCAGCGTAAGTATTAATATCGTCCAGCATTTTTTTAATTAATTTTAGTCGAATTTTTGTAAGTTCACCTACCGTATTAAAATCTCTTTCAAAATAGTCCTTGGTTTTTTTGGGATCGGTGATTGAAAAATCAATCAGAGTCTTTGCGTTGGCTTCATAATTCAATTCAATAGCTCGGCTCAGTGGTTCAACTATCAACGCTATATCATTTGGAAAATATACTGGAACCATCTGAAATTTTGCGGCAAGGCGATTTATGTATTTGTGGTAATTAACGACTTTTTTATTAAACTCAACGTTATTTATATCGCATTTGGGATCAACCCTGCAGAGTTCCATGAGAGCATTGAAGGATGAAAAGCTAAGCTTAATTTCTTTAGCAAGTACCTCAGATTCTAAAATCCCGCTATTCAATTCTTCTAATAAAGTAACTTTTTTGTTTAATATATCCTGGGCTCTCTCAGTTCTAAATCTTTCTGACCAATATTTTTGCTCCTCTGAAAGTTGGCTTTTCATTATGAAATATGAGCAGCCTAAGGTAAGTACCGATGTAAGAACGGCTGTAATTAGAATGTCTTTCCAATTCGTAGAACTATTATTATCAGGCATATTTTGAAAATTTCTTCAATCGCATAACGGTTGAACTGACGGACCGCGCGACAGTATTTGAAAAAGGCGGATAAGCTTCTCGCTGTCCCGTCCTGTGAGTGGTTATAAATCTTCAACCTCAAGCTTTGATTTTGAAATATATTCATCTAATGTGTCTTGAGAGTCGTGTATTTTTGCTACCTGGTAATTGTAAAAACTGATTTTTTTGCTTTCAAATTCAGGCGGTGGGATATGAGCGCGTGCACCATCAACGGCTACAAGTATAATTCTATCAAGGAATGCACCATCATAGTATAGTTCATGCCAATACCCTGTTGCGTGGGGGTGAAGATGGCAATTGGCCCACTCGTCCTTGAAATCTTCATTTTGAATCCCATCATCAACATATTTTGCTCGAAAGCGAAGGCGAGGATCCTCTTTTAAGAACCACTCGCTCGACCAATCTTTCGATATACCGTGCCAATCTTTTTTGGGATCGGTTGTAGGTATAAACTCAAGTATTTCTTGAAACGTCATATTTTTTATAGGCTTACGCTCTGGTAAAAAATATTCAGCGATTGATGGACTTGCAAAAAATAAAGAGCTTAACAAACTTAAAATGAATGCTACAGATTCAACATCTTGGCCGAAAACCCAAAAAAGCCCCGCAATAAATGCTAAGAAGAACAGAATTCCACCAACTATTCTAAGAACGTGTTTGTATTCTTTGATCCACAAACAAATTTGTTTGATATGAATATCCATAGTAATTTAATAATTTATAACATTAATTATTGCCGCGCGTTTTTAAACGGATTGGCCCAAAATCTGCTTTTTTGTACCGGTGGGTCAAAAACCCGAATTTATCGGTGAAACGGTTTACCAAACTGCTTTTGCATAAATCACAGATATGTCGGCCAAGTCACAATTTGTTGTTATTTTAATGGATATATTGCATCCATATAATTTACAAGAAAAAATATTTGGTCTATGGAATGCAAATAATGCGATTCTCGTTTGAGAAATACAAAGGTCACCAATAATGGTATCATCAGTCGTTGCCAATGATTTCAGAAAGGTGGGAAATGGCAGAAGTAAGGCTCGCTGCTCTTGTTTTAGAAATATGACATCCCTTTTTATTAAGTCTCAGAAAACGATCGTTTGTTGAAACTGATTTCAGCATTGTCGTTCTGAACGGTATATCGACTCTTTCCGCATCTTAAATTCTCGTCTTAAAAAACATAGTCTCATTAATCGACATTGGGCAGACCTATTCAAAAGAAATTTGATATATTTCTGATACGGTCTGTCCAAAAAGAGTTAATATTTTCCTCCGTATGTCATTTAACCCATTGATAAGACACTGGACTTCACCTTTTTTATGGGAAATATTCACACAGTCGATACCTTCCATTTGTTGAAAAATCCAGCGAAGAGTCGGGTTTTGAACAGGTTTCCCAATCTGATTGGGCAGTGTTGTTTCAAGGCGCTTCAATTCGTTCCGCATGCGCCGCTGGGCAATGGAGTAAACTAATAATGATAAGGTCATCACCATCAACATTCCTTCGACACGAGATGCTTTTTGGACAAACAACGAAGATGCAAAAAATAAAGGGTCTTTGATAAATCGGAAGCCATTCTCGACTTTAGACTGACCTTTGTATCCCCAAAATACATCTTCGTCGTTCAACTGGACTTTTGGAATTGAGGTACCAAGAACAAAACAGGATTTCTGATCGCGGTCTTGATCGGCTTTCCCTTGATTGACCTTTAATTCCGCATTGATTTGCAATTTAATTGATTTGATCGGAGTATCCGGCGTTGGCCTACCTTTGACGGCATATTTGATGTGCTGTTTGAGCTCAATCGTGTCAACCAGGTGATACTTCCATTTATCACTGAGTTCCTGGAGGGCTGTCATTGCTTCGGCTTCCGAATCAAATCGTTGGGCCTGAAGATGGAAAAGCTCTTTTTCAGCGCGCTTCTTCTCTTTTGAAATGGTTCTTTCAACGCTCTTGACTGCGCGCTCCAAAGCTCCTTTGGAGCGAATGATCAACCAACGTTGATCAATTCCATAATGTCCTAACTCCAACGTCTGGCACTGATAGTCATCGTTAATCTCCACCCACTGATCCCATTGCAGGGCCTGTTCGATGACGGTCTTCACAATGGAAATGGATCCCGGGATGCGGGTGATAAACGGGATATCTTTCAAGTTGGAAGCATTGGATTTGGTATACCCTTTCGAATCCATAACCAGGTAACGAGGGGTATCGCTCGCTTTGAACTGACGGATAAGTTCACTGCTGCGTTCTTTGAACACGGTATTGTCCGAAGCATTCCCGTCCCAGCACTTACACAAAATGGGAATGCCACCATCTTGGGACACCATCAGCTCCAGCACAGCCTGTTTCAAATCAGGACGATGATCCTTGGAGTAACCATGAGTTATTTTGATGGCATGTTCATCCGAATCCGGAAGATATTCTCCGGTTAATGAAAAAGATGAGGTGTCCAGATGGTTGAAAAGCAAATGGACACTTTCCGACCGACAGGCAGATGAGGATATTTCGTTGAAAAGCAATTCAGAGCCGTAGTCGACCGCATCATCAAGACTGCGCCCCAGCTTGTAGTGATTGAAGTCCGAGGCTTTCACTCTTGGACGGAACAAAACATCCAGCGGCTTGTTTTCGAAAAATTGAGGCGTCAGCGACAGCGGCCGATTGGAAAAACCCAGTCCATTTAGAACCATGCCGGCGATAGCTTCTCCGGCACTGATATTTTCCTTCTCATCTTTTGGTATGCGGGAGTCAATCATTTCGATGATTTTCAAATCCTTGATAACGCCGGCAACAATACCCAAGTGGTCAATACGTTCGACTGTGACGGTTTCCAATGTTTGGCCCTCTGTGTGTGTTGATTATAATGGTGCAAAGAGGGTATATTCAAATTTTTTAAAATTCAACTGCTCAATGTCGATCATTAACTCATAGTTTGGTAGAATTTGTGAGACATGATTTATAGAATCGTATAAACAGAGCCCGGCCTGAATTATTCCGAGCCGGAAATGGTTATTCCGAGCCTATTAACGTATAATGTGAGCCCAGGCGCTAACGTAGTAACGTATAATTAGAGCCCAAAATCGGAGTTATTCCGAGCCCTGGGGTTTTATATTCCGAGCCGCTACAGTTATTCAGAAGAAAGTATCATGCGGCTTGAAAGCAGCAGCATTGCATATGAACTGGCTGAAAGTATTAAAAACGAAAAGGAATAATAATGGATAGATTATGGAACTATGAAGATTACGTAAAGTTTATTTCCCATGACAATCGCCTTGTCAGGAGATGGGCTTTTGAGGCTTTAGAAAAACAATATCCCAATAGATATACTGACGAGGTCAGCAGATTAATCTCGGATGAGGACTCGCACCTGGCATGTATGGCACCCAAATATCTTGCTAAACATCAAGCCGTCCAACATGCTCCGGCTATTTTGAATAGCTTTTTGAATGATTCGGGGAATATTCCATCCAATTGTGCTCTGGCATTATCAAAGATGAAATATGAGCCTGCTTTGGAAAAGATCATTGAATCATTGTCAAATGACGTGAGCATTGGTTCATTTTTTGGGGTTTTTAATTACTTAGGAAGTATCCATAAAGATGCCGCAAGAGAAACATTAATTTCCGCTGTAAAGCAAATTAAAGATCCCATGCTTCAAGGTGATGCTGTTTTAAATTTGTTGAAGCATAATCATCAGGAGGATATTACCTGGATCATAGATATCATTCTGAAGCCTGTAAAAAAAGGCAAAGATATAGAAAACGCTCTGTTAAAAGCTCTCGCAAATTATTTGTGTGCCGGTGATTATTTTAATGATTTAACCAAGAACCAGGGAAGTAAAAGCATTATTAAAGATTCAGTGGAGGTTTTTGATTTCTTTTTTAACAGAAATGATCATCTATCCATTGAGCAAGATACAAAGGATAAAATTAATTTTTTCATCACGAAAAAACAATACCATGACCTCATTAGAACCCTGCTGTTTGAAGCCGAAAATATCAAACAAAAGCGATACCCGGATAAAACAGTACCTGGTGACGTTCAGAAATTTTTCAATATAGATTCAGCAGGCGCATTTTTATTTAAGGAGTTATCAAAACAACCTTCTTTATGGCATAAACTCAGGACATCTAAGAATTTTGAAGATATAGAGTCCTTAATTGGTTTCGTGCTGTCAGTGTACTTCTCCATTATAGAACGACATGCTTATGTAAAAGCTTTAATGGAAGAAGCAGACAGCTCTGGATTAATCTTGGCCATACAAAATGCCGGCTCAAAATTGCCAGACGAATTGTTTCAAAGAATAATTAATATTGCTCCTGTCGATGAATTACAAGCTGCTTTAACAGACGGTTTGAATACCTGGGGCGATATTGAGATTGTAAAAATCATGGGCCGGATCGGTAAAAAAGAATTTGTACCTGCTTTAATCCGTGTTTTAAATGATACTGACAGTCTGGATTATATTTATGGGACGACCATAACAGCCTTAAATGCTTTGGACGAGTCAGCGGATGAGTTAATTTTAAATGCCGCACAGAAGAATGAAATTAAAGAGTGGGAGCTTTTTTCGATTCTTGAACATCTTCCATATTCTGAATCGTTTGACCTGATTATGGAAAAATGGAACGACGAGAATAGTGAAGTAGACTCCTACGAGATGTTTGCCTATTGTTTGCAAGGGATTGGTGACCACAGGGGAATCGCCGTTCTGCAGGATATTTATAACAATGAAAATAATGCCGATTATGTTGGCAGTCCGTTAGAATGCCTGAGTTTGATTCATAATGCTGATATCCCAGAACTCCCAGCAATTAGAGCAGAACGAAGAGAAGAGGAGAAACAACGAGCGTTAAGGGCAAAAAAAATGAATGATATTTTCAGCAATATGGGGAAAAGTAAAAATAAAGAAATTTCATTTCAAAAAAATTCCCCAAAAATAGGAAGAAATGACCCGTGCCCTTGCGGCAGTGGTAAAAAATATAAAAAATGTTGCTTGAATAAAGTTTAGTTTACAAGCTTTTTGATACGATTAAGGGCAATCAAACAGATAATTGAATAAGGGATGGCCCAGATCGGCATATCAAAAAACAACAGACAGCAATCATCATTAATTGGAAGAATGCGATGCCCTGTGGCGTCGACACCCCCAACGGCCCATGTCCATTCTCTTTCTTTTTTTAAAGATGTAATGGTAAAAGCAAGCGAGAGACCCATAGCAGTTTTTACAGCCCCCTTGCTGCCATATAAGATGAACCTGTCACTGCATTTCACATCAAGGACGGATGGCCCCCATTCAGGCCAAAGGAATGTGTCTGTAATGATCCGCCATACATCACTTGCGCCGGCCTCCATAATCATACCCACAGAGAATCGCCCGGGTTTAATCTGAAATTTGGGTCTTTTGTCCATAAAATCTTTTGCCGGTTAAATGTTATTCTTTTTTATGTATTCCCTGACAATATTAAAGGAATCCATTGTTTTTCTCTTTCGAATAATAGAGTAAAGGTATTTGCAATCATCCATGTTAAGCATTCTGCAAATGCCAATACAATCACTTTCATTTTTTAAATGGAAAAGTTTATCTGCGTCCTGTTGATTTTCCTCTTTTTGAATTATTTTTGAATAAACAATTGAACGTGCCGCCAGAAGAGACTCCCATTTATCTTTGTTCAGTCTGGGGTGGAAAACATATGCCAGGGTCAACAAATCACCAGGGCTGTAGAGGCCTTGGTATGAATTCTTTTCTGGCAGCAGGATACGATTCAAAAACAGTGGTCGAACAATAAAGGTGTTTTTAAATTCTTTCCAAATTTTCAGATAAATCGAATAATGTATCATTCCGGCCTCAATAAAAATATTGCAGCCATTTTTTATATGCTGCACTATCTCCTGAGCTCTAAGCGAATCACGCAATCTCAAGCGTGCGGCGTCTGCCCGTGCAAAATGTCTAACAGCAGTAGTTGTTTCTTCAAAAGTGCCGGTAACAGATGTTTTATAAAAATGTAATAATGCGCCTGTAGCATCTCGTTCAGCCAAATAAACATAGTACAATATTGACCCTTTATCCAAGTCCTCGGGACGCTTACCTTCTGCAAATGATTCATGAATCAACAATAATACCTCGACAAACGGATCTGTTTGAAACAGTTGTTTTCCCTTTTTAAACAGACTTCTTTCAAGGTGGCACATGGCCCGGCTGAACTCCGGATATTCCAGATCCATCGGCATCAGATAATCATCTACGTCAAGGGAACCTTTCAACATTTCTGTAAAATGGCTGTCAGGCGGCTCCTCTAAGTAAATAATATCATGCTGATCCATTATCTTTTCGGTGATCGGAATCATTTCCGGCCGATGAATCGAAAAGCCAATATTGATAACATTCATTGCATATATTTCCATGGTCTCAAGAACTTGAACCGGGTGCAACAAGATTGATCTCGGTTTTAAACAGGGGTTCTACTTATCACCAACTAAAGGCCTTTCACGATTAAATTCAAAGAATACAAGAAATTTATCCTCATCAGGATTTGAATCTTTTTTCCTGCGTTTAAGAGAAGCGATCCTCTCTGTATTTTTCTCTTCTTTGACTTTAGTCAAATAAATTCTCTTCCCCTTATAGCCCGGTCCGTCTTCTATAAACAGATAGACTGCATGAGGGTTGGACTCAAGATTTTTGTGCGTTAAGCGATCCCGCATTATAAATGCAATCTTATCCTCCAAAAAATGAGGCTGTGAATAAATAGCCGCATCGACATTACCATTGCTGTCTGCAGTCGATAAAATACCTGTTCCGTTCGTACTCTCAAAATAAGATTTAAGTTCCATTTTTCAGCTTCCTTTTTTTATTTATTCTCGTTGTAACACCAATTTTAGTCCAGCATCTCTATAGAAACAATTTCCGGAGGATTCAGCAAACCACTTATCCAGCGCTCAGGCCAACAGGAAATGCCACCTTCAGCACCCCAGAGAACACCTAAAACAGCACCCCTGCCGGCATTATCTCCACCACACATTGTATTAGCGATCAGCCCCTGTTCTGGTTTACCCGCATATTTATAGGCAAGATAAAGCGTTGCCGGAATCGAGTGTTCCATATAGCAGGCTGATGAAAAGTGTTTTCCAACCACCGAACTATCTGGAAACTCAAACAATGAATCAAACGATAGTTTCGACTTGCCATCCTTTCCATTCAGGAAATGAACCACAATGGCATCTTCAAGGGATGTGCCGTTTAGAACATCCAGAACAATCTTTGCTATTATTTTTGCACCGGAAATCATGGATGGCCCATCGTGTGTTAAAGCCAGGTGGGATAATGCCGTTTTTTGAGCATAATCCCTGTTTTGACCAAACACCACAAGAAGAGGAAGCATCAGGCTCAATCCACCAATATGATTTTCATCTTTCCTGCCGCACTCTGTTAAATCACAGCCTTGACCGTATTGGGTGAAAAAATATCTGAGATATTCTTCGATGTACGTATCATTATGACAGCCCGGTGTGGTCATATATTCGACTAAACGATTCAGCCATTCATTTTCAGAGTAACGCTTCTGCTTTTTGATCAATAACAGAAGTTCCCCGGCGAGTTTTAAATTGAGAGTATTCTCTCCGGCCTTGAGAAATTGATGATAATGTATTCCACGCTGCCCCCAATATTTTGATTGATCATGTAAAATATCTGCATTTTTGTTTGGAGGCTTATAGGATGAACGCCATAGAATGGATTCCGGGTGTGGATTTTGAGGCTTCATAAAATCTTTCACATAACCGTAATCTTTTTCTAAGGCCTTGGTATTATAATACCAGTGAACCGGCATCGCCAACGCATCCCCAATAAACAGGCCGTACATTGCACCTGCTGCCCGATCCATATATGTTAATTCTGTCGTCATATGCTCATCGATTTGTTTCAATTGTTAAATGCCCTCCATTAGGGAGCATATTGAAATATGTGTCCTGAATTCCAACGAAGAATAAGGATAAAAAGGCAAGCAGAATGGGGAATTTGTTTTTTGCCGAGTCCCTTAAGTCGCTGGCATTAACTGAGGCGGAGCTCATAAATTATATACCCGACCACTATACAATCTTGATCGAGAAATGTAATCATATATTTAAAATTTGCATTTCACACATTACCCAAAAAAAGTTGCTTTAAAATATCAAATTTTTTTAACGGATTACCATCAACAGTAGTAACCTTCGGGGGCGATACTTTGGAGTTATCAGTGATGCCTATTCAGCTATTTTTCTCGGGAATATTTGTAGTATCCGCTTTTGGGACATGTCGGTTCTTCGTCTCTCCCACCGGAGCGGTGCCACTGAATAGTCGTGTTAGTTTTTCATACCGATAGTCGAATATTGTATCCAAGTGACGAGTATATATGGAATAGGAGTCAGGCGGTATGAAATTATCATTCCGGCATGAACATTTTCAGGCACCTTTTGCGTTAGCTTAAAACTAAGCCAGGATGGCGTAATTTCAGCCAGGTTGGTTGGGTTGGAAAAAAACTGCCAGGCGTTATCAATGGAAATAGGTAAATATGGGACCAAAGACTAATCGTATAAGCTATCATAAAGACCTCCCAGAAAAAAGCGTTCAATAACAGAAGCCAGCAATTCTAAATTTGAGTCGATACGCCATCGTGCGCTTAATCGTGCTCATGCTCTTGCTCGAAATAATACTTCGAGCAAGAGCATGATTAAGAGCACGAGCAAGAAAAAAACAAGCAGAAAAGATAATACGTTATTAAATTTAGAATTGCTGAACAGAAGCAGGGTTGGTGGACCTCTTCATGAAGACACTTTAAATTCTGACCGGTTGGACATATTCTATGACATAATGTTTGCTCAATGTGATCGGAACAATTAAGGTGACATATATAGATCGATAATGATCGTTGACTGACAAAAACAGATATCGGAATAAATAATGCTAAGACTTGGACTTTGCTGTGTATTTAAAGAACATCCTGTTAAATTCCGAAAAACAACGGCAAAATATCTTGCTCAGTTCCCCGATGAAGAACGAAAACAACGCCTGTCCAATTTATGTGCAAATAATGCTCAAAGCTTGTTAAAAGCGCTTGAATTCTGCCGTGGAAACAAAATTGGATCGTTTCGTATAAACAGCCAGATCCTTCCTTTGAAAACACACCCTGAAATGGGCTACGATATCTGTGAACTCCCGGGTTCAGATAAGATTATAAATGATTTCAAATCCTGCGGTGTCTTCAGTCAAAAATATGATATCCGTACAACTTTTCATCCAGACCAATTTATTATTCTGTCATCCCCCAACCCGGACGTTATCCGCAGGTCTATTCAGGATCTTGAATACCAAGCACAGGTAGCGGAATGGGTGAATGCTGATGTGATCAACATACATGCAGGTGGGGTTTATGGAGACAAACCGTCAGCCATTTTGCGCCTTATGAAAACAATAGATACCTTGGCTGAACCGGTTAGAAAGAAACTGACCCTTGAAAACGATGACAGAAGCTATTCACCAATTGACATCTTGCCCGTGTGTGCAAAACTCAACATTCCTATGGTTTATGACGTTCACCATCACAGATGCCTCCAGGATAATTTATCTGTCGAGGAGGTAACCATAAAAAGCATAAAGACTTGGGACCGTGAGCCATTGTTTCACATATCATCCCCCAAAGACGGTTGGGGGTCTTCTAACCCCAGAAAACATCACGACTATATCAATTTCAATGATTTTCCCAAAGAATGGTTATCTCTGGATATCACTGTAGAAGTGGAGGCAAAGGGCAAAGAACTGGCCATAAAAAAATTAATGCAAGATATCAAATTTCTCTGAACAGGTGCCATTCATATTCCAAAAAAGATCAAGCCACCATGGGGGCATACAGGTACTCCCGGAACCCAATAAAAAGATCCCGGATCTGCGGGATGCCTTCAAGTTCTTCCACGGCATCATTGATGGTGTCGTATTTTAATTCCAGCAAACTTGCCATTTTGCTTTGATCCAATTCTTCCACACCCTGATCAACATAATGGTCCAGGACAAAGGACAGGAACTCCTGCTGCTTGGCATCATAATGATCAAAGACGAAGGCCTTGCTGGTGTCCACACGTTCCTTCCGGGTCAAGTGTAGTCGAGTTCTGAGGAGCATCCAGCCTCTTTCCAGAGGACATCATCTATATTCTTGAAGGTTTGTTCAAATGACATTTAAGTTCTGTTCGATCATAAAAGAAAAATAGTCATTCATTACCAGCAATGAGGTGCAGTGTAAAGATGGGAATTCGAGCCAGAGGATCGGGGTAAGTGTTACTTCTGGATCTAAAGTCTAAAGTACTATGCAAACATTATTACGACCTGGGTGCAACAATATTGTAACGGGGTTAAAGGTGGACAACATAGTCGTGGTTTTTGGGCGCAGTGATATAGATTCTGTGACATATATTGTGTATGATGAAAAAGTTTAGGAATGAATACCAAATAAAATGCCCATTTAAAACATTCAGACACACATCTAAAAAAAGGATTTGAGATGTCATATACCCAGCAACGAGACCCGGACAGTGGCGGAGTAAAAATAACTGATACAGTAAAATCTCAGATAGAGAACCGTATCACCAAGTACGCAGAAAAAAACCTTGCTGGTCGATACACAAAACTTGACATTCGATTTCGAGATAAATTTTGCTACGTCGATGCCTACACCGAGCCAGAAGAACCAAGACAGGATTGGCCTGCTGATTTTCCAGAGACAAGGGAAGAGTATATCGAGCGGATGAGAAATACACCAATACATCTATGCCGACTTCGATATTATGGAGATGAAGAATGGGGAATCTCATTTTACAGTTATGCACATAACAATTATGAGACCTCCGTATTCCCCAATGGGAAGTTTTTTGACACACCTGAACTGGCGATGGAAGCATCAGCGGAGTTTCATCTTTGATTTGGAAAAAAGAGATCCAAACAAAAACACCAACTTTTCAGGCACTTACCAGTGCTTCAGGGTAAATACTGGTCCCATCCCATCCCAATCATGATCCAGACTCATATGCCAGGGAGCAATTACCCGCAGCTGAGGGTAATCAAAACCCCCCTCCTGATTTTGCTGGGGAGGGGCATGAGGTATCTTCGGATACCCTTTTTTATTTTCGGCTTTAATACCTCTTGTCCACATGCCCAGCCGTTACCCAGTACAGACCAAAAATCACGACGGCCATTTCAACCAAAATCGGCCAATGCCTGGAAAAGGAAAATGGGATATCATCAGACACACCATTGATCACAGAAATCAAGTATAGAAAGAAAATCGAAACTATCATGATAAACCACCCCTCTATTGAAGTGGGAACCCAAAATGTTCTGCTGATCCCGATGAACCAAATTTTTTTATCTTTTTTCATGTTTTTTTAATCCTGTGCACAAATCCCCCACCAGCCACCCCATCACAATAAAGCTACCTGCAGACTGGCGGCATATGCCCAATGACATTATCCTGGCCATACCGCTTATTCTTAGGGTGAGCGCACCACTGCAAAACAACCAGCGAGTCATTCAGTACAATATAGCCGTGTTCCTTGAGATCGGCGATATGGACTTGTGGTATTTGCAGTGCATGGTTCAACAAAAGCACTGATTAAGGTAGGTGTCAATCGAGAATCAAGGAAAAATGTTTTACCTGGAATTACCTTGAAATTTATATAACGTGTGGGGAACTCAAGTTTCCAGAAACTTAAAAGGCCCTCAGCAAACCGCTGAAAGCCTTTATTATCAAGGTGGTGATCCCACGGGGAATCGAACCCCGGTTTCCGGCGTGAGAGGCCAGCGTCCTAACCGCTAGACGATGGGACCACATCTCTTTATAAAGATGGATATCTATAATGATTGGGTTTAAAAGTCAATAAAAATTAAGACCAAAGCATCTCAGGCCAATGGGGTACCCAGCCTTCTTCTCTGAATTTACTCTGAATCAAAGTTTTTACGGGTGCCCTTTTTGGCGCCCAAGGCAAAATAAAAAAGCCAGCCGATGACCGGAATGATAGCCACAAGGTGCCAGACAAATTTTTCTTTTAGTGTGGGAAAATCTTTTTTTATCAGGTCGATTAAAGCCAGCAGGGTCAGGACAAAGGAGATGCCGACAATGAGAAGGATATATAGAATAAGTTCGTTGGGTGTCATTTAATTTTTTTCCGATGTTTTATAAACCGACTGAAAAGGTTATACGTTTTTGTTGCGGATCAAACATTGCCCATCATTTCAACTTATCCGAAATCTTGAGCAAAGCATCTACATAATAGTTGGAATGGTTGTATTTGAACAGGACTTTGTGCTGGCGCTGACGGCTTAAGCCTGATTTCCAGCCATGGTGTTTTAAATAGTTGGCTACGGAAAAAATGGCGTCATCATGGTCAAACAAATCCACCCGCCCATCCTTATTGCCGTCCCTTGCCAGTGTCAGAGCGTTGGAGGGCATGAACTGAGGAATACCCATGGCGCCGGCGTAAGACCCTTTAATATCAACAGGGTCAATTCCTTCACGATTGGCATAGCTGATCAGAGCCTTAAGCTCCTCATATCCCCATCTGCTTTTTCGATCCACCTTTTTATCAAAAGTTACCCGCTCAGGTTTTTTATTATTTGAGATAGCACCCCAGACCCTTTCGGCAAGCGCTTTGTCCGTAAGCGCTGCCATGGTGGACAGAGTATTTATCACCGTGCGCTTGCCAAGGTATGTACCCAGGCGAGTTTCCACCATAAGAATGGCTGTAATGATGGTTTTGTCCACTGAAAATTCTTCCTGGGCTTTATCAAGGCTCTCTTTATGCGTGACCATATAATTTCGGGCATTGGCTATGGATTTCGGAGAAGAAAACTGGTCATAGTTAAGACTGGATTCAGAATGGATAAAAAACAAAGAAACACCAGCAGGATCAAAGTAAATCAATTTATTATCAAACAAGGCTTTGGTCTTTTCCTGATCAAACCCATCCTGGACAAGCCGCTGGGTAAGCAATTCAAAATCATTGGCCTGACGACCGCTACCGTCCGGCGCAGCAACCTGCTGGGCATAGCCCAAATTAACAGAAAAACAGATGAACAGGGCCACAACAACGTTCAGGATGAATTTGGGGAATAGGTCGGAGTTTTTCATATTTTCTGTATCTGCTCCCTTGCTGTGATAGTTTGAGGCAGGATATTTTTTCCTGTTCCAAGGCTTGTGTTGCTACCATTTATATATCGTATTTTGTTTTTGATTGCATTAAAAAAAATGAAGGATCAAGACGCGTCACAGACAGGCTGACATAGCAAAAAAAAACGGGCCCGGGAAACAGCCAAGGCTTCCCGGACCCGTTTGTCAGGTCAATCCCCAACAGAAGGCTGGTTTATTAAATATCAAAGTACAGATAGAACTCATGGGGATGCGGGCGGCTGATAACCGGTTTAACTTCGTTTTCCATTTTGTAGTCAATCCAGTAGTCAATAACGTCCTTGGTGAAAACATCACCTTTGAGCAGGAAGTCATTATCCGTTTTAAGTGCGTCCAGAGCTTCTTCAAGGGTCCCCGGTGCGGACGGAATAGCAGCCAGTTCTTCAGCCGGCAGATCATAGATATTTTTATCCATGGGATCGCCCGGATCAATTTTATTCTGGATACCGTCAAGCATGGCCATGGCAATGGCGGAGAAAGCCATATAACCGTTGGCAGAGGGATCAGGCGTACGAAATTCAAGACGTTTTGCCTTGGGAGATCCGGAGTACATGGGCAGACGGATGGCAGCAGAACGGTTCCGGCTGGAGTAAGCCAGTTTAATAGGTGCTTCAAAACCGGGCACCAGACGTTTGTAGGAGTTGGTGGTGGGGTTGGTGATGGCGCACAGGGCTTTGCAGTGTTTCATGATACCGCCGATGGCCCACAGGGCGCTGTCGGACATACCTGCATATTTGTTGCCCGCAAATGTGGGATCGCCGTCTTTCCAGAAACTCATGTGGGTGTGCATGCCGGTACCATTGTCACCATAAAGGGGTTTGGGCATAAAGGTAACGCAATGTCCGTATTTTGCAGCCACATTTCTCAATACATATTTGAACCAGGCAAGCTTATCACCCATGTTCAACAGGGAGTCAAACCGAAGGTCAATCTCAGACTGTCCGGCAGAAGCAACTTCGTGATGCTGGCATTCCATATCAATGCCCAGATCCTGAAGGGTCAGCATCATCTCTGTTCTCATGTCCTGGTATTGGTCTGTGGGAGGCAGGGGAAAATAACCGTGTTTAGGTTTAATTTTGTATCCCAGGTTGGGTTCGGAACCGTCACCCGTGTTCCAATGTGCTTCCGGGGAATCAATTTCAAAAAAGGAAGCGTGAGGATCTGAAGAGTAACGGATATTGGAAAAAATAAAAAACTCGGGCTCAGGACCTACAAAAATGGTGTCGCCGATGCCGGTGCTTTTGATATATGCTTCAGCTCTTTTGGCAATACCGCGGGGATCCCTGGAATAAGCTTCACCGGTGATAGGGTCATGGATGTTGCCGAGAACAACCATGGTCGGTACTTTGAAAAACGGATCAATTTTTGCCGTACCTGCTTCAGGAATTACGTTCATATCGGAATTATCAATCTTCTGCCATGCTCTCATGGAAGAACCGTCAAAACCAAATCCGTCTTCAAAAGAAGCTTCTGTCAGTTCCGATACCGGCACACTAAAATGTTGCCAGGTGCCGATGAAGTCCATGTAACGGATGTCAACGACTTTAACGTCATTTTCTTTTGCCATTGCCAATACTTCTTTTGGTGTCATTTTTTTACCTTTCTCTATATATAAAAATTATTGTGGGTTTACCCCTGTTTTTGAGTTTGAAATAATGGGGCGCAAAAGCACCCTAACCGTTAAATTGCATCATCTCCGCGTTCACCGGTTCTAACCCGGATGGCCCCTTCAACCGGCAGCACAAAAATCTTACCGTCACCGATTTTACCACTATTGGTCGCAGACCGAATAGTTTCCACGGTCTCGTCAAGTCGGTCGTCGGTCACAACAATTTCAAGTTTTATTTTCGGAACAAAATCAACAACATACTCCGCACCTCGGTAAATTTCTTTGTGCCCTTTCTGCCGGCCGTACCCATTAACTTCTGTAACGGTCATGCCGTAGATGCCGATTTCGCTCAAGGCCTCTTTGACATCATCCAGCTTAAAGGGTTTAATAATTGCCTCAATTTTTTTCATTCATGACCTCCTGTGACTGTATCTGTGGAAGACGGTTAATAATAGCGGTTTTTATCTGATTCAATTTTTCTTCTGATTCTATTTTCTGGTCCCCTTCAATATCCCGGACGTAAAAAACGTCAATCACCTGATCCACCTTAGTGGCGACCATGGCGACATTTA